>NZ_JASCAE010000083.1:0-79971 GCF_029967975.1 Pseudomonas sp. V98_8
AGCCCGCTCCCACATTTGGAATGCATTCCCCTGTGGGAGCGGGCTTGCTCGCGAAGGGGTCATCAGCCGCATTGCTGGGTGAGCCGATTTCCCACAAATAAAAACGCCGCGATCTCTCGCGGCGTTTTTGTGTGTGTGGCCTTAGCCCAGGTTCTTGCCGAGCAGCGCGTGGTACAGCTCGCTGTCGCCGAGAATCCCGACCACTTTGTTGTTGTCGTGCAACACCAGTTTGTTGCCGGTCTGATAACGAATCTGCAGTGCGTCGCGCATGCCGATGTTGGAATCCACCAGCGTCGGCCGGCGGCCCAGGCCTTCGACCGCCTGACCTGGAATCCAGTTCTGCAGGTCCAGGCTCGCACCGTTCTGGCGTGCGCCCTTGATGGTGTTGCCTTCGGCGAGGTCAAGCCACGAATCGCCGCCCGGATCGAGGCACACCGAGCCGTTGATGCGCTTGCAGTTGTCCAGGGTGCGCATCAAGCTGCGCCCGCACAGTACGTTCAGCGGGTTGGTGTGGGCGACGAAGGTCCGCACGTAGTCGTCCGCAGGGTTGAGGACGATTTCTTCAGGCTTGCTGTACTGGATGATCCGGCCGTCTTTCATGATTGCGATACGGCTGCCGAGCTTCAGGGCTTCATCGAGGTCGTGGCTGACGAACACAATGGTCTTGCTCAGCTTGCGTTGCAGCTCCAGCAGTTCGTCCTGCAGGCCCTGGCGGATCAGCGGGTCGAGTGCCGAGAACGGTTCGTCCATCAGCAGGATGTCGGCGTCCATCGCCAGCGCACGGGCCAGGCCCACACGTTGCTGCATGCCACCGGACAGCTCATCGGGTTTCTTGTTGCGCCATTGGGTCAGGCCCACCAGCTCAAGTTTTTCATCGACCAGTTTCCGGCGTTCCTTCTCCGGACGGCCCTGCATTTCCAGGCCGAAGCTGATGTTCTCGCGCACCGTCAGCCAAGGCATCAGGGCGAACTTCTGGAACACCATCGCAATGCGCTTGGTGCGCATCATTTTCAGCTCGGCAGCGGAGCAGGACGCGATGTTGATCTGCTTGCCTTCGTGCTCGACGAACAGCTTGCCACGGCTGACAGTGTTGAGACCGTTGATGCAACGCAGCAGGCTGGACTTACCGGAGCCTGACAGGCCCATCAGCACGCAGATTTCACCTTTTTCGATATCCAGGCTGGCCTTTTCGACGCCAACGATTTGCCCGGTCTTTTTCAGGATCTCGCTACGGGTCAAGCCTTGATCGAGAAGTTTCAGTGCTTCGCGTGGATCCTTGGTGAAGATCACGTCGACGTCTTCGAAGCGAATTATGCTCATGCGTCACCCCCTACTTTCGCGTCGGGTTGTTTGCAGATACGGTCGAGCATGATCGCCAGCAGTACGATCGCCAGGCCCGCTTCGAAGCCCAGGGCGATATCAGCAGTGTTCAGTGCGTTGACCACCGGTTTACCCAGTCCGTCGGCGCCCACCAGTGCCGCAATCACCACCATCGACAGCGACAGCATGATGCACTGGGTGATGCCGGCCGCGATGCTCGGCATGGCGTGGGGCAGTTCGATCCGTGTCAGTAGCTGGCGACGCGAGCAGCCAAAGGCCTTGCCGGCGTCCATCAGTTCTTGCGGGACATCGCGGATGCCCAGGTAGGTCAGGCGGATCGGCGCGGCGATGGCGAATACCACCGTGGAGATCAGGCCTGGCACCACACCCAGCCCGAAGAGGGTCAGGGTAGGAATGAGGTAAACGAAGGTCGGTACGGTCTGCATCAGATCGAGTACCGGACGCATAAAAGTGTAGAACATTGGCTTGTGCGCCGCGACGATGCCCAGTGGCACGCCGATGACCACGCAAACCAAAGTGGCAAACAGCACCTGGGCCAGGGTCTCCATGGTTTCCTGCCAGTACCCCAGGTTGAGGATCAGCAGAAAGGAGGCGATGACGAAAGCGGTCAGCCCCCATTTGCGCTGGATGAAATGGGCCAGGAGGGCGATGAGGCCGATCAGTGCCAGCGGGTTGAACCAGGTCAGCGCGAAAGTCACGCCGTGGATCATCGTTTCCAGCGTCACGGCAATGGCGTCGAAGGTGTTGGCGCCGTGTTGCGTCAACCATTCGACAAAGCTCGCGATGTGCTGGCCTAAAGGGATTTTCTGATCAATCAGCATGGTAGTGAACGTCCGCATGCAAGGAAATTAACAGCCCGGACGGCGTGAGCCGCCCGGCATAAGCGATGCTCCCCGATTCAAGGCGCGAGTTTGGCTTTCACGGCCTCCAGGCCTGGTTTACCGTCAATGGTGGTCACGCCAGCGAGCCAGGTATCGAGCACCTGTGGATTCTTTTTCAACCAGGCCTTGGCGGCCGCGTCAGGCTTCATCTTGTCGTCCAGGATGTTGCCCATCAGTTCGCTCTCCATGTCGACAGTGAACTCCAGGTTTTTCAGCAGTTGGCCCACGTTGCTGCACTCCTCGGCGTAACCCTTGCGGGTGTTGGTCGCCACGGTGGCAGCACCGAAATCCGGGCCAAAGAAATCGTCGCCGCCGGTCAGGTATTGAATCTTGAAGCGCTTGTTCATAGGGTGCGGCGCCCAGCCGAGGAAAACCACGGCGGTGTCGCGTTTCTGTGCGCGGTCGACCTGGGAGAGCATCCCCGCTTCGCTGGATTCGACGACCTTGAAGCCTGCGTCCTTGAGGCCGAAGGCGTTCTTGTCGATCATGCTCTGGATCAGGCGGTTGCCGTCGTTGCCGGGCTCGATGCCGTAGATCTTGCCGTCCAGTTCCTTCTTGAACTTGGCGATGTCGGCAAAATCATGCAGCCCTTTGTCGTACAGGGCTTGTGGCACGGCGAGGGTGTATTTGGCGCCCTTGAGGTTGGTGCGCACGGTTTCCACGGTGCCGGCATCGCGGTAGGCCTTGATGTCGTTTTCCATGGTCGGCATCCAGTTACCGAGGAACACGTCCATGTTCTTGCCGTCGGCCAGGGACTTGTAGGTCACGGGCACGGAAATCATGGTGGTCTTGGTCTTGTAGCCGAGGGCGTTGAGCACGACGCTGGTGGTGGCGGTCGTTGCGGTGATGTCGGTCCAGCCGACATCGGAGAAGTTTACGGTGCTGCATTGAGCAGGTTCGGCGGCTTGCGCCATAACCGGCAGACTAAGCAGGGCGGCCAACAACAACGACGGGGAACCTTTCATGGATGGACTCCTTGGTGTTTTTTTTGGCAGTAGTTTCCGACTGGAACCACCGCACTTATAGGTTGCGGTTGGATGGCGTTCTGGAGACATCTCTACCACGGCGCCTTGCAATCGAGTCGTTACGATCATGTACCAGTGAAAATCTGACGCCTACAGGGTGCGTCGTAACCAGTACAGGGATGGTCGCATCCAGTGTCGGTGACGTCGTTTACAGCTTTTTTCAGCCTCTTTTGTCCGTCTGAGCCGCAAAAAAACGGCGAAAACACGACGTGAAAGACACGCGGCGTTCGTGGACATGAGTGCGTCGGTGTGAGACGTCGAACGACAGGATAAAAGCCTGATGATGCGGCCATCACGACGGATTGCAGCTTGAGCGTAGCAGCTCCGTCACCGGGCGCTTCTGCGCCTGGAGTTGGCACATCCAGGAGTCCGGCAGTAATGGCTATCAGTGTTTTCGACCTGTTCAAAATCGGCATCGGCCCTTCCAGTTCACACACCGTGGGGCCTATGCGGGCCGCGGCGCTGTTCGTGCAGGGCTTGCGTGAACGCGGGCAGCTTGAGCAGGTTCGGCGTGTCGAAGTACAGCTTTTTGGTTCGCTGTCGGCCACCGGCATCGGCCACGGCAGCGACAACGCGGTGATCATGGGCTTGATGGGGGAGTGGCCGGACGCGATCGATCCGTCGCAAATCGGCATCCGCATTGCCACCCTGCGCGAAACCGACACGCTGTTACTCGATGGCCGCCTGCCGGTGCCGTTCATCTGGGCTCGGGACATGCGCCTGATCGACGAAAACCTGCCATTCCATCCCAATGCCATGACCCTGATTGTCGAGGGCGATGACGGCGAGTTGCATCGCGACACCTACTATTCGGTGGGTGGCGGTTTTGTCGTCGATGAGGCGCAAGCCAGCAGCGGGGTGGTCGACATGGATCGCACCGAACTGCCGTACGATTTTTCCAGCGCCGCCGAGCTGCTGGAATTGTGTAAAAAGCACAACCTGCGCGTGGCCGAACTGATGATGGCCAACGAGAAGGTGTGGCGCAGCGAAGAGGAAATCCGCAGTGGCCTGATGCACCTGTGGCGCGCCATGCAGGATTGCGTCGAGCAAGGCCTCAAGCACGAGGGCATCCTGCCCGGCGGGCTGAACGTGCGCCGTCGCGCGGCGAAATTGCATCGCAGCTTGCAGGAGCTGAACAAGCCCAACGTGATCGGCTCGACGCTGAGCGCCATGGAGTGGGTCAACCTGTACGCCCTGGCGGTCAACGAAGAGAACGCCGCCGGCGGGCGCATGGTCACGGCACCGACCAATGGCGCGGCCGGGATCATCCCGGCGGTGCTGCACTACTTCATGAAGTTCAGCGAGGACGTGACCGACGCCAATGTCGTCGACTACATGCTCGGCGCAGCTTCGGTCGGGATTCTGTGCAAGAAGAACGCCTCGATCTCCGGTGCCGAAGTCGGTTGCCAGGGCGAAGTCGGCTCGGCCTGCGCCATGGCGGCGGCAGGCTTGGCAGAAATCCTGGGCGCCACACCGGAACAACTGTGCAACGCGGCGGAAATCGGCCTGGAGCACAACCTGGGGCTCACGTGTGACCCGGTGGGCGGCCTGGTACAGGTGCCGTGCATCGAGCGCAATGCGATTGCCGCGGTGAAGGCGATCAATGCGGCCCAGATGGCATTGCGCGGCGATGGCCAGCACTTTATCTCCCTGGACCGGGTGATCCGCACGATGCGCGATACCGGTGCCGATATGCATGACAAGTATAAAGAGACGTCGCGGGGTGGGTTGGCTGTCAGCGCGGTTGAGTGCTGAGTGTAGGAGCCGGCTTGCTGGCGATTCAGGCGACGCGGTGAATCAGTCAAGCCGCGTAATCGTTTATCGCCAGCAAGCCGGCTCCTACACACGAGGCTCTACCAGTCAAAATTGCGCGTAAAGTGATCATCCGATTTAAAACGCGCCACCTTTTGGCGCGTCGCTAACAGATAAGTACCTGACCTCAAAATCAGGTCCGCCCCGTCCCGGACCGCCCGTCACCCCGTGCCTGCGGTGACACTCTTACAGAGCTCCCTGTAGCCCTGTTCCCACAAGTGCTACCGATTTGCTCACACGCAACGGGGCAGAGCGCTTGCCGCCATTGATGGCACTTATAACCCTTACTCCCTGCGCGTCATATATAGACACATTCCGACGTCGTTTTTAGGAGTTATTGAACGCGCATTCAAATTTAGGCATGGCATTTGCTCTGTCATTACAAAGCCCGTCTCCCACGCGAGAACGATGGCAATAACA
The DNA here is from genome assembly GCF_029967975.1 of Pseudomonas sp. V98_8. Lineage (NCBI taxonomy): Bacteria > Pseudomonadati > Pseudomonadota > Gammaproteobacteria > Pseudomonadales > Pseudomonadaceae > Pseudomonas > Pseudomonas sp. V98_8. The sequence continues at coordinate 5,480 of NZ_JASCAE010000083.1, forward strand.
AGAGCCTCCGCCTGAGGCCATCACCCGCTTTGTGTGAGGAGATACCGCGATGACGACGTTCAACTCCGGGGCCCAACCCCAGAACCGTGCGCCACAATCCATCGGCTTTTTGTTACTGGACAATTTCACGCTGATTTCCCTGGCATCCGCAGTCGAGCCACTGCGTATGGCCAACCAGCTGTCCGGTCGCGAGCTGTATCGTTGGACCACCCTCACCGTCGATGGCGGGCAAGTCTGGGCCAGTGACGGTCTGCAAATCACCCCCGATGCCTCCATGCACAAAGCCCCGCCAATGGACACCGTGATTGTCTGCGGCGGTATCGGTATTCAACGCACTGTTACCCGCGAACACGTGTCATGGTTGCAGAGCCAGGCGCGGCAGTCCCGTCGCCTGGGTGCGGTGTGCACCGGCAGCTGGGCCCTGGCGTGCGCCGGCCTGCTCGATGGTTTCGATTGCAGTGTGCACTGGGAATGCCTGGCGGCGATGCAGGAAGCGTTTCCACGGGTGGCCATGAGTACCCGCCTGTTCACCCTCGACCGTAACCGTTTCACCAGCTCCGGCGGCACCGCGCCGCTGGACATGATGCTGCACCTGATCAGCCGCGATCACGGGCGCGAACTGTCGGCCGCGATCTCGGAGATGTTCGTCTACGAGCGCATCCGCAACGAACAGGATCACCAGCGCGTACCGCTCAAGCACATGCTCGGCACCAACCAGCCGAAACTGCAGGAAATCGTCGCACTGATGGAAGCCAACCTCGAAGAGCCGATCGACCTCGACGAACTGGCGGTGTACGTCGCCGTGTCCCGTCGTCAGCTGGAGCGGCTGTTCCAGAAGTACCTGCATTGCTCGCCTTCGCGGTACTACCTGAAGCTGCGCTTGATCCGCGCTCGGCAACTGCTCAAGCAAACGCCAATGTCGATCATCGAAGTGGCGTCGGTCTGTGGCTTCGTGTCCACGCCGCACTTCTCCAAGTGCTACCGCGAATACTTCGGCATTCCGCCACGCGACGAGCGCGTAGGGTCCAACACCACGCAGCAAGTGGCAATGATGCCGCTGCCACAGGCATTGGTGCTTTCACCGTTGTCCGGGCCGTTGTCGGCGTTGAGTCAGGCGCGTAATGAGTCGACTTTCGCTAGCGTAAGGCTCTAGACCGAGGCGCCTTCTTCGCGAGCAAGCCCGCTCCCACATTGAAATGCATTCCAAATGTGGGAGCGGGCTTGCTCGCGAAGGCGTTTTAGCGGGTGGTGTGGCTCTGTTGGTATTGCGCCAAGGCTGGCAGCAATTGCTTGTCGATGGCCTGGCGCACAGCCGGCAGGATTGTCGCGCTGCTGGTGTACATCTGCTTGACCATGGTGCGCAGCACGATGGCCCGTTCGTTGTTCAAACCTCGCACGGCAAACTCGCAAGCCTGCTCGGCGGTGGCGCCGCTCGGCACTTGAAAACCCAATGACTTGAGCTGGCCCAACAGGTCTTCCTGGTCTATCAAATCGGCGTGCATCATGACGCAAATCCTTCTTCTGGGAATGATGTCGTGGGTCGATTCTGGTAGTGGCACGCAGTGGCGGCAAGGGCGATTTGTCGTTATGGCAGCATTGACTATGAACAGGTCGTTTTCGTGCTATTTACCTGCGCTGAGAGTCGGCACACTGGACCCAGCTTGCTTCACGAGGGTTTGGTCACCCTCCCACGGCAGCTCCTCAACAGTACCCTCTGCCTCGATCCTGTCACGGCTTGATCGGGGCTTTTTTTTGCCTGTGGTTTCTGTGTGGTCTGTACAGTCGCCTTCGCGAGCAGGCTCGCTCCCACATTTGATCTGCGTCATGCGCAAATCCTCTGTGGGAGCGGGCTTGCTCGCGAAGAACGATGACGCGGTTTAACGCTGTAGCACGAGGATGCGCGACAACAACTCATCCCGATCCACATAACAACCCTGGAAATGCCGTGCTCCAGTGGCAGGATCGAAGGCGTTGCGCGCGTGCAGGGTGCGGCGGTTGTCGAAGCACCAGAGTTCGCCAGGGTTGAGTCTTTGCATCAGCCTGAATCGAGGCTCGCGAGTCATCGCTATGAAGCGGCGATAGGCGTGATAGAGCCTGGGCATCTGCTCCACCGATGCATCGAACGGTCCTCGCAGAAAGTTCGCCATGCGGATTTCCGAGACCCGCCCCAAGGTATCCAGCGCGATGATCGGCGCCAGGCAACGATAGTCACTGTGACGGTCTTTATTGCGGAATTCCACGGGGATTTCGCACAGGCTACGGAACGACTCGGGGTCCTCCTGGCGTAACGCCTCGGCGATGGCAAAACCGTCGACGAAAATACTCTCGCCACCCTCGGCATCGTTGACCAGGCAATGCAGGAACTGCAGCCCCGGTTGCAACTCGCGCGTCGGCAAGTCGCTGTGTAGTGGCAAGTTGAAAGCGGTGTAGGCGTTGCTGTCGGCGTCGGCCTTGGATTGCACATTGAACAGCACGCCGAAATTGCTCTCGCGGATGAAGGAAATGCGCTGGGCGACGAGCTTCAGCGAGCCAGGCTCGGTGGGTACGCCACGGACCTGGGTCAGGCCGGTGTCACGCACGGCCAACAGCCATTGCAATAGCACCTGGTTGTCGTTCATCAGTGCTTGATAATCAAACACCGGCAACTGCATATCACTGTGCCAAAGCCTGGCCCTGGGCTTGCTTGCCAGACGCTCGGCCCGGGACTGGTCGTCATAGGCGTGGGCCCGCAGCCAGCCAGGGTCGAAGCGGCTGAGGTGGCCATCCTGCCACTGCACGTTCAGGCAACCATCAGGGTCGACACTGGTTTGGACAGGCGCCAGGTTGTCTGGCACATCGACGATTTCCAGCACCTGTTCGCGCGTCACCGTGTAGACGCACTGCGGACACGGGCAATTGTCCCGCAGCCATGGGTGGTGGAAGGGACTGACGCGGTTGTCGGCCCACGTCACCAGGATACGATCGGCCATGGCCTGCACGCCTGTCAGCGCGCTGATCAGCGGATAAGTACGGAAATCGGCAAAAGCGGCGGCGGTGTTCATGGGATCTCCTTGTTATTTTTTTGGCGGCAATGCGATCACTCGGCCGATGCAGGCGGGGGCGGGCAGGTCGCTCTGTTCGGCGACCATGGCTTGCAGCCGGCCCAGGGTCTGCTCGCTGAATGGCGTTGAGCGTGGTCCGGCGAGGTCGACGTGCAACAGCATTTGCTCGTTGCCCGCCAGCTCCTTGTCGTCGCCCACCAAGTGCAGGCTGTGGTAGAGGTGCAGGCGTTTACTGTCGTGGCCGATGATTTGCGTGTGCACCTCGACCTCGGCGTCGAGCTTCACTTCGTGCAGGTAGTTGAGGTGCAGTTCCAGGGTAAACAGCGAGTTGCCGCTGGCTTCGCGGTTGCTGCTGTCCATGCCGAGGCGGTCCATCAGGGCGTCGGTGGCGTAGCTGAAGATCAGCAGGTAGAACGCGTCGCGCAGGTGACCGTTGTAGTCGACCCAGTCGGGGATGATGCGGGTTTGATAGGTAGTGAGGGTGGGCATAGTGACTGATCCGAGTGATTAGATACCTGGACTACCGCATTCGCGAGCAAGCCCGCTCCCACAGGGTGGATGCATTCCAATGTGGGAGCGGGCTTGCTCGCGAAGAGGCCGGTACTACAGGCCTCATAATTTAAGGTTTATTCGCTGAACGCCATCCCATGCTTCTCTTTGGTGGTCTTCACCGCTTCCAGCACCGCCAGCAGGCAATCATCACGATAGCGCTCCAGCGCCGAAATGCTGTGTTTACCCAACTGATCGCTGGTGCCATCCACCACGTCGTCGATCAGTTTCTCCGTCAGTTCCGGCGCCGGCAGGTAGGTCCAGGGCAACTGCAGGGCCGGGCCGAACTGTGCCATGAAGTGACGCATCCCGGCGTCGCCACCGGCCAGGGTATAGGTCAGGAATGTGCCCATGAACGACCAGCGCAGACCGGCGCCAAAACGAATCGCGTCGTCGATTTCGCCGGTCGTCGCCACACCGTCGTTGACCAGGTGCAGCGCCTCGCGCCACAGCGCTTCGAGCAAGCGGTCGGCGATGAATCCCGGCACTTCCTTACGTACGTGCAGCGGGCGCATGCCAAGCGATTCGTAGACTTTCATTGCCGCCTGCACGGCTTCGGGGGCGGTATTCTTGCCGCCGACCACTTCCACCAATGGCAACAGGTAAACCGGGTTGAACGGGTGCCCGACCACACAGCGCTCCGGGTGGGTCGAACTCTCGTAGAACTCGCTCGGCAACAGGCCGGAGGTGCTGGAGCCGATCAAGGCATCGGGCTTGGCCGCAGCGCTGATCTTGCTGTGCAGCTCCAGTTTCAGTTCCAGGCGCTCAGGAGCGCTTTCCTGGATGAAATCGGCGTCTCGCACGCATTCTTCGATGGTTGCGACAAAGCGCAGGCGATCCTGCGAGGCTCCGGGCGCCAGGCCTTGTTTCTCAAGGGCGCCCCAGGCATTGGCGACGCGTTGGCGCAGGGCGGCTTCGGCACCGGGGGCCGGGTCCCAGGCCACCACGTCGAGGCCGTGGGCGAGGGCGCGGGATACCCAGCCGCTGCCGATGACACCGCTGCCCAGTGCGGCGAAGGTTTTGATTTCGGTAATGAAGGTCATTGTCACATCCTGGAGAGTTCGGTGGTTCCCTGTAGGAGCCGGCTTGCTGGCGAGGCGGCATTCCTGTCACAGAATAGGTGGTGGCTATACCGGCGCCATCGCCAGCAAGCCGGCTCCTACAGGGTTGGGTGTGGGGGATTAACCGCGCTGTTTCAGGCCCATTTTCTTGCGGCCCTCAGCAGGCGTGAGTACACGGGCGCCGAGGCGGCTGAGGATTTCGCCGGCGCGTTCGACCAGTTGGCCGTTGGTTGCCAAAACACCCTTGTCCAGCCACAAGTTGTCTTCCAGCCCGACTCGCACGTTGCCCCCCAGCAGCACGGCTTGCGCGGCCATCGGCATTTGCATGCGGCCGATGCCGAAACCGGCCCACACGGCGTCTGCCGGCAGGTTGTCGACCATGGCTTTCATGGTGGTGGTGTCGGCCGGTGCGCCCCACGGGATGCCCAGGCACAGTTGGAACAGCGGGTTGTCGAGCAGGCCTTCCTTGATCATCTGCTTGGCGAACCACAGGTGACCGGTGTCGAAAATCTCCAGTTCGGCCTTCACGCCCAATTCCTGGATGCGTTTGGCGCCCGCACGCAGCTGTGCCGGGGTAGAGACGTAAATAGTGTCGCCATCGCCGAAGTTCAGTGTGCCGCAATCAAGGGTGCAGATTTCCGGCAGCAGTTCTTCGACATGCGCCAGGCGGGTCAGTGGACCGACCAGGTCAGTGTTCGGGCCGAACTCCATCGGGTTCTCGCCCGCGCCGATTTCCAGGTCGCCGCCCATGCCGGCAGTGAGGTTGACGATGATGTCGACGTCGGCTTCGCGGATGCGCTCCATCACTTCGCGGTACAGCGCCACGTCACGGCTGAACTTGCCGGTTTCGGGATCGCGAACGTGGCAGTGAACCACGGTAGCGCCGGCCTTGGCGGCCTCCACGGCAGCGGCTGCAATCTGTTTCGGAGTGACCGGCACATGTGGGCTCTTGGCGGTCGTGTCGCCAGCACCGGTGAGTGCGCAGGTGATGATGACGTCGTGGTTCATTTGGCGGTTTCCTTCAGGCGTGGTGGTCCCGTTCGCAGCCCTGTCGGGCTGCGAATCGGTGGTTTGATTAAGGGTTACTTGCTGGTCAGCTTGAGGTTTTCAGCCGCAGGCTTGCCGTCGAAGGTGGTCACGCCTTCGAGCCAGCGCTGCTTGTCTTGCGGGTGATCCTTAAGCCACTGTCTGGCGGACTCGAAGGCGTCCTTGTGATCCAGCAGCGGCTGCATCATCCGGCTCTCGTCTTCGGCGGTGAACGTCAGGTTGCTCAGCAGGCGACCGACGTTGGGGCACTGTTCGGCATATTTCGGCGCGGTCACGGTCCAGACCGTGGCCATGCCTTCGTTCGGGCCTAGGGCGTCATCGCTTCCGGTAAGGTAGGTCATCTGTACGTTGACGTTCATGGGGTGCGGTGCCCAGCCGAAGAACACCACGGCTTCCTTGCGGCGCACGGCGCGATCCACCGCCGCGAGCATGCCGGCCTCGCTGGACTCGACCAGCTGGAACTTGCCGAGGCCGAACTGGTTCTTGGCGATCATCGCCTTGATCTGGGTGTTGGCGCCTGAGCCGGGCTCGATGCCGTAGATCTTGCCGCCCAGCTCTTTTTCGAACTTGGCGATGTCGGCGAAGGTTTTCAGACCCTTGTCGGCGAGATAGGTCGGAACGGCGAGGGTGGCGCGGGCGTCCTTCAGGCTGGGCGCTTCAAGCACCTTGACCTGGTTGGCGTCGACGAACGGCGTGATGGTCTGGGTCATCAGCGGGTTCCAGTAACCCAGGAACAGGTCCAGGCGCTGATCGCGAATCCCGGCGAAGATGATTTGCTGGGAGGCGCTGGTTTGTTTGGTGCTGTAGCCGAGGCCGTCGAGCAATACCTGGGTCATCGCACTGGTGGCGATCACGTCGGTCCAGTTCACCACGCCCATGCGCACGTTCTGGCACGACGCCGGTTCGGCTGCCATGACACTGGCGCTCAGCAAAGCGGTACCACTGAGTGCAAGAACACAGCTGCTGATCAGTCGTTTCATTCTCAGGTTCCTCGGCAGTTTCATTATTGTGGGTCCGGTCGTCTGTGCGCCGGTGATGTCACGTTACGCAGCTAATCTGCCACGAAAGCGCACTGCGGCGACCGACTCTTGCACTGCAGCGACCTGTGCTCTTGAATGCCTGTTGCAAGTGGCGTATCAACGTCTTCACGCTACCCGCCCTCTCGCTACCCGCCAATCGAGTGCGCTCCATGTCCCAGGATTTCTATTTCTTGTTGATGCCGGGTTTCTCGGCGATTGGATTTATCTCGGCCATCGAGCCATTGCGGGTTGCCAATCGCTTTCGCGGCGAGCTCTATCGCTGGCATGTATTGAGCGCCGATGGTGGGGCGGTGCTGGCCAGTAACGGAATGTCGGTCAACGCCGACGCGGCGCTGGAGCCGTTGAAAAAAGGCGCGACGTTATGGGTGGTCGCCGGCTTCGAACCGCTGAAATTCGCCACCCCGGCGCTGGAGCACTGGCTGCGTCGCCTCGACAACGAAGGCGTGACGCTCGGCGCTATTGACACCGGCAGCTTCATCCTCGCTGAGGCAGGTTTGCTCGACGGCCATCGCCTGACCCTGCACTGGGAGGCCATCGACGCCTTCAAGGAGTCCTATCCGCAGCTCAGCGTCACCCAAGAGTTATTCGAGATCGACCGTCGACGCATCACCAGCGCTGGCGGGACCGCATCGATCGATTTAATGCTGGATCTGATCGCCCAGTCCCATGGCCCGGAACTGGCAATCCAGGTCAGCGAACAGTTCGTGCTCGGGCGCATCCGTCCGCGTAAAGACCACCAGCGTATGGAAGTCGCGACGCGTTATGGCATCAGCAACAAGAAGCTTGTTCACGTGATTGGCGAGATGGAGCAGCACAGCGAGCCGCCGCTGAGTACGTTGGAATTGGCGGAATCGATCAAAGTCACCCGGCGTCAGCTGGAGCGCTTGTTCCGCCTGCACCTGAACGACACACCGAGCAATTTCTACCTGCGCCTGAGGCTGGAGAAAGCCCGGCAACTGCTGCGCCAGACCAATATGAGTGTGTTGGAGGTGAGTATTGCCTGCGGGTTTGAATCGCCGTCGTATTTCACCCGCAGTTATCGGGCAAAGTTCGAGCGGTGCCCACGGGAGGATCGGCGTACCGCCAAAGCCTGATGGCGCTGACTGAATCGGGTTTCCAGAATCGACATATAACTCAATGTGGGAGCGGGCTTGCTCGCGAAAACGGTATATCAGGCGAAATATTTATCGAATGACACACCGCTTTCGCGAGCAAGCCCGCTCCCACATTTGATCGTCATTGTCTGGAGGTTCTGTTACTTCTTCAGTAATGCCGAGCAGGCAGCCTTGTATGCCTCATGCTGATACTTGTTCAGCGTCTCCGGCGGCTCAAAACCGTGCTTCTTGGCCTGCGCATTGATCGTCTGCGGCGACATCAGCGTCACCTCGCAATTCTCCAGCAACTGAAAAACGCCCTCGATCTTGAACGTGGTCGGCCCACCGGCAAACTCACCTTTCTTGCTGCGCTTCTTGATCACGATTCGATCTATCGAGTTCTCGCGAACAAAGGATGCGACCTGAGCGGCAAATACTTTGACATTGGCGGCTTCGTCGTCATCCTCCAGGGCGATTTTCTTGGTCGCAAGCGCGACATGGCTCAGCGTGGAACCCTCGAGAGCTGCCACGGCGATGATCGCTTCGCTGCCTTTGATTTCGATGCCGCAGACTTTCATGGTGAATCCCTTTTCTGGCTGAAGGCGTGAAGCTTACAGCTCCAGTTGATTGGCGGTGATGCCAAACGCCGCGGCAATTTTTTCGCGGGTGGCCTTGCGCGGCTTCGCGACGTTTTCCTGCTGGGCGAAGGCCGGTTGGGAGATGCCCATGCGTTTGGCCACTTCATCCTGTGTAAGGTTCAAGTGTTCGCGCCAGGCGCGAATCGGCGTCGCGCCATCGACAATGCGGCTGACGACTTCATGGGGAATCAGATCGGGTTCAATCTTTTGCGCGACATATTGTGCGTAGGGAATGACCACGAAAGCAGGATTTCCGTCTGCGTCGTTGATGATTTGAACGTCAGTAGGTGCGTTCATCGCGTTTTTTGACCTCTTGAATACTGATCACTTTGACTGCGCCATCCCAATCGAACATGACCCGATAGTTACCTACTCGAAGTCGGTAGGCGTAGTCATGACCGACCAGTGCTTTGACGTTGCCTGTATCAGGCATGTCAGTCAGCGCCGAAACGGCATCACGAACCTGGATCTGGTGAACGGAATGCAATTTCAAAAGCTGCTTAACGGCCTTTCGAGTCCAGTGAATACTGTTCATGAGAGAATATAAGTCTTTTATAAGATTTGCCAATCTTTACTTATATTTCTCTCTTGGCCAATAAACTAAGCATGTCGGGATGTTGCTCGGCGTTACTCCTGCCCAATCGTCTCCAAAAACTCCGACCGCTCGTCACTCATCCGCGCCACGCAATCATTCTGCGCAATAGTGAACGCCTTGCTGCCGGCGGTGGCCGGGAAGGCTTCGATGGCGCAGTCGGCGTCGCGGGTTTTCAGCCATTGTTGCTGGGCGGCCTTGATCTTGGCGGTGATGTCGGCCAGTTGCGACGGGTTCTTGCCGTAGAGCGACTGCATGCGTTCGTTCAGGCTTTTGTAGTTTTCGCTCAGCAAGTCTTCAGCAGTGGTTTTGCTGAAGGCGGAGCATTCCAGGGTCTGGACGTCGTTTTCGACTTTGTCGCAGGGGGTGTCTTCAGACTCCTCGGCGGCGTGTACGCCGGTCGCAATCAGTGCCAAGGCCAGGACGATGAATTTCATGTGGTTGCCGCTCCCATCCAGTGAAGCATCAAGAGATGTGGCGAATTCTGGCCCAAGCGGATTGCCTTGAACAGGTCGGCAATTGTGCCTTGCGACGACCCTTTGTCGCGGATTGACGCTTTCGGCAATTCCCCTGTCGTTTTTGCACCCGGCTACCAATGCACCGAGGCATATGCTGGCCCCAAAGCGCCGACAGACGATTCGGCGCATGAATCGCTAACAAGGGGACAGCCTGATGAGCCCAGCCGAATTGCACGCCGACAGCATCGTTATCGACGGGCTGATTATTGCCAAGTGGAACCGTGAACTGTTCGAAGACATGCGCAAGGGCGGTTTGACCGCAGCCAACTGCACCGTGTCGGTATGGGAGGGCTTCCAGGCCACCGTCAACAACATCGCCGCCAGCCAGAAACTGATCCGCGAGAACAGCGACCTGGTGATTCCGGTGCGCACCACCGCCGACATCCGCAAGGCCAAGGAGCAGGGCAAGACCGGCATCCTCTTCGGTTTCCAGAATGCCCATGCGTTTGAAGACCAGATCGGCTATGTCGAAGTGTTCAAGCAGCTGGGCGTCGGTATTGTGCAGATGTGCTACAACACCCAGAACCTGGTCGGTACCGGTTGCTACGAGCGTGACGGCGGCCTGTCGGGCTTCGGTCGTGAAATCGTTGCCGAGATGAACCGCGTAGGCGTCATGTGCGACCTGTCCCACGTCGGTTCCAAGACGTCCGAAGAAGTCATCCTCGAATCGAAAAAGCCGGTGTGCTACTCCCACTGCCTGCCGTCGGGCCTCAAGGAGCATCCGCGCAACAAGTCCGATGAAGAACTGAAGTTCATTGCCGACCACGGCGGTTTCGTCGGTGTGACCATGTTCGCACCATTCCTGGCCAAGGGCATCGATTCGACCATCGACGACTACGCCGAAGCCATCGAATACACCCTGAACATCGTCGGTGAAGATTCGATCGGTATCGGTACCGACTTCACCCAGGGTCACGGCCAGGACTTCTTCGAGTACCTGACCCACGACAAGGGCTACGCCCGCCGCCTGACCAGCTTCGGCAAGATCATCAACCCGCTGGGCATCCGCACCGTCGGCGAGTTCCCGAACCTCACCGAAACCTTGCTCAAGCGCGGCCATTCCGAGCGCGTAGTGCGCAAGATCATGGGCGAGAACTGGGTGAATGTCTTGAAAGACGTCTGGGGCGAATAAGCCACCGCTCTTCTGAATCCTTTCCTGCGGCCGTCCGCGCCGCAGGCGACAACAAAATTTTTCTGGAGTTAAGTTTCCATGGCCAAGATCGCCCCGCAATTGCCTATCGAAGTCGACAGCGAAACCGGTGTCTGGACGTCCGACGCCCTGCCGATGCTGTATGTGCCGCGTCATTTCTTCGTCAATAACCACATGGGCATCGAGGAAGTGCTGGGCGCCGAAGCTTACGCCGAGATTCTCTACAAGGCCGGCTACAAGTCCGCCTGGCACTGGTGTGAAAAAGAAGCCGAATGCCATGGCCTCGAAGGCGTTGCGGTGTTCGAGCACTACATGAAGCGCCTGTCGCAACGCGGCTGGGGGCTGTTCAAGATCCAGGACATCGACCTCGACAAAGGCACCTGCAGCGTCAAGCTCGAACACTCGGCATTCGTCTACGTGTACGGCAAGGTCGGGCGCAAGGTCGACTACATGTTCACTGGCTGGTTTGCCGGCGCGATGGACCAGATCCTTGCCGCTCGCGGCAGCAAGATCCGCACCGTGGCCGAACAAGTCTACGGTGGCTCCGAAGAGGGCCACGAAGACGGCTTGTTCACCGTCAAGCCGTTGTAAGTCGAGGAACCCGCCATGGCTTTCGAAGCAATGTTCCAGCCGATCCAGATCGGCAAACTGACCATCCGCAACCGCGTGCTCAGCACCGCGCACGCCGAGGTCTATGCCACCGACGGCGGCATGACCACCGACCGGTACGTCAAGTATTACGAAGAGAAGGCCAAGGGCGGGATCGGCCTGGCGATCTGCGGCGGTTCGTCTGTCGTCGCCATCGATAGCCCGCAAGAGTGGTGGAGCTCGGTGAACCTGTCCACCGACCGCATCATCCCGCACTTCCAGAATCTTGCGGACGCCATGCACAAGCACGGCGCCAAGATCATGATCCAGATTACCCACATGGGCCGTCGCTCGCGCTGGGACGGCTTCAACTGGCCGACGCTGATGTCGCCGTCGGGCGTGCGCGAGCCGGTGCACCGCGCTACCTGCAAGACCATTGAGCCGGAAGAGATCTGGCGGGTGATCGGCAACTACGCACAGGCGGCACGCCGCGCCAAGGCCGGTGGCCTGGACGGTGTCGAACTGTCGGCGGTGCACCAGCACATGATCGACCAGTTCTGGAGCCCGCGGGTCAACAAGCGTACCGACGAATGGGGCGGCACCTTCGAAGGCCGCATGAAATTCGGCCTGGAAGTGTTGAAAGCGGTGCGCGCGGAGGTCGGTGACGATTTCTGCGTGGGCATGCGTATCTGCGGTGACGAGTTCCACCCGGACGGCCTGTCCCATGAAGACATGAAGCAGATCGCCAAGTATTACGACGACACCGGCATGCTCGATTTCATCGGCGTCGTGGGCTCGGGTTGCGACACCCACAACACCTTGGCCAACGTGATTCCGAACATGAGTTATCCACCGGAGCCGTTCCTGCATTTGGCCGCCGGTATCAAGGAAGTGGTCAAGGTGCCGGTGCTGCACGCGCAGAACATCAAGGACCCGAACCAGGCCACCCGTATCCTGGAAGGCGGTTACGTCGACATGGTCGGCATGACCCGCGCGCACATTGCCGACCCGCACCTGATCGCCAAGATCAAGATGGGCCAGGTCGACCAGATCAAGCAGTGTGTCGGTGCCAACTACTGCATCGACCGTCAGTACCAGGGCCTGGACGTGCTGTGCATCCAGAACGCCGCGACTTCCCGTGAATACATGGGCCTGCCGCACATCATCGAAAAAACCACCGGCGTTAAACGCAAAGTGGTGGTGGTCGGTGCCGGTCCTGCCGGGATGGAAGCCGCCCGTGTGGCTGCCGAGCGGGGCCACGACGTAACCCTGTTCGAGAAAAAGGACTTTATCGGTGGCCAGATCACCACGGCGTCGAAAGCGCCGCAGCGTGACCAGATCGCCGGTATCACCCGCTGGTATCAGCTGGAGCTGGCGCGGTTGAAAGTCGACCTGCGCCTGGGCACCGCGGCGGATGCGCCGACCATCATGGACCTGCGTCCGGATGTAGTGGTGCTGGCCGTCGGTGGTCATCCGTTCATCGAGCAGAACGAGCACTGGGGCGCGGCTGAAGGCCTGGTGGTCAGCAGCTGGGACATTCTCGACGGCAAGGTTGCACCCGCCAAGAACGTGCTGGTCTACGACACCATTTGCGAGTTCACCGGTATGTCGACCGCCGACTTCCTCGCCGACAAGGGCAGCCAGGTCGAGATCGTCACCGACGACATCAAGCCAGGCGTGGCCATTGGCGGTACCTCGTTCCCGACCTACTACCGCAGCATGTATCCGAAAGAAGTGATCATGACCGGCGACATGATGCTGGAGAAGGTCTACCGCGAAGGCGACAAGCTGATAGCGGTGCTGGAAAACGAATACACCGGCGCCAAGGAGGAGCGGGTGGTGGACCAGGTGGTCATCGAGAACGGCGTGCGTCCGGACGAGGAGATCTACTACGCGATGAAGGAAGGCTCGCGCAACAAAGGCCAGATCGACGTCGAAGCCTTGTTCGCGATCAAGCCGCAGCCATGCCTGGAACAGAGCGGCGACGGCTACCTGTTGTTCCGCATCGGCGACTGTGTGGCCCAGCGTAACGTGCATGCGGCGATCTACGATGCGTTGCGGTTGTGCAAGGACTTCTAAAATCACACTGAACCAATGTGGGAGCGGGCTTGCTCGCGAAGAACGATAACGCGGTACACCTGATACACCGCGTCGCCGGATTCGCGAGCAAGCCCGCTCCCACATGAGACCCCGCGGTCTTTGGGAGCTTCACCATGCTCAACACCCTTCTTCCCATCCTGATCTTTGCTGCCCTGGGCCTCGCGGCTCTCGGCGCATTGCGACGGGTAAACATGTGGCGCCGAGGCCGGGCCTCGAAGGTCGATCTGATCGGCGGCCTGTTCGCCATGCCCAAGCGTTACATGGTCGATCTGCACCATGTAGTGGCGCGGGACAAATACATTGCCAACACCCACGTCGCGACGGCCGGCGGCGCAGTGGCGTCCATCGTGCTGGCGATTCTGGTGCATGGGTTCGGATTGCATAACCGCTTCCTCGGTTATGCGTTGTTGTTGATGTCGGCGGTGATGTTCGTCGGTGCGGTCTTTGTTTACCTGCGTCGGCGCAATCCACCTTCGCGCCTGTCGAAGGGCCCGTGGATGCGCCTGCCGAAAAGCCTGATGGCATTTTCGGTGTCGTTCTTCCTGGTGACCCTGCCGGTGGCCGGTATCCTGCCGGAAAACTTCGGCGGCTGGCTGTTGGTGGTGATCCTCGGGATTGGCGTGCTGTGGGGCGTGTCCGAGCTGTTCTTCGGCATGACCTGGGGCGGGCCGATGAAGCATGCCTTCGCCGGTGCCCTGCACCTGGCCTGGCACCGTCGCGCGGAGCGCTTTGGCGGCGGTCGTTCCACCGGTCTGAAGCCCTTGGATCTGAACGACCCAAGCGCACCACTGGGCGTGGAAAAACCCAAGGATTTCACCTGGAACCAATTGCTCGGCTTCGATGCCTGTGTGCAGTGCGGTAAATGTGAAGCCGCGTGCCCGGCCTTCGCCGCCGGCCAGCCGTTGAACCCGAAAAAATTGATCCAGGACATGGTCGTCGGCCTGGCTGGCGGCACCGATGCCAAATTTGCCGGCAGTCCGTATCCGGGCAAGCCCATCGGTGAACACGCCGGTAATCCGCATCAACCGATCGTCAACGGTCTGGTGGACGCCGAAACCCTGTGGTCGTGCACCACCTGCCGCGCCTGTGTCGAGGAATGCCCGATGATGATCGAGCACGTCGATGCCATCGTCGACATGCGTCGCCATCTGACCCTGGAAAAAGGCGCGACCCCGAACAAGGGCGCTGAAGTCCTGGAAAACCTGATCGCCACCGACAACCCGGGCGGTTTTGCGCCAGGCGGTCGGATGAACTGGGCGGCGGACTTGAACCTCAATCTGCTCAGCGAAAAGAAATCCACCGACGTGCTGTTCTGGGTGGGCGATGGCGCCTTCGACATGCGCAACCAGCGCACCTTGCGCGCGTTCGTCAAAGTGCTGAAAGCGGCAAAAATCGACTTCGCGGTCCTTGGCCTCGAAGAGCGCGACAGCGGTGACGTGGCCCGACGCCTGGGCGACGAGGCGACCTTCCAGTTGCTGGCCAAGCGCAACATCCAGACCTTGGCCAAGTACAGCTTCAATCGCATCGTCACCTGCGATCCACACAGCTTCCACGTGCTGAAAAACGAATACGGCGCTTTCGATGGCAACTACCTGGTGCAGCACCACAGCACCTACATGGCGGAAATCATCGACGCCGGCGCGCTGAACCTTGGCCAGCACAAAGGCGACAGCGTGACCTATCACGACCCGTGCTACCTCGGCCGCTACAACGGCGAATACGAGGCGCCGCGTCAGGTTCTGCGTGCGCTGGGCATCGAGGTCAAGGAAATGCAACGCTCCGGTTTCCGCTCGCGCTGCTGCGGCGGTGGCGGCGGTGCGCCGATCACCGACATTCCGGGCAAGCAGCGTATCCCCGACATGCGCATGGAAGACATCCGTGAGACGGGCGCCGAACTGGTGGCCGTGGGCTGCCCCCAGTGCACCGCGATGCTTGAAGGTGTGGTCGAACCACGACCGTTGATCAAGGACATTGCCGAACTGGTGGCCGACGCGCTCCTGGAAGATCAAGCCCCAAAGTCGGCTACGCCGGCCAAACGTGAACCCGCGGAGGTGCACTGATGAGCGACATTATCCGCCGCGACCCCCGTGCCGAATGGATCGCCCGTAACCGCCTGCACCCTCTGCACGCCGCCATGCAACCGGCGCAGCACAGTTGGATGGGGCCCAACGGCGTCATTCGCAAGAACCCGCACGGCATCGGTTTCATCGGCCCTAACGGCATCAAGCGAATCGACCGCAGTGGAGCCCAGCAAGGCGGGGCGACCAAGCGTACGGCCGCTGTTGAAGTGCAATTGCCGCTGCATCAGGTGCCTGCGCCGGCATTCTACATTTGCGTGGTGCCGGACATGGTTGGTGGCCGCCTGAGCAGTCACGATCGTGACTTGCTGGGGCTGGCTCACCAGTTGGCCGGCCCGGACGGCGCGGTATTGGCCGTGGTCTTCGGCGAACACAAGGAAAACGCGTTTTCCACAGCCGGCGTCGATCGCCTGCTGGTGCTCGAAGGCGAAGAGTTCAGCGGTTATGCACCGGAACAACGCGTCCAGGGCTTGCGGGCTGTGGATAACCAGTTCAACCCACGTCACTGGCTGCTGCCGGACAGTCGCAGCGGCGGTGGCGAATTGGGTCGGCGCTTTGCCGCTGCCCTGGGCGAACGCCCGGCCACGCGGGTCTGGCAGGTCAAGGATCAGGAGTGCATTGGTCGCGCCGGTGCCGGTTTGCAAGATCTGGCGCGTCCGGTTGCACGGTTGATCCTGGCTGCCGTCGAATGCGCCGAGCCGGTCAGCGAAACCCGTCACGAAGTACTGCCGGTGGAGTTATCCACAGCCGTCGCCCGCAGTCTCTCGCGCATCGAGGACCTGGGGGCGGTGGCAGTGGACCCCGCGGCGATTCCCATGGCCGAAGCCGAATTCATTTTCTCCGGTGGCAATGGGGTCAAGGATTGGGACTTGTTCCACCAGACCGCCGCAGCACTGGGAGCAACCGAAGGCGCGTCGCGGGTGGCGGTGGACGATGGTTTCATGGCCCGCGACCGTCAGGTCGGCGCGTCCGGCACCTGGGTCACCGCGCGGGTCTATGTGGCGGTGGGGATTTCCGGGGCAATCCAGCACCTGCAGGGCATCGGTGCCTGCGACAAGGTGGTGGCGATCAACCTCGACCCGGGTTGCGACATGATCAAACGGGCCGACCTGTCGGTAATCGGCGAAAGTGCCGAGATTCTTCGGGCCTTGATCGCGGCGGTAGAAGCCTACCGCAACGACGCCAAGCGCGATGCGGCTTAAGGGAAGGAAAGGGTTATGAGCACGAAAATCATCAGCCTGGTGTCCATCGGCGCCCACCCGACTTCCGGTCGACCACGTCGCGCGGAACAGGATGCACGGGCGGTGGAGCTGGGCTTGCAGCTGGCTGGGGATAACTTGCAGGTGCTGCACGCCGGCGACGTTGGCGAACCGGCCTTGCGCGCCTACCTGGGCATGGGGCTGGAACAATTGCATGTGCTTGAACAACCGCAAGGCGCCGATGCGCTGCCGGCGTTGACCGCTTATTTGCGCGATGCCGGGGCACAGGTGGTCCTGACCGGCAGCCAGGCGGAGACCGGCGAGGGCTCGGGCATGCTGCCGTTCCTGCTGGCCGAAGGCCTTGGTTGGCCGCTGGTGGTGGGGTTGGCGCAGGTCGAGTCCATCGATGGCGGTTCGGCGCTGGTGTTGCAAGCCTTGCCGCGCGGTCAGCGGCGTCGCTTGAAGGTGCGGTTGCCGTTTCTCGCTACAGTGGATAACGCCGCGCCCAAGCCTCGGCAGAGCGCCTACGGCCCGGCCCGGCGCGGGGTACTGCAGGCCAATGATGTGGAAGTCATCGACGACGAATTGCTGGCAGTCGCTACCCTGCAACCGGCCAAGCCACGGCCGAAGCGCTTGAAGGTAATCAAGGCCAAGAGCGGCGCCGATCGCATGAAGGCCGCAACGGCGAAAGCCAGTGGTGGTGGCGGGCAAGTGCTCAAGGGCGTGACGGCGCAGGCGGGGGCTGAAGCCATCCTTAAGTTGCTGATCGAAGAAGGTGTGGTCCGCTAGCGGTCCATTTGGGGGCAGGTCAATGGCAGTTGAATTTCGTTCGGCAGTGCGCGCGGATGCGCGCGAGATTGCGCGTTTGTTCCAGATTTCATCGGAAGGTGCTGCAGATTATATCTGGAGCCAGATAGCAGAACCTGGGCAGGATCTGCTGGATGTAGGGGCGCTGCGTTACGCCCGTGACGATGTGGATTTTTCCTGGCAGAACTGCCTGATCGCCGAAGCCGAAGGTAAAGTCATTGGCATGCTGCACAGCTACGTGATGCGTCACGATCCGTTCGCAGCCCCGGTGACCGACCCGGTGCTGGCGCCGTACGCCAGGATGGAAATCCCCGACACCCTTTATATTTCCAGCCTGGCGCTGCATGAAGGCTGGCGCAACCAGGGACTGGGCAAGCAGTTCCTTGCCTACGCCTACGACCGCGCGAACCGGCTTGGGCTCAATGGCTTGAGCTTGATCGACTACGCGGCGAACACCGGCGCCCGTCGGTTTTACGAGCGTCATGGCTTCCGTATTGTCGATACCTGCCAGATCACGCCGCATCCGATGATTCGGGTCACCGGGGAAGCCTATTTGATGTATCGGCCTTAGTGGGCTCCTGCTGGCGGATAAAACTAGCAGAGCTGCTAGTGTTGGCGGAACGGGCAGTTTGGTAGGGTATTTAATAGTTAATACCCACTTTCTCCGCAGGGTTGGGCTGTGGTTCCGACTTCGAATCAGGCATGTCGCTGCGGGTTAATAACGCCTTTCTGAGGACGCAGCGGAAAATGCACATTTCACGCCAGCCCCAGCCCTTAGCTCGCTCCCCAGCAGCCAATCCGCGGTCTTCCCAAACGTTTTTGCTGGCGACTGACCTGCAACAAAGCGTACTCGCCGAGTTGGACCGCAGCAGTCCGAACCACTTCTTGTATTCCCCGTATGGCCTGCAAAGTGGCGAGAGTCTTGCCAGAGGGCGCTTGGGTTTCAACGGGCAACTCAAAGAAAACCCTACCTGTTGGTATCACTTGGGCAATGGGTATCGGGTCTATAACCCAGTGGTGATGCGGTTTCACAGTCCTGATAGGTTAAGCCCGTTTGATAAGGGAGGGTTGAACGCCTATGTCTATTGCATGGGGGACCCGGTCAACTACACGGATCCGACGGGTCAATATCTATCGGCTATTTTTCAGGTTGTTCAGCGAGGCCTGCTTATAGCGCTGCATACCGTCATCCCGGCGGGCATGGTGTTCGGGCCCAAAGTTTCCGGTGTCGCGTTGCATGCCACGCGATTCAGCCTGCTTGGTTCTGTCGGCACTGCTGCCGGTGCGGCCATCAGTGTGGCTGGAAACCCAATCGGAACGTACATCTCCGCCGCAGGTACCACAGCTCTGTTAGCCGGCGCTGTGACGCGTGGCGCTGTTGCGGTGAAGACGGCCTATCAGAAAAACGTACTGTGGAAAACCGTCAGGGATAACGTCAAAAACATTGTGGGCTGGTCTGATTCGGCGAAGGTCGTTAAACCGCCTGCTCAGCCGAATGTGGTCCTGAATGTGGACCTCCCGATTACGATCAATATTCCTACACCGGAAATGCCCGCCCCGCCAGCGGTTGACGCTCGGAAGATCAGAGAATAATCGAGCTTCGTTGAGCTACATTTCATTGAGCGCTGTTAGGGTAGACACGGCTCTACGGAGTTTTCTGAGGTCCTGCCATTCCACCTTCGTTTTTGCTGGGCTGGCGTGCGGTCAATCCGCATCAATAAGGATTGACCTGTTTACCCACAATCCCTGTTAGCGCTTCTGTGGATAACATGTTCGCCCCTTGCTCCGCCCCATAAAAACCGTGGCCTTGAAGTCTTAGATCAAAAAATAACCAGGATAAGTAGCGATTTTCCAACGCTTTTTTATCAGGTGCAGGCCCATACTTGCCCCCAATCTCTGTTGGCGCTTCTGTGGATAAGATGTTTGCTTACTGCTGAGGGCCTTATAAATAGCGGCTTTCAGGATTCTGGTTAAAAATTGATCAAAGAGAGGTTTTTAACGGTTATCCCCTGCGCAAACCCGCGAAAATCGTGGCTTTCAGCGCTTTTCCACAGAGGCGCAAGAGTTGCCCCCAAAGTCTGTTGGCGCTTCTGTGGATAAGGTGTTCGCGATCCGCTGCAGGCCACGTGTATCGTGCGTTTCAGAAGTTTGATTAATAATTGATCAGCTGCCATGGAAAACCCGTGTTCTGGATAAGTCACGGATTTTCTTTGGCTTTTGTGGAAAAAATTTTCAACAATTCCACAGTTGTCCCCATTTGCTGTGGGTGGAGTTGTGGATAACTTGTTTGCGGAAGGCTGGGAGGCACGCGCGGTATAGCTCTGAACGAAATAGATCATATTTCGTACAGTGCTAAATAGGTGGTTTGGATATGAGTTCGTGAGCGAACCCGCCCTTGTAGGAGCGAGCATGCTCGCGATGAACGTCAACGATAACGTTGGCAACCTGACACCCAGCGGCGTTCTCAGGTTCATCGCGAGCATGCTCGCTCCTACAGGGGGGGGCGTGGGCGTTAGCCCTGGACAGGGACGCCTTTGAGGTACGACGCAGGTTCGGCGCCCAAGTTGCTCAGCAGGCGCTCACTGTACCAATCCACGAAGTTCACCACGCCGAACTCGTAAGTCTTGGAGTACGGGCCTGGCTGGTATGCCGTGGAGTTGATGCCGCGCTGGTTCTCTTCGGCCAGGCGACGGTCCTGGTCGTTGGTGGCGTCCCAGACCTGGCGCATGCGGTCCACGTCGTAATCCACACCTTCAACGGCGTCCTTGTGCACGATCCACTTGGTGGTGACCATGGTTTCCTGCGCGCTGATCGGCCACACGGTGAACACGATGATGTGGTCGCCCATGCAGTGGTTCCACGAGTGTGGCAGGTGCAGGATGCGCATCGAGCCCAGGTCCGGGTTCTTGATGCGGCCCATGAGTTTGGCGCAGCCTTGTTTGCCGTCCAGGGTCATCGACACCGTGCCCTTGAGCAACGGCATGCGCACGATACGGTTACGCAGGCCGAAGCTGGCGTGGGCGTAAGGGATCTTCTCGGCTTCCCAGGCAGCGGCGGAGGCGGCCACGTGGTCCTTGAACGCCTGGTCGGCGCGTGGGTCGGTGACGTCGTCCCATTCCAGCAGGGTTTTCAGCAGCTCCGGGTGCGAGGCATTGCAGTGGTAGCACTCGCGGTTGTTCTCTAGCACAAGCTTCCAGTTGGCCTTTTCCATCAAGGTGGTGGTAATCGCCACCTTGGTGTTTTCCATGTCGTACGGTTCCATGTAATGGCTGAGCGTCGACAGGAAGTCATCAATGGCTGGCGGATTCTCCGACAGGCTGATGAAGATGTAACCACCGGCGGTCTTCACGTTCACCGGCTTCAGGCCGTACTGCTTCATGTCGAAATCGGCGCCCATTTCGGTGCCGGCGAACAGCAGGCGACCGTCGAGTTCGTAGGTCCACTGGTGGTAATGGCAGACCAGTTTGGCGACCTTGCCTTTTTCGCTGGTGCACAGGCGCGAACCACGGTGGCGGCAGACGTTATGGAAGGCATGCACCACGCCCTCCGCACCGCGAATCACGATAATCGGGTTTTTGCCCACTTGCAGGGTCAGGTAGTTGCCCTTGGCTGGGATTTCGCAGGTCATACCGGCGATCAACCACTCTTTCTGGAAGATTTCCTGCATGTCGATATCAAACAGGCGCTCGTCAGAGTAGAAAGGCTGCGGCAGCGAGAACGTGCGCTCGCGCTCTTGCAGCATCTGCGCGGTGGCCTTGCGTGCGGGTTCCAGCGGATCGCCCAGGCTCAGGGTAGTAGTGACGTCCATCGTTTAATCCTCAAAGGCCATCTGCGTGGCCGGCGAAAGTGGCTGATCAGGTGTACTGCTAAGGGTGCTACGCAAGGTGTAGAGATTGTGTCTTGGTATGGGGCGAGTGTGGGGCCGGCGCTGGCCAGAACCTTATCCATGGGCGACATGGTGCAATCTGTTCCCGACGCGCAAGCCCCGGTCGTTGGGGGCTGGTCGCGATAAGCATGTGAATGTCGCAGATAGGTAAATGGCTATTTCGCGCTATACGCAGAATCGCCAACATGAAGGCCGACAGTCGGCCGTGGAGATCAGCATGTCCAACAGCTTCCTGAACCCGGTAACCACCCAGACCTGGGCCAATGGTCGGCACATCGTCCGTTGTGTCAAAGTCATCCAGGAAACCTGGGATGTGCGCACCTTCTGCTTCATGGCCGACCAGCCGATCATGTTCTTCTTCAAGCCGGGGCAGTTCGTCACCCTGGAGCTGGAAATCGAAGGCCAGCAGATCATGCGTTCGTACACCATTTCCAGCTCGCCGTCGGTGCCGTACAGCTTTTCGGTGACCATCAAGCGAGTGCCGGGCGGCAAGGTTTCCAACTGGCTGCACGATACCTTGCACGAAGGCCAGGAGCTGGCGGTACACGGGCCGGTCGGCCTGTTCAACGCCATGGATTTCACTGCGCCAAAGGTGCTTTACCTCAGCGGCGGCGTTGGTATCACGCCGGTCATGTCCATGGCGCGCTGGTTCTACGACACCAACGGCAATGTCGACATGGTGTTTATCCACAGCGCCCGTTCGCCCAAGGACATCATTTACCACCGCGAGCTGGAGCACATGGCGTCGCGGATCGACAACTTCAGCCTGCACCTGATCTGCGAGAAGCACGGTATGGGTGAGCCTTGGGCCGGCTATCGCGGTTACCTCAACCACAGAATGCTTGAATTGATGGCGCCGGATTTCCTGGAGCGGGAAGTATTTTGCTGCGGTCCGACACCGTATATGAATGCGGTCAAGCGTCTGCTGGAAGCCGCCGGATTCGACATGAAGCGTTATCACGAGGAATCCTTCGGCGCGACGCCGCCAGAGGCGCGTGCCGACGCTGTGGAACACGCTGAACAGGCGGCCGAAGCACCGGAAGTCGATGCGGCCGATCTGCATCAAGTGGAGTTCATCACTTCGGGCAAAAGCATTCGCGTGGCGCCTGGCGAGACCGTTCATGCTGCCGCGGCCAAGGTTGGCCTGTTGATCCCGAAAGCCTGCGGCATGGGCATCTGCGGCACCTGCAAGGTGCTGAAGCTGGGAGGTGAAGTGGAGATGGAGCACAACGGCGGGATCACCGAGGAAGACGAAGCCGAAGGGTACATCCTGTCGTGCTGCAGTGTGCCTAAGGGCGATGTGCGCATCGAGTTCTGATCTCGCTCACTATGATCGTTCCCACGCTCTGCGTGGGAATGCCTCTCGGGACGCTCCGCGTTCCTGCTTCGCCGCCAGTGTGGAGTCGAACATCGTTGTGACGCAGAGCGTCACGAGCTGCGTTCCCACGCAGAGCGTGGGAACGCTCATTACGGGTTAGTGGGACATCACTTCCCGAATGTCCCGCGCCAATTCCCGTACGCGTTCTTCTTCGGTATCCCACGAGCACATGAAGCGTGCGCCGCCGTTGCCGATGAAGGTGTAGAACCGCCAGCCCTTGGCGGTCAGCGCGGCGATGGCCGGTTCCGACAGTTGCAGGAACACGCCGTTGGCCTGCACCGGGAACATCAGTTCCACTCCGGGAATGTCGCTCACCAGTTCAGCCAGCAATTGCGCGCAGCTGTTGGCGTGGCGCGCGTATTTGAGCCAGGCTTCGTTTTCCAGGATGCCGACCCAGGGTGCCGAGAGGAAGCGCATTTTCGACGCCAGTTGCCCAGCCTGTTTGCAGCGGTAATCGAAGTCTTCAGCCAGCTTATGGTTGAAGAACAGAATCGCTTCTCCCACCGCCATGCCGTTTTTAGTACCGCCGAAACACAGCACATCAACACCGGCCTTCCAGGTCAGATCCGCTGGCGTACACCCGAGAAACGCGCAGGCGTTGGAGAACCGTGCGCCGTCCATGTGCAGGTTCAAGCCCAGCTCCTTGCAGGTGGCACTGATGGCACGGATTTCGTCCGGGGTGTAGACGCTGCCGACCTCGGTGGCCTGGGTCAGGGTCACGACGCGGGGTTTGGGGTAGTGAATGTCTTGGCGCTTGAGGGCGACTTCACGGATCGATTCCGGCGTCAGTTTGCCGTTTTCGGTGCGGGCGATCAGCAACTTGGAGCCGTTGGAGAAGAATTCCGGGGCGCCACATTCGTCGGTTTCGACGTGGGCTGTTTCCGAGCAGATCACGCTGTGGTAACTCTGGCACAACGACGACAAGGCCAGCGAGTTGGCGGCGGTGCCGTTGAAGGCGAAGAACACTTCGCAGTCGGTTTCGAACAATTTGCGGAAACCGTCGGACGCGCGGGCGGTCCATTCGTCGTCGCCGTAAGCGCGCTGGTGGCCATGGTTGGCCTGCTCCATGGCAGCCCAGGCTTCAGGGCAAATGCCAGAGTAGTTGTCGCTGGCGAATTGTTGGCTCTTATCGGTCATGGCCTGCTTCCGTGGTCGGGGCGCTTATGGTGAAGCGCCTCGTGGTCGATGATGGTGCGCACTGTACCGAAGATCGTTCGGGAGGCGCACGGGATGTCACTGTCAGAACATTACAAGGATGTCGGGCAATTATGCACACGGCTACACACTTAAAGCAGCGCGACCGTGCACTGGATTTACTCAAGTGGCTGGCGCTTTTGAGCATGGTGCTCGATCACCTGCGATATATAGGTTACTCCGCCGATTGGCTGTATGTGCCGGGGCGCTTGGCGTTCCCGTGGTTTTGCCTGGCGATGGCGATCAATCTGGCGCGCAAGCCGGCGGTGGAGACCAGCGGACAGTGGCGCTATCTGGGTTGGTTACTGATGTTTAGCGCAGTGAGTGAAATTCCCTACCGAATGTTCATTCCCGGCCCCGACACGTTGAATGTGATGCCCACGCTGGCACTCGGTCTGCTGGTGGTGCGCGGCTGGCAGGACCGGACCCTGCAGGCGCGTCTGGTGGCGGCCGGCGCCGTCGTGCTGGCGGCACTGTTTGCGCCCCAACTGATGTTCGGATTCTTCGGCGTGATGTTGCCGCTGGCGCTGCTGCTGGTGATCCGCCGTCCCTGGTATTTCGCGCTGTTGCCGGGAGTGGTGTGCCTGGCGGCCAACCAATGGCAGGTGCTTTATTACTCCGTTCGACAGGGTAATGAGGTGGCGATGGCGGCCATTGCCACTTGCCTGATTGCGCCATGGCTGGGGCTGTTCCTGTTGCGACACGCCAGTGACGTAAAACCACCGCCGATGCGGCGCTGGGCGTATGCGTTGTATCCCGTGCATTTCCTGGTGTTGCTAATTGTCCGTCAGATCGCCGCATAACCCTGTGGGAGCGAGCTTGCTCGCGAAGAGGGCGTGTCAGGCGACATCCATGTTGCTGGCCCACCGCTTTCGCGAGCAAGCCCGCTCCCACAGGGGGTCGTATCGGTCTTGCGACTGTGTTCGGCATGTCCATTTCCCGCCATGTCGTAAACGCACCTTTGCGTGGCGCGCGTAGGCATTTGACGACTCGAAGCCGGTCATACCATCGCTATCAAAGGGCACTGCCGAAAAGCCAGTGCCTCACCGAGACGAATGGCGCAGTGCCGCCGCTGGGAGAGACGCGATGTTCAGCAAGCAAGACCAGATCCAGGGTTACGACGATGCACTGCTGGCGGCGATGAATGCCGAGGAGCAACGCCAGGAAGATCACATCGAGCTGATCGCGTCAGAGAACTACACCAGCAAACGCGTGATGGAAGCGCAAGGCAGCGGCCTGACCAACAAATACGCCGAAGGCTATCCGGGCAAGCGCTACTACGGTGGCTGCGAGCACGTGGACAAGGTTGAAGCCCTGGCCATCGAACGCGCCAAGCAGCTGTTCGGTGCCGACTACGCCAACGTGCAGCCGCACTCCGGTTCCTCGGCCAACAGCGCCGTGTACCTGGCCCTGCTGAACGCCGGCGACACCATTCTCGGCATGAGCCTGGCCCACGGTGGTCACCTGACCCACGGTGCGAAAGTGTCGTCCTCGGGCAAGCTGTACAACGCCGTGCAGTACGGCATCGACACCAAGACCGGCCTGATCGACTACGACGAAGTCGAGCGCCTGGCCGTCGAGTGCAAGCCGAAGATGATCGTCGCCGGCTTCTCGGCCTACTCCAAGACCCTCGACTTCCCACGTTTCCGTCAGATCGCTGACAAAGTCGGTGCGCTGCTGTTCGTCGACATGGCCCACGTTGCCGGCCTGGTCGCCGCAGGCCTCTACCCGAACCCGCTGCCTTATGCCGACGTGGTCACCACCACCACCCACAAGACCCTGCGCGGTCCACGTGGCGGGTTGATCCTGGCCAAGTCCAACGAAGAAATCGAGAAGAAGCTCAACGCTGCAGTGTTCCCCGGTGCCCAGGGTGGCCCGCTGATGCACGTGATCGCCGGTAAGGCGGTGTGCTTCAAGGAAGCGCTGGAACCAGGCTTCAAGGCCTACCAGCAACAAGTGATCGACAACGCCCAGGCCATGGCCGGCGTGTTTATCAAACGCGGCTACGATGTAGTGTCCGGCGGCACCGACAACCACCTGTTCCTGGTCAGCCTGATCCGTCAGGGCCTCACCGGCAAAGAGGCGGATGCAGCCCTCGGTCGCGCCCACATCACCGTGAACAAGAACGCTGTCCCGAACGATCCACAGTCGCCGTTCGTGACCTCCGGCCTGCGTATCGGCACCCCGGCGGTGACCACTCGCGGCTTCAAGGTGACCCAGTGCGTGACGCTGGCCGGCTGGATCTGCGACATCCTCGACAACCTCGGCGATGCCGACGTCGAGGCCAATGTTGCGCAGCAAGTGTCGGCTCTGTGCGCGGACTTCCCGGTTTATCGCTGAGTGCGGTTTTGGAGTAAATGACTATGCAACGCTACTCGGGCTTCGGCCTCTTCAAACACTCTCTCAGCCACCATGAAAACTGGCAGCGCATGTGGCGCACGCCGACCCCGAAAAAGGTCTACGACGTGGTCATCGTCGGCGGTGGCGGTCATGGCCTGGCAACGGCCTACTACCTGGCCAAGGAACACGGCATCACTAACGTGGCCGTGGTCGAGAAAGGCTGGCTGGGCGGCGGTAACACCGCGCGCAACACCACCATCGTTCGCTCCAACTACCTGTGGGACGAGTCGGCGCACCTGTACGAACACGCAATGAAACTGTGGGAAGGCCTGTCCCAGGACCTGAACTACAACGTGATGTTCTCCCAGCGCGGCGTCTACAACCTGTGCCACACCCTGCAGGACATCCGTGATTCCGAGCGTCGGGTCAGCGCCAACCGCCTCAACGGCGTGGACGGCGAGCTGCTCGATGCCAAGCAAGTGGCCGATGAGATCCCGTACCTCGACTGCTCGAAAAACACCCGCTACCCGGTGATGGGCGCAACCGTCCAGCGTCGCGGCGGCGTGGCCCGTCACGATGCCGTGGCCTGGGGCTTTGCCCGTGCCGCCGACGCACTGGGCGTGGACCTGATCCAGCAGACCGAAGTGATTGGCTTTCGCAAGGAAAACGGCGTGTGCATCGGCGTGGAAACCAACAAGGGCTTCATCGGTGCCAAGCGCGTCGGCGTAGTGACCGCCGGTAACTCCGGGCACATGGCCAAGCTGGCCGGTTTCCGTCTGCCGATCGAATCCCACCCGCTGCAAGCACTGGTGTCCGAGCCGATCAAGCCGATTATCGACAGCGTGATCATGTCCAACGCCGTACACGGCTACATCAGCCAGTCCGACAAAGGCGACCTGGTGATCGGCGCCGGTATCGATGGTTACAACGGCTATGGCCAGCGTGGTTCGTACCCGGTGATCGAGCACACCATCCAGGCCATCGTCGAGATGTTCCCGGTCTTGTCCCGCGTACGCATGAACCGTCAGTGGGGCGGCATCGTCGACACCACGCCGGATGCGTGCCCGATCATTTCGAAAACCCCGGTCCCGAACATGTTCTTCAACTGCGGTTGGGGTACCGGTGGCTTCAAGGCAACACCTGGCTCGGGCAACGTGTTTGCCGCAAGCCTGGCCAAGGGTGAAATGCACCCGTTGGCCGCACCATTCTCCATCGACCGTTTCCACAACGGTGCGTTGATCGATGAACACGGCGCTGCTGCGGTTGCCCACTAACAGGAGAAATCCCCATGTTGCATATCTTCTGTCCTCACTGCGGCGAACTGCGCTCCGAAGAGGAATTCCACGCATCCGGCCAGGCGCACATCCCGCGCCCACTGGACCCCAACAGCTGCACCGACGAGGAGTGGGGCGACTACATGTTCTTCCGCGATAACCCTCGCGGTTTGCACCACGAGCTGTGGGATCACGTTGCCGGTTGCCGCCAGTACTTCAACGTCACCCGCGACACCGTGACCTACGAGATTCTCGAAACCTACAAGATCGGCACCAAGCCACAATTCACTGACAAGACCGATAGCCCGAAAGCGGCCACCACGGCTCTGGGAGAGAAGGTATGAGCCAGATCAATCGCCTGTCCAGCGGCGGACGGATCGACCGCAACAAAGTCCTGACATTCACCTTCAACGGTCAGAGCTACAAAGGCTTTGAAGGCGACTCCCTGGCCGCAGCACTGCTGGCTAACGGCGTCGACATCATCGGTCGCAGCTTCAAGTATTCCCGTCCGCGCGGCATCTTCGCCGCCGGTGCCGAAGAGCCGAACGCGGTGCTGCAGATCGGTGCCACCGAAGCCACGCAAATCCCGAACGTGCGCGCCACGCAACAAGCGCTGTACCAGGGCCTGGTCGCCACCAGCACCAACGGCTGGCCAAGCGTGAACAACGACATGATGGGGATTCTCGGCAAGGTCGGCGGCAAGCTGATGCCACCGGGTTTCTACTACAAAACCTTCATGTACCCGCAATCGTTCTGGATGACCTACGAGAAGTACATCCGCAAGGCAGCCGGTCTTGGTCGCTCGCCGACCGAGAACGATCCGGACACCTACGACTACATGAACCAGCACTGCGACGTGCTGATCGTCGGCGCCGGCCCTGCAGGCCTGGCCGCTGCCCTGGCGGCTGCGCGTAGCGGTGCCCGGGTGATCCTGGCGGACGAACAGGAAGAGTTCGGCGGCAGCCTGCTCGACTCCCGCGAAAGCCTCGACGGCAAGCCTGCGACCGAGTGGGTCGCCAGCGTCATCGCCGAGCTGAAGAACACCCCGGACGTGCTGCTGTTGCCGCGCGCCACGGTCAACGGCTACCACGACCACAACTTCCTGACCATTCACGAACGCCTCACCGATCACCTCGGCGACCGCGCGCCGATTGGCCAGGTACGTCAGCGCATCCACCGTGTTCGCGCCAAGCGTGTCGTGCTGGCGACCGGCGCTCACGAGCGTCCATTGGTCTACGGCAACAACGACGTGCCGGGCAACATGCTGGCCGGTGCCGTCTCGACTTATGTGCGCCGCTACGGTGTAGCACCGGGCAAGAAGCTGGTGCTGTCGACCAATAACGACCACGCCTATCGCGTGGCCCTGGACTGGCTCGATGCCGGCCTGCAAGTGGTGGCCGTCGCCGACGCCCGCAGCAACCCGCGCGGTGCGCTGGTGGAAGAAGCACGCGCCAAGGGCATCCGCATCCTCACCGGCAGCGCCGTGATCGAGGCCCGTGGCACCAAGCACGTGACCGCAGCCCGCGTGGCCGCGATCGATGTCAAAGGCCACAAAGTCACCAGCCCTGGTGAATGGCTCGACTGCGACATCGTCGCCAGTTCCGGCGGTTACAGCCCGGTGGTTCACCTGGCCTCGCACCTGGGCGGCAAGCCGATCTGGCGCGAAGATATCCTTGGTTTCGTACCGGGCGAAGCACCGCAGAAACGTGTATGCGTCGGTGGCATCAACGGCGTCTACGGCCTCGGCGATTCCCTGGCTGACGGTTTTGAAGGCGGTGTTCGCGCTGCCAGCGAAGCCGGTTTCGGTGCGGTCGAAGCGACCTTGCCAAAAGCCCTGACCCGTCTGGAAGAGCCGACCCTGGCACTGTTCCAGGTGCCGCACGAAAAGAACACCGCACGGGCGCCGAAGCAATTCGTCGACCTGCAGAACGACGTCACCGCCGCCGCCATCGAACTGGCGACCCGCGAGGGCTTCGAGTCGGTCGAGCACGTCAAGCGCTATACCGCGCTGGGCTTCGGCACCGATCAGGGCAAGCTCGGCAACGTCAACGGCCTGGCCATTGCTGCCCGTTCGCTGAACGTGACCATCCCGCAGATGGGCACCACTATGTTCCGTCCAAACTACACGCCGGTGACCTTCGGCGCGGTAGCGGGTCGTCACTGTGGGCACATCTTCGAGCCAGTGCGCTACACCGCACTGCATCAGTGGCACCTGAAAAATGGCGCCGAGTTCGAAGATGTTGGCCAGTGGAAACGTCCATGGTACTTCCCGAAATCCGGTGAAGACATGCACGCGGCAGTCAAGCGCGAATGCAAAGCCGTGCGCGACAGCGTCGGCCTGCTGGACGCTTCGACCCTGGGCAAGATCGACATCCAGGGCCCGGATTCACGCGAGTTCCTCAACCGCATCTACACCAACGCCTGGACCAAGCTCGACGTGGGCAAGGCCCGCTACGGCCTGATGTGCAAAGAAGACGGCATGGTCTTCGACGACGGCGTAACCGCCTGCCTCGCCGACAACCATTTCGTGATGACCACCACCACTGGCGGCGCTGCACGCGTGCTGCAATGGCTGGAGATCTACCACCAGACCGAATGGCCGGACCTGAAGGTGTACTTCACTTCCGTGACCGATCACTGGGCAACCATGACCCTGTCCGGGCCGAACAGCCGCAAGCTGCTCAGCGAAGTCACCGACGCCGACCTGAGCAACGAAGCCTTCCCGTTCATGACCTGGAAAGAAGCCCTGGTCGGTGGCGTGCCGGCGCGGATTTTCCGGATTTCGTTTACCGGTGAGCTGTCGTACGAAGTCAACGTGCAAGCCGACTACGCCATGGGCGTGCTGGAAAAAATCGTCGACGCGGGCAAGAAGTACAACCTGACGCCGTACGGCACCGAAACCATGCACGTACTGCGGGCCGAGAAGGGCTTCATCATCGTCGGCCAGGACACTGACAGCTCGATGACCCCCGACGACTTGAACATGGGCTGGTGTGTCGGTCGCAACAAACCGTTCTCGTGGATCGGCTGGCGCGGGATGAACCGTGAAGACTGCGTGCGTGATCAGCGCAAGCAGTTGGTCGGCCTCAAGCCGATCGATCCGAACAAGTGGCTGCCGGAAGGTGCGCAACTGGTGTTCAACACCAAGCAAGCCATCCCGATGACCATGGTCGGTCACGTGACCTCCAGCTACTTGCACAACTCCCTGGGCTATTCGTTTGCCATGGGCGTGGTCAAGGGCGGCCTGAACCGCATGGGCGAACGTGTGTTCGCGCCACTGGCGGATGGCAGCGTGATCGAGGCGGAAATCGTTTCCTCGGTGTTCTTCGATCCGAAAGGCGAACGCCAGAACGTGTAAGCGGCTTCGGGGCCTGTGGGCGGGCAATTGCTGCGAGTCGTCTGATCGATTCGCGAGCAAGCCCGCTCCCACAGGGGAACGCGGTCAAATGTGGGAGCGGGCTTGCTCGCGAAGGCGACGGTAATGCCACCACAAGGGCCGGAACCAACAGAATTCAAGACAGGTGCTTTATGACCGCAGCCAATGTTTACCAACAACGCCCAACCAATGGGGCCAAGGCCGAGTCGTCGCTGCATCACGCCGACCTCGCCAGCCTGGTGGGCAAGGGTCGCAAGAACGCCGGCGTGACCGTGCGTGAGAAAAAACTCCTCGGTCACCTGACCATCCGTGGTGATGGCCACGACGCCGCATTTGCCGCGGGTGTGCACAAGGCCCTGGGCATCGAATTGCCGAGCGCGCTGACCGTTATCGTCAAAGGCGAGACCAGCCTGCAATGGATGGGGCCGGATGAGTGGCTGCTGATCGTGCCGACCGGCGAAGAATTCGCCGCCGAGCAAAAACTGCGCAAAGCGCTGGGCGACCTGCACATCCAGATCGTCAACGTCAGCGGTGGCCAGCAGATTCTCGAACTGAGCGGCCCGAACGTGCGCCAGGTATTGATGAAGTCCACCAGCTACGACGTGCACCCCAACAACTTCCCGGTGGGCAAAGCTGTCGGCACGGTGTTCGCCAAATCGCAACTGGTGATCCGTCACACCGCTGAAGACACCTGGGAGCTGCTGATTCGTCGCAGTTTCTCGGACTACTGGTGGTTGTGGTTGCAGGATGCGTCTGCCGAATACGGCCTTAGCGTTCAGGCTTGATTAGAGCCAGTCATGGAGGCGATCAACTGTGGGAGCGAGCAGGCTCGCTCCCACAAGATGCAGCTTTCGTTTATCGATGCCTCAGGAGTCACCGCACTATGAGCCGCGCCCCAGACACATGGATTTTGACCGCCGACTGCCCCAGCGTGCTCGGCACGGTGGACGCGGTGACCCGCTTTTTGTTCGAGCAGGGCTGCTATGTCACCGAACACCACTCCTTCGATGATCGCCTCTCGGGGCGTTTCTTCATTCGTGTGGAATTCCGTCAGCCGGAGGGTTTCGACGAACAGTCGTTTCGCGCAGGCCTGGCCGAACGCGGTGAATCCTTCGGCATGGTCTTCGAACTGACGCCGCCGCATTACCGGCCAAAAGTGGTGATCATGGTCTCCAAGGCCGATCACTGCCTCAACGATTTGCTCTACCGCCAACGCATCGGCCAATTATCGATGGACGTGGTCGCCGTGGTCTCCAACCACCCGGACCTCAAGCCGCTGGCCGACTGGCACCAGATCCCGTACTACCATTTCCCGCTGGACCCGAACGACAAACCGTCCCAGGAGCGTCAGGTCTTGCAGGTGATCGAGGAGTCCGGTGCCGAGTTGGTGATTCTTGCCCGCTACATGCAGGTGCTGTCGCCGGAGCTGTGCCGCAAACTCGACGGCAGGGCGATCAACATCCACCACTCCCTGCTGCCGGGTTTCAAGGGTGCCAAACCCTATCACCAGGCCTACAACAAAGGCGTGAAGCTGGTCGGTGCCACGGCGCACTACATCAACAACGACCTGGACGAAGGGCCGATCATCGCCCAGGGCGTCGAGGTGGTGGATCACAGTCATTACCCGGAAGACCTGATCGCCAAGGGGCGCGATATCGAAGGGCTGACATTGGCCCGGGCGGTGGGTTATCACATTGAGAGAAGAGTGTTCTTGAACGCCAATCGTACGGTCGTTCTTTAGATCGCCTTCGCTGGCAAGCCAGCTCCTACAGTTGACCGCGATCTCCTGTAGGAGCTGGCTTGCCAGCGAAGAGGCCATAACAGGCAATACAAGAAACAGCATCTGTACCCGAGCACTTAACGCGCTGCCTGATTGGGCAGTGCGGTTCCATAAAAACAACAGCGAGGTGAAAGCATGTCTGGCAATCGTGGTGTGGTGTATCTCGGCGCTGGCAAGGTCGAAGTACAGAAAATCGACTATCCGAAAATGCAGGACCCGCGCGGCAGGAAAATCAACCACGCCGTCATCCTGCGCGTGGTTTCCACCAATATCTGTGGTTCCGACCAGCACATGGTGCGCGGCCGTACCACTGCGCAAACCGGCCTGGTCCTGGGTCACGAGATCACCGGTGAAGTAATCGAGAAGGGCAGCGACGTCGAGAACCTGCAGATCGGCGACCTGGTATCCGTGCCGTTCAACGTGGCTTGCGGGCGCTGCCGTTCCTGCAAGGAAATGCACACCGGCGTGTGCCTGAGCGTTAACCCGGCACGTCCCGGTGGTGCTTATGGTTACGTCGACATGGGTGACTGGACCGGTGGCCAGGCTGAATACGCGATGGTGCCTTACGCCGACTTCAACCTGCTGAAACTGCCGGATCGCGATCGCGCGATGGAAAAAATCCGCGACCTGACCTGCCTCTCCGACATCCTGCCGACCGGCTACCACGGCGCAGTGACCGCCGGTGTTGGCCCAGGCAGCACGGTTTACATCGCCGGTGCCGGCCCTGTTGGCCTCGCGGCCGCGGCTTCCGCCCGCCTGCTGGGTGCGGCAGTGGTAGTTGTTGGTGACGTCAATACCGTGCGCCTGGCCCACGCCAAGGCCCAGGGTTTCGAAATCGCCGACCTGTCCCTGGACACCCCGCTGCACGAGCAAATCGCCGCACTGTTGGGCGAGCCAGAAGTGGATTGCGCCATCGACGCCGTAGGTTTCGAAGCCCGCGGCCACGGCCATGACGGCGTGAAGCACGAAGCTCCGGCCACCGTGCTCAACTCGCTGATGGGCGTAGTACGCGTAGCTGGCAAGATCGGCATCCCAGGTCTTTACGTCACCGAAGACCCGGGCGCCGTGGACGCCGCCGCGAAAATGGGCAGCCTGAGCATCCGCTTCGGTCTGGGCTGGGCCAAATCCCACAGTTTCCACACCGGTCAGACCCCGGTGATGAAGTACAACCGCCAGTTGATGCAGGCGATCATGTGGGATCGCATCAACATTGCCGAAGTGGTGGGTGTGCAGGTGATCAGCCTGGATCAGGCGCCTGAAGGGTATGGCGAGTTTGATGCGGGCGTGCCGAAGAAGTTTGTGATTGATCCGCATAAGTTGTTCAGTGCGGCGTAAACGCTGTATAGGTAAAAAAGGGCGATCTTGGATCGCCCTTTTTTTGTAAGTTGCATTTGCTCAATGCGCGTTTTTTAGAGCTGCGTGTGCACATCACTTTTTCGTTTGAAAATCTGATATTGCCGCAGGCTTCAGGGCTCCTTTGTGACGAACGGATGAGAAATGGATGCAGGCCTGAGGAACATGCCCGCGGCTGCCCGGTCAAACCGGCAGCTTTGCGCCCGAAAGCCGGGTGTTTTTTCTCGACGCAAGAGGATGTCTGAATGAAGATTTCACGCGGTTTTGTCCTGGCATCGCTCATGACCCTGGTGGTCAGCCCGGCTTTTGCACAATTCAGCCTGAGCGATGCAGCCAGTGCCATTTCCGGCATGAAGGGCAACGAGGCCACGGAGGCGGCGCCGACCTCTGAGACAGCAGACCTGCTGGGCGCGCTGACCCAATTGAACATCACGCCAGAGCAAGCCGTCGGCGGCGCCGGGGCGATGCTTGGGTTGGCGAAGAATCAGCTGAGTTCGACCGATTATTCGGAGCTGGCCAAAAGCGTGCCGGGCATCGACATTCTCTCGGGTGGGGGAGAGCTGGGGGCGCTCGCCGGTTTGCTCGGTTCGAGCGGCAAGGCCGCAGGGCTGGATAACGCCCTGGGCAACGTCAAGGACACCAATGACCTGAACAACGCCTTCAGCGCCCTGGGCATGGACACCGGCATGATCGGGATGTTTACCCCGGTGATCCTGCAGTACCTAGGTCAACAAGGCGTCGGCGGTTCCCTGCTAAGTAGCTTGGGCAGCATCTGGGGCACAGGCACAGGCACAGGCTTCGGCACCAGCACCGGTAGCTGACTCAGCGACTCTCGGCGCGCAAATTGTCGATACGCCGGTCCTTCTCGATCCAGAGCTGGTTGACCCAGTTCTGGATTTTTTCGCGAAACAGCGGATCGTTTTCGTAATCGCCCTGGCACAGCTCCGGGTCGAGTTCGCGGGTCTTGATGTCGACGATGACCCTCGGCACCTTACCGCTGATCAAGTCCCAGAACCCCGGGATCGCCTGCTGCGGATACACCACAGTCACGTCCAGCACCGCATCCAGTTGTTCACCCATCGCCGCCAGCACAAACGCCACGCCACCGGCCTTGGGCTTGAGCAAGTGAGTGAACGGCGACTGCTGCTGAACGCTTTTGGCGGTGGTAAAACGGGTGCCTTCCAGATAATTGACCACCGTCACCGGTTGGCGCTTGAACAACTCGCAAGCTTGCCGGGTAATCTGCAGATCCTTGCCAGCCAGTTCCGGGTGTTTCGCCAGGAACGCCTTGCTGTAGCGCTTCATGAACGGGTAATCCAGCGCCCACCACGCCAGGCCGAGGAACGGCACCCAGATCAGTTCTTTCTTGAGAAAGAATTTGAAGAAGGGTGTGCGTCGGTTCAGCGTCTGGATCAGCGCCGGGATATCGACCCAGGACTGATGATTGCTGATCACCAGATACGAAGTGTCACGGCGCAGATCGTCGCCGCCGCGAATATCCCATCGCGTGGGGATGCACAGGCGAAAGATCAGCTTGTCGATTTCCGACCAGGTCTCGGCAATCCACATCACCACCCAGGACGCGTAATCGCGCAAACGGCCGGGCAGGACCAGCTTGAGCAGGGCAAACACCATCAAGGGGCCGATCAGGACCAGGGTGTTGAGCAACAGCAGCAATGTAACGAAACAGCCGGTGAGCAGGCGGCGCATAAAGAACTCTTGGAAGCGTTTGGGCGCGCCATGATAAGCAGCTTCGGGCGGCAGGCCAAATCGCCGGTGACGAATGTTTCACCTTTGACGCGCTAACCTCCTGACACCGATCGTTCCCGCGCTCTGCGTGGGAATGCAGCCCGGGACGCTCTGCGTCCCAAATCAGGGGCCGAACGCGAAGCGTACGTTGAGGCAATCCTTTGCGGCGCGTGGGAACGATCTATTCAACAACGGTCTAAAATTGCGCTGCCCACCCTCAAGGACTCCCAGTACGTGAAATCCCTTCTTGCACTGCTTTCACTCATCGCCCTACCGGTCATGGCTGCCGAGCCGACCCTGTACGGTCGCTACGAATACATCGCGCTACCGGAAATCGGCGGCGAAGTCCTCAAGGCCAAGATGGACACCGGCGCCCTGACCGCGTCGCTGTCGGCCAAGGACATCGAAACCTTCACCCGCGACGGCGAAGACTGGGTGCGCTTCCGCCTCGCCACGAAGGATGCGAGCAATAAGGTTTACGAACACAAGGTCGCGCGCATCAGCAAGATCAAGACCCGTTCCGAAGAGGACGAGGATGACAGCGAAGTGATCGCGCCCACCAAGCGACCGGTGGTCGATCTGGAATTGTGCCTGGGCAATGTGAAACGCACGGTCGAGGTCAATTTGACGGATCGCAGTAGCTTCAATTACCCATTGTTGATCGGCGCCAAGGCGTTGCGCGAGTTTGGCGCGGCGGTGAATCCGGCTCGCAGGTTTACGGCGGACAAGCCGGATTGTTGATTGACAATGTTCATTTATTCTCTTGAGTCTTTTAAGGCGATCTTATAGTTGATGGTATTTATGTGAGTTGTCTTATGGATGAGTTTGCGATTGCTGGTCGTTGCCTTCTTTGAATTTTCTGGAGGTGTTCTATATGGTTTTTTTGTGTTTGGAAGTACATTGCTTGTGAATGGAGTTCCACGACTGCACGATCTTTATGCGAGGTGGGATTTATGACGGTTGGAAATTGAATGAAATGATCCCGAAAGTTTTTAACTGCTGTCGCCTTTTCCTGGGAGTCTGGCATTTGATCAAGTAATTGTTTTGTTTTGTCTTTTAATATATCGTTGTTTTCCTTGATAATGTTGGTGTATTTATTGATTTTTTCAACGCTTTTGCCGTTCAGATCCAGCCTGGAGGCTTTGTCGCCGAGTTGATAGCCTAGCGTTTGTTTTTTGTAGAGCATCCCCTGTTGCATATTCGCAATTCTGGCAGCGGTGTCTATTGTTTTTTTACTGATAGTAGGAACTTTTGCTAAAGATTTTGACGGTCGGACGAAGGGTAAAAGTGCCCAAAATGAATGCCCTGTTGGATCTACTCTATTAATGGGATCTCCAGAACAATAAGCATACGCATTGATCCCTCCCTCCCCAAACGGACTCCAACTATCCGGACTGTTAGATCGCATCAACACCGGATTGAACTGCCGATACCCTTTCCCCAGATGATAA
The DNA here is from genome assembly GCF_029967975.1 of Pseudomonas sp. V98_8. Classification (NCBI taxonomy): domain Bacteria; kingdom Pseudomonadati; phylum Pseudomonadota; class Gammaproteobacteria; order Pseudomonadales; family Pseudomonadaceae; genus Pseudomonas; species Pseudomonas sp. V98_8. Next base: position 42,763 of record NZ_JASCAE010000083.1, read on the forward strand.
TGCCCGGTGAATCGGTCCGGAAGTTCGCCATTGAACCCAAGTAGGCTGAGAAAACCGTTATCCCATGGACGGTGGCCATAGGGTGAGTAGGCGAGGGGATGGGCTTGATTCGTTGCGTGGGCGTTCAGCACCGACTGCTGTTGATCGGTTGCCAACAGTATCGTTTTACGTGAAGGATTAGTCATTGATTGAGCTCCGAGCAATGTCCAAAAGCTGTTCCTTGAGCATCGATCCTTTTTCAGCCATTGCCTACTTGCAGAACAGATAGGCCATGGTGCAACAATCAATAGCCCAATGCTGCCGAATCAAAGTACATCTGTCCCCTTGTTTCTACTTATTCTAAAACGCTTCAGCGGCGAATCTCCCTTACGCCGCCAGCAACTTTTTTGAACATCACGTTTTCACGAGTGCTTGTACTTTCCTGATTTAGAGACATCTGAAATTTTTTCTGCAAAGCTGAAAACTCAGGTGAGGATTGGTCGAATCTACCGGAGACGGTCTCCATAAGTCGACGCTCCAAAGCAGCCGGCTCTCCAATATTCTTACCTTTTGTGCTCGAACGCAGTTTGTGAAAATCAGACAGTGTCAGATTAGGAAGAGTGCTTTCGGGGCGTCGTGCGGCTGCCTTGATTTTGATATTGTCATAGCCTTTGGAGCTCTTAAAAGGTTTTATATAGATGTTATAATCAATGCCCCCTAACCGCTGATAAGCCTGGCCGGGCTTATAGGTTCCTACAAGATTTGAACCGCTGCCAATTAGGGTGCCAGCGTTCGATACCTCAGGTACTTGACTTGCTATTGAGGCACCCGCGCGACTGGCCACTGTCTGCGATATGTTTTGTGCACCTTTAGCCGCGGACTGTTTCATAAGCCCGAGTCCCCTCAGGGCGGATTTGATAAAGACAGGTGTGTGTCCTGTGGAGTCGCTGCCAGTTATCGGATTCCCGAAGCAGTACCCATACGCATTCAACCCCCCCTCCTCAAACGGGCTCCAACTATCCGGGCAATGAAACCGCATCAACACCGGATTGAACTGCCGATACCCATTGCCCAAATGATAATGTCCAGTCTCCGGATCTGGCGGTTGGCCATTGAAGCCGGGCAGGCTGAGCAAACAGCTTACGAGTGGGCGATGGCCGTAGGGGGTGTAGGAGAGGGGATGGGCTCGCCCCGAGTCGCGTGCATTCAACACCGATTGCTGTTGATCGGTTGCCAGCAGAATCGTAATGCGTGACTGTGTGGGCATGGCTCGAACTCCGCTCAAGGTCCATATGGCTGGACCTTAAGCATCGGCGCTTTATCCATTCTTGACCACTATTAGAACTGCTAGGGTGGTTATCTGGATAGGGATCACACTTTAGGCATCGTCGCCAACATCGAAGGCCTTTGACTCACCTCGAAATACCACGCCGCCAACTGCGGATTCGCTTCGCGCCAGTCCAGATCCGGATGGCGCAAATCCAGATACCCCAACGCACAGGCCACACCGATCGCGGCGATGTCGAAATGGCTGGCCAGCTCGGCCATCGCGTCTTTTTCCAGCAACGCCAGGGCACGGCGGATTTTGTCGCGCTGGCCGTCGAGCCATTGGTCCCAGTGTTTTTCCGGGGCGCGCAGGGCGATTTCGTAGCGCACCAGTACCGCGGCGTCCATGATGCCGTCGGCCAGGGAGGCGAGTGTCAGGCGCCGCCAGCGGGCCGAGCCTTCGCGGGGGATCAGCGGGTTGCCGACGTGCTGGTGATCCAGATAGTCGAGGATCACCCGGCTGTCGTGGATGATGCTGCCATCGGCCAGGCGCAGGGCGGGGATCTTGCTCAAGGGGTTGTCGTCGATCAGGGTCTGGTCCGGATCAACCGGTGTGAGCACGCAATTCTGTAGGGCAACGCGGTCCTGTTGACCTGTTTCGTGCAAGAGCACCATGACTTTGCGGACGAAGGGGGAGAGGGGGTTGTGGTACAGGGTCATGCTCGGGGTAGACATGGCAGTGACTCGGTTGATGGTGGCGGTGTCACGCAGCATAACGTGTGGCGGCGAGAGCTCAAGATCACATTCAATGGTGGGAGCGAGCCTGCTCGCGAAGAGGCCGTGTCAGTTGACATCAATGCTGTCTGACACACCGCTTTCGCGAGCAGGCTCGCTCCCACCCGGGGGGTGGTTAGCCCGCCGGTTGCAATGTGCCCTCCGGGCCCGCAACAGCCTGCTGAGGCTTAAGCTCGCGGGCAACGGTCCAGACGATGAACGCGGCGACGATGTCGAAGATCGCCAGGGTCACGAACAGTGGGCTGTAGCCGATCTTGGTCACCATCACGCCGAATACCAGGGTGAAAGCGGCCGCGCCGAGGTAGCCGAACATGCCACCCATGCCGGTAGCCGTGGCCACTTCGTTTTTGCCGAACGAGTCAGAGGTGATCGCATACAGCGCCCCCGACAATGTCTGGTGCGCGAAGCCGCCGATGCATAGCAGCGCAATCGCCGTGTACGGGCTGGCGACCAGGCCGATGCACGCCGGGCCGATCATGCACGAGGCACCGAACAGCAGGACCATTTTGCGCGAGGTGAACAGCGAAACTTTGCAGTGCTTATGGAAGAACGGGCTCAGATAACCGCCGAGCACGCAGCCAAGGTCGGCGGCGAGGAACGGCAGCCAGGCGAACATTGCGATCTCCTTGATGTTCATGTGCCGCTCGGTCATCAGGTACAGCGGAATCCACGCGTTGAAGGTCTGCCAGGCTGGTTCGGAGAGAATCCGTGCACTGGCGATGGCGTAGAAATTACGGCTGCCGATGATTTTCTTCCAGCTGCCTTTTTGAGTGGCCGGTTCCTTGAAATGCTCTTCCTGGCCGCTGAGGATGTAATTGCGCTCTTCATCGCCCAAGCGCTTTTGATCCCGAGGATGTTTGTAGAGGATTACCCACAGGAAGCTCCAGAGCACTCCAAGGCCGCCGACGATCAGGAAGGCCAGTTCCCAGCCACTGTGCAGGATTGCCCAGACCACCAAGGGTGGCGCCAGCAGTGCGCCAATCGACGAACCGATATTGAACCAACCGATCGCCACCGAACGTTCCTTGGCCGGAAACCATTCGGTAGTGGCTTTTACGGCCGCCGGCAAGCCCGCTGCTTCCGTGAGCCCGAGTAGGCCTCGAACGAATGCCAGGCCCTGCCAGCCACTCGCCAGCGCAGCCAGTGCGCAGGCAATCGACCAGGCGAAAGCGAAAATGGCGAAGCCCATTTTGGTGCCAATGGCATCGATGATGTAGCCGGCCACCGGTTGCATCAGCGCATAGCAAACCTGCCACGCGACGACGATGTGCGAGTACTGTTCGGTGGAGATGTTCATTTCGCTCATCAGGGTCGGCGCGGCCACTGAGAGGGTATTGCGAGCCAGGTAGTTGACTATGAGGCCGGCCGTTACCAAACCGACCATCCACCAGCGGATGCCTTTGACTTTCATCTCTTCACCATCATTTTATTTTTGGAGTTATGGGCGCTGCCATTGTTGTAGGTTGTCGTACAACATTCGCATTTATAGGAGTGCAAGGATGAATGTGTCAACAAATATGTCAGGGATTTTGCAGGGTGAGTCGACGGGCGGGACAGAGTGTCATCGTATAACCTGTAGGGGCGAGTGCGCTCGCGATGGTCGTCAACGATGACGAGGGCAGCCTGAATGAACGCGGCGTTCTCAGGTTTTTCGCGAGCATGCTCGCTCCTACAGGGGGATGCACGTTACCGGCGATGCAGGAGGCCGCGCAGGGCGAGGACGGCAGGGATGCCTAATCCAAGCCAGCTCAGGCCATCCCAAACGCCATCGCCGAGCAACGCGGCAAACAACCCGCCCGCGCTGAACAAGGCGATTACGGTCGGGGTGGCGAACACCTTCCAGAAACTCGACTGCCGGGGCCTCATGCCACGCTCTCCGCTTTTTCCAGTACGGGTTTCATCGCCTTGCGCCGCACCACCCACAGGTAAACGCCACTGCCAAGCACAATGATCGTCAGCACATCCAGGGTGGCCCAGAGGATTTGCATCGGCATGCCGCCGTAGTCACCGAAATGCAAAGGCTGCGACATGCCCATGGCGTCCATGTACCAGGGGCGCTCGGCCACGGCGGTGACTTCCAGGGTGCTGGCGTCGATCAGCACCGGTGTCAGCAAGTGCGAGGTCAGGTGTGTGCTGCCTTTCATGAACACCGCGTAATGGTGTTCGCTGGAGAACCGCGTGCCGGGGAAGGCAATGAAATCCGGTTGCATGCCGGGTGCGACTTCCTTGGCGATGTCGAGCAAACGTGTAGCCGGCGCCAGTTGCGTCAGCGGGGGCGCATCGCGATACGGCGCAACCATCGCGCTCAGGCTGTCGTGGCGCCACGCGGCAATCAACAGGTCGGCGCAGGCACTGATCACGCCGGTTACGCCGACCACCAGGGCCCAGGTCAGGGTCACCACGCCGATCAGGTTGTGCAGGTCGAGCCAGCGCAGGCGGGTGGATTTGTCCTGGCGCACGGTGGCGAATTTCAGGCGGCGCATGAACGGCAGGTACAGCACGGTGCCGGACACGATCGCGACGACGAACAGCAAACCCATGAACGCCAGCAACAATTTGCCCGGCAGCCCGGCGAACATGTCTACATGCAAGCGCAGCATGACCATCATGAAGCCGCCATTGGCCGACGGCATCTCCAGCGCTTCGCCGGTGCGGGTGTCGAGCATGAAGGTGTGGGACGAGTTCGGCTCGGTGCCGGCGGTGGCCGCCATGATCGCGATTGCGCCGTTGGGCTCATCTTCGTCGAAACCGAAATACTGCATGACGTCACCGGGACGATGCTTTTCAGCTGCCTGCACAAGCTGCTGCAGATTCAGTTGCTGCGTATCTGCCGGCATTTGCTTCAACTCGGCGGCATCGCCCAGCAAATGGTCGATCTCATGGTGAAAAATCAACGGCAGGCCAGTCAATGCCAGCATCAGCAGGAACACCGTGCAGATCAGGCTGGTCCAGGTGTGGACAAAGGACCAGCGGCGAATTGTTTTACTTTTCATTTCGTGGCCTCCAGAAATACCCAGGCCGTCCTCGAAGGACGGCCTGGGTACCGGGCGTGTCAAATCAAGTCGTTACCACTTGTAGTCAAGGCTGGCCATGACGTTGCGGCGGTCGCCGTAGTAGCAGTAGAAACCGTCACAGGTCGAGATGTATTCCTTGTCGAATACGTTGTTGGCATTGACGCTGACACTGACGCCCTTGAGTGCATTGTCCAGGCGGCCAAGGTCGTAATGAACGGCCGCGTCATAGACGGTATAGGCATCGCTGTGGCCGTCTGACGGATCGCGAACAAAGGCCATGCTGCCGATGGCGATGTTGTCGGTTTCGCCGATATAGCGCACACCAAAGCCGATTCCAAAGCCGTCTAGGAAACCGGTATGCCAGGTGTAGTCAGCCCATGCAGCGGCCTGGTTTTCCGGGGTCAGTGGCAGCGGGCGGTTTTTGTCCAGCGGATCGGTGACTTTGGTCATCTTGCTGTTGGCGTAGGTGTACGAAGCCGTCAGGTTCAGGTTTTCGTTGACGTTGCCGGTTGCCTCCAGCTCGAAGCCTCGGACTTTCGCTTCACCCAAAGGGCGAGATACGCCCAGGGTGTCGCTGAGTACGATGTCCTTGCGGGTCAGGTCATAGGCGGCGGCTGTGAACAGCATGTCGATGCCCGGTGGTTGGTACTTGAGTCCGATTTCATATTGCTTGCCGGTTCCGGGGCGGAATGCCTCGCCGTTGGCGCCACCCGCTTCTGCCTGGAAGGATTCGGCATAGGAGATGTAGGGAGTGAAGCCGGAGTCGAACACATAGCTGATGGCCGCGTTGCCGCTGAAGTGGGTGTCGTCGCGGGTGTCCTTGGCATTGTTCATGTTGTAGAACGTCGAATCCGTGTGCAGCCAGTCCTGACGACCGCCCAGGGTCAGGCGCCAGTTGTCGAGGGCCATCTGGTCCTGGACGTAGAGGCCTGTGTCATGGGTCTTCTGGTTGTAGTCATTGAACGCGGTGTATTGGACGTTACTGAAGTCCTGGCCGTAGATGGGGTGGGTGATGTTGCTGGTTGGCGCGTTGCCGAACAGCCATTTGTAGTTGGTGTTGACGCGTTGGTGATCCAGCCCCAGCAACAGTGTGTGCCTGATGGCAGCGGTGTCGAAATCGCCCTGGAAATTGTTATCCACGGCAAACTGGCTGAGGTCTTCGTCAACTACGTTGGCACCCCGGGACAGGGTGCCGTCGTCTTCGACCGAACCATAGAAACCGCCCGCGGTAATGCTCTGGAAGGACAGATCGCTCTTGGTATAGCGAAGGTTCTGACGGAACTGCCAAACGTCGTTCATCCGATGCTCAAAGGCATATCCCAACGCGTAATAGGTCTTGTCGTAGAACTCCCATTCCGGATCGCCAAGATTCTTGTGGAACTTCACTTCTCCAGCGGGCGAGGACAGTTTGGTGCCCTGTAGCGGAAGGAACTGGCTGGTGGTGCCGGTATCGTCACGGTTGTACTGGCTAAGGAAAGTGAGTTTGGTATCGGGATCGATGTTCCAGGTCAGGCTGGGAGCGATGTTGTAACGCTTGTCGTCGATGTGCTCGATGGTGGTGTTGCTATCGCGCACCACACCGCTGACACGGTACAAAAAACGCCCTTCGTCATCGACCGGACCGGTACTGTCGAAACTGATCTGCTTACGCTCATAGCTGCCAACTTGCAATTGCACTTCGTTGCTGGCCAACGCATCAGGGCGTCGGCTGACCATGTCGAGCAGGCCGCCAGGCGGTGTCTGGCCGTAAAGCGAGGAGGCAGGGCCGCGCAGCAGGGCTACTCGCTCCAGGTCCCAAGTCTCTATTTTCGGCATGGTGTAAGTGCCCTTTGGCAGCTGCAATCCATCGAGAAACTGAGTGGGCTCAAATCCACGAACTTTCAGCCACTCGGCACGGCTATCGCTGCCGTAGCTGCTGGCAATGACCCCGGGCATGTAGCGTACGGCGTCATCGAGATTCTGTACGGCGCGGTCTTGCATCTGCTCGCGGGTGGCAACAGAGATCGAGCGCGGTACTTCGGCCAGTGCCGTGTCGGTCTTGGTGCCGGCAGCGGTGCGCTTGGCCAGGTAGCCTTGCACCGGACCCCAAGCGTTTTCAGTCTCTGCTTCTACACCGATGACGCTGGTTGCCGGCAAAGCCATCACGCCCTCAGGCATGGCCACCAGGGTGTAGGTGCCGCCGCTTTGCTCCAGTTGCAGCTCGGTGCCGCGCAGGGCTTCGCGCAGGGCGCCGGCAGCGTCGAACTGGCCCTGGACCGGGGCCGAACGCTTGCCGGCGGCCAGCGACGGGTTCAACGACAACGCCAGGCCGGCCTGGCTGGCAATCTGGTTCAGGGTACTGGCCAGTGGTGCGGCCGGCAGGTTGTAGGCACGAACGCTGGACGCCTGCTCAGCGGCGACCAGTTGGCTGCTGGCCAAAGGCGTGCAAAGAGCAATGGCAAGCGCCAGCAAACCGGGGCGCAACAAGGCGTCTAACGAACGGGACATACGGCGGCTCCTGAAAGTGAATACTTCTCAATTGCCTAAGTACCGAACGAAAATCAAAAAGTGATAGGGCTGGATGGAAATAATTTAGATTCAGTCAATAAAGTTGGGTTTTGTGGCGGATCTGATGGCCTCATCGCGGGCAAGCCCGCTGCCACAGGTTCTGCACTGACCGGTAATTTTGTGACCGTGGCTTGCCCGCGAAGGCGGCTTCACTGACGCAGCACCTTTTAGGGCCTGGCCTCGGTCTTCGCCGCCACCGTCACCCACCATTGCGTACGATGCTCAATCTGCACCGGCAGCGTTGGCAACAGCGCGCTCAGGGCGAGGTCGGTGTTTTGCAACGGGAAGCTACCGGTGATCCGCAGGTCGGCCACTTCCGGCGCCACACCCAGTAGACCCGGGCGATAGCGACCGATTTCATGCACCAGATCTTCCAGTCGCGCGTTGTCCACCACCAGCATGCCGCGGGTCCAGGCATCGGCGCCGAGGTTGAGCGCGACAATCGGGCCCAGGCCGTCGCTGCGAATCAGCATTTGCTGGCCTTCGCGCAGGACCTGCTCCTCAGGACTTGATTGCGGATGGGCGGCCACCGCCGATTGCAACACGCTCAGGCGCGTACCTTGCTCTTCACGCTTGACCAGGAACCTTGTGCCCAAGGCGCGCATGCGGCCTTCGCGGGTTTCAACGATGAACGGCCGTGCGTCGCCGTGGCCGGTTTCGATCAGTATTTCGCCTTCCTGGAGGATGACCCGCCGCTGCTTGTCATCGAAGCGCACGTCCACGGCACTGTGGGTGTTGAGGTTGATCAGGGTGCCGTCGTCCAGGCGAATCGTGCGTTGTTCGCCGGTGGCGGTGCGCTGGTCGGCCAGCCAATAATCGATCGGCAGATAGCGCTCACCGGCGTATAGCGCCAGGCCGAACACCGCAACGATGCTGGCCAGGCCGCTGCCGAGCTTGCGCACCCGGCGGCGAATGCCTTCGCGCGATTGCAGCAGGGCGGTGCGGGCCGGGCCGCTGGCGACGCTGAAACGCTGGTCGAGCATGCCCAATTGACGCCAGGCGCGGGCATGTTCTTCGTGGGCGGCGTGCCATTTGGCGAACTCTTCGCGTTCCACAGGGCTGCCGGAGTCCAGGGACAGTTGCCAGGCGATGGCCGCGTCGAGCACCTGTGCCGACACCGGCTTGGAACTGACCGGGTTCATGTCGGCTCCCCGTACAAGGCGATGTAGCACTGACGGATGCCTTGGGCCAGGTACTGGCGCACTCGCGGCACCGATACACCAAGGCGCTCGGCGATTTGCGCGTGGCCGAGGCCATCGAGTCGATTGTAGAGGAACGCCGCGCGGGCCTTGCTCGACAGCTTGCCGAGCAGGCGATCGATGTTTTTCAGGTCTTCGAGGATCATTTGCTGTTCTTCCACCGACGGTTGTTCGGCTTCTGGAATCAGCATCAGTTCGGTGAGATAAGCCTGCTCCAGCGCGGCGCGGCGGAAGTAGTCGAACAGCAGGCCCTTGGCAATCGCCACCAGTAATGCCCGCGGCTCGCGCGGCTCTTTCAGTTCTTCGCGCCCGAGCAAGCGCACGAAAGTGTCCTGGCTCAGGTCCTCGGCCCGTTGCGGGCAGGCGACATTGCGCCGTAGCCAGGCCAGTAGCCAACCGCGGTGGTCGCGATATAGCGCACCGACGAGCTCACTTTGGGGGCTTGGAACTGACGACACGCAGCATCACCGATTGGGAAATATTAACTAACGAGAATTGTTCGCGATTGTGTCAGAGGCGGGGGAGTGAAAGCAATTGGCGTTGGTCGGGTAGGAGATTGTCGGATGACCCTGTAGGAGCTGCCGCAGGCTGCGATCTTTTGATTTTGATTTCCAAGATCAAAAGATCGCAGCCTGCGGCAGCTCCTACACGGAACGGCGTGACCGTTAGAAAGATGGCGTTTGCTGCCGCCGCTTCCACTGGTTCAACCGCTGTTGCAGGTTCAGCGGGCTGTGAATCTGCTGCTGCCGTGCGCGACTGAACAGGATCAGCGCCAGTTCGGCGGTCGCCAGGGCGTCGGCGCTGGCGTTATGGCGCTCGAAGACTTCCAGCTTGAACCAATCGATCCATTCGTCCAGGCCGGCCTCGCGGATATTGGCCTGCGGGCACAGCAGCGGGGCGATGTCCGCAACATCCATAAAGGGATGTTGCAACTTGTAGCCCAGGTGCTCTTTCAATGCGCGTCCGAGCATGTGCTGGTCAAAAGGCGCATGAAAGGCCAGCACCGGGCTGTCGCCGACAAACTCCATGAACTCGAGCAACGCCTCAGCCGGGTCACTGCCGGCGGCGATTGCACTGGGCCCCAAGCCGTGAATCAGCACACTGGGTCCGAGTTTGAGTTCGTCGCATTGCAAGGTGCGCTCGAACTGCCGGCTGAAATCGATCGCGCCATCCTCGATCACCACGGCGCCGATAGACAGTACCCGGTCCTTGTTCATGTTCAGTCCCGTGGTTTCCAGGTCGAGCACTACCCAGCGCTGTTCGCGCAGGCTGCATTCACTTAATCCCTGGACCACAGGCAGGCGTTGAAGGCGTTGTTGCAGGTCCGCGGACAAGCTCGGGCCGGCGGGGCGCAACCATGAAAAAAGGCTCATAGTTGGTAGCTCATAATTGGTATCGCAGGGACAGGCTGCTTTGCAGGCGTTGGGCCTGGCGCAGGGATTCGCGCAGGATGCGTCGATCCAGATGATTGAGGCTGTCGGGGTCGACCCGGTTGGAGTAAGGCAAATTCTCCCGGGTCTGTAGCTGATGTTGCTGCATGCGGGTTTGCTGGATGAAGTGATAGGCCTCTTCATACGCTGCGCCATCCAGTGGCTCGATGACCTCTTTGGCCACCAGTTGGCGAAAGCGCTCCAGGGTATTGTTCGCTTCGATGCCGTGGGCGAGGGCGAGTAACCGCGCCCCGTCGACAAAGGGGGTCAGGCCCTGGATCTTCAGGTCCAGCGTGGCTTTTTCGCCATTTTTACGCGCCAGCACGAACTCACGGAAACGTCCTACGGGCGGACGATTGCGCAACGCGTTTTCAGCCATCATGCGCTGGAACAGTCGGTTGTCGGCCACCTGGTCGAGAATCGCGCGGCGCAGTTGTTCGCAGCCTTGCTCGCTGCCCCAGACCACGCGCAAATCGAAATAGATGCTCGACCCCAACAGATTCTCCGGCGTGGCTTCGCGAATGAACGCACCAAATCGTCGGGCCCATTCGACCCGCGACAGGCAGAGTTCCGGGTTGCTGGCCATGATATTGCCTTTGCACAGCGTGAAACCGCAAAGCGCCAGGCTTTGGTTGATCTGATGGGCAATGGGCAGCAATTTCCCGCGAATCTCGGCGGCGTGGGCCGCGTCCCGCGCTTCGAACAGAATGCCGTTGTCTTGATCGGTGTGCAGTGTCTGTTCGCGGCGTCCTTCGCTGCCGAAACACAGCCAGCTGAACGGAATGCCCGGATCGCCTTTCTCAGCCAGGGTCAGCTCTATCACCCGGCACACGGTGTGGTCGTTGAGCAGGGTGATGATGTGGGTGATCTGGGTCGAAGACGCACCGTGGGCCAGCATGCGTTCCACCAGTTGACCAATTTCGCCACGCAGCAGCACCAGGTTTTCCACACGCTGGGCGCTGCGGATGGTGCGCGCCAGGTGAACCAGGTCGACCCGTTGCAGGGAAAACAGATCGCGTTCCGAGACCACACCGCACAGGCGCTGATCCTTGACCAGGCACACATGGGCGATATGCCGCTCGGTCATCGCAATCGCGGCATCGAAGGCACTATGGTCTGGAGACAGGTAAAACGGCGACGGGGTCATGTGCCGCTCGATCGCCTCGTTGAAATCGCCGATGCCGTTGGCCACGACATGGCGCAAATCGCGCAGGGTGAAAATGCCCAGCGGCGCTTTATGTTCATTGACGATCACGATGCTGCCGACCTGCTGCTCGTGCATTTGGGTCACGGCTTCGCGCAAGGGTGTGGTTGGGGTGCATGTCACCGGATGGCGCATGGCCAATTCGCCCAGGCGGGTATTAAGCGAGTATTGGGTGCCGAGGGTTTCCACGGCTTTTTGCTGGACCTGTTGATTGACCTGATCCAGCAGGCTGCTAACGCCCCGTAAGGCAAAATCGCGAAAGGTGCCGGAAATGGCGAACAACTTGATGAATGCAAGTTTGTTCAGCTGTAGGCAAAAGGTATCTTCGGCGGCCAGGTGTTCGGTGCGTGTCGCCCGCTCCCCCAGCAGCGCGGCGAGGGGGAAGCACTCGCCTGTGGTGATTTCGAAGGTGGTTTCGGTCCCGCCCTTGGCCGAGTGCGGACGCTCGCCGACCACCCGGCCTTGCTTGACGATGTAGAAGTGTTCAACCGGACCGTCCGCGGGCTTGATGATGCTCTCGCCGGGGGCGTAGAAACGCAGCTGGCATTGTTCTACCAGGTACGCCAGGTGGGCGTGTTCCATCTGGTTGAAGGGCGGGAAGCGTTGAAGAAATTGCAAAGTACCCTGGATGTTCTGCAACACCGCGGTTTTCCCTGCCTGTGTGAAGGCGTCCGCTTTACTCATAACCATTACCGCAGTCTTTTTGAATTGTTGTTGTCGGATGACTCATTCATGGTCCACCCCTACGGTCGGGGTGCCCATTGGACGTAAGTCTAGGTAGGACGCAGTTGTAATGCTGATACAGAAAAACCCTACGCAAATGTAGGAAAAACCTCACCTTGTCCCTCTTGGAAAATTTTCCGACGGAGTGCACATTGAAGGTCTGCTTAGCGATGTCTCACCACTGTGCTAGGGAATTGAATTGAACATGTAGAGAATGCCATGTCCGACCACGATATTTTGAGTGACGACGAGCGCCAGGCGCTCAGTGACGTCATGCTGGAACCCGACCTGCCGCCCCAGCGGGTGCTGATCGTCGACGACGACAAGGATGCCCGGGAGTTGCTCTCGGAGATTCTGGCAATGGACGGCATTCGTTGCTTGACGGCCGCCAGTGGCGAAACCGCACTCAAGATGCTGGAAGAGAAACCCTCGATTGGCCTGGTGATCACCGACCTGCGCATGGGACATGTCGATGGCCTGGAGCTGATCCGCCAAGTGCGCGAATCGGTGCGGGCGGCGATGCCGATCATCATCGTCTCTGGCGACGCCGACGTGAAGGACGCCATCGCCGCGATGCACCTGAGCGTGGTGGACTTCCTGCTCAAGCCCATTGATAGCGGCAAGTTGCTTGAGTTGGTCAAGCATGAGTTGGGGATGGAGCCTTAGCAGGGATTGTTCCCACGCTCTGCGTGGGAATGCAGCCCGGGACGCTCCGCGTCCCGTTAAGAGCCGAACGCGGAGCGTCCGTAGAGGCATTCCCACGCGGAGCGTGGAATAAAAAAGCCCTGGTCTTTCGATCAGGGCTTTTTTGTGTCCGGCGTCAGTGCTCAGTTACAGGCCATTGGCAGCCTTGAACTGGCGACGACGACGGTGCAGGACCGGCTCGGTGTAGCCGTTGGGCTGCTTGGTGCCTTCCACCACCAGTTCGACGGCCGCCTGGAAGGCGATGTTGCTGTCGAAGTTCGGTGCCAGCGGACGGTACAGCGCATCACCGGCATTCTGACGGTCCACCACTGGCGCCATGCGCTTGAGGCTTTCCATCACCTGCTCTTCGGTGACGATGCCATGACGCAGCCAGTTGGCGATGTGCTGGCTGGAAATACGCAGCGTTGCACGGTCTTCCATCAGGCCGACGTCATTGATGTCCGGCACCTTCGAGCAACCAACGCCCTGGTCGATCCAGCGCACCACATAACCCAGAATGCCCTGGCTGTTGTTGTCCAGTTCGTTCTGGATCTGTTCGGCGGTCCACTGTGGGTTCACTGCCAGCGGGATGGTCAGGATATCGTCCACCGACGCAGGGGCACGCTTGGCCAGTTCGGCCTGACGGGCGAACACGTCAACCTTGTGGTAGTGCAGCGCGTGCAGCGCGGCAGCGGTCGGCGAAGGCACCCATGCGGTGTTGGCACCCGCCAGTGGGTGAGCGATTTTCTGTTCCAGCATCGCCGCCATCAGGTCGGGCATGGCCCACATGCCTTTACCGATCTGTGCACGGCCTTGCAGGCCGGTGCTCAAGCCGATATCAACGTTGGAGTTCTCGTAGGCGCCAATCCATTTTTCGGCCTTCATGTCGGCCTTGCGCACCATCGGGCCGGCTTCCATGGAGGTGTGGATTTCATCGCCCGTGCGATCGAGGAAGCCGGTGTTGATGAACACCACGCGCTCGCTGGCAGCCTTGATACAGGCCTTGAGGTTGACCGTGGTACGGCGCTCCTCGTCCATGATCCCGACTTTCAGGGTGTTGCGAGGCAGGCCCAGCACGTCTTCGATGCGCCCGAACAGCTCGTTGGTGAACGCAGCTTCTTCAGGACCGTGCATCTTCGGCTTCACGATGTAGACGGAACCGGTGCGGGTATTTTTGCGCGACGTATTGCCGTTCAGGTTGTGCATCGCCGCCAGGACAGTCACCAGACCGTCGAGGATGCCTTCCGGTACTTCGTTGCCATCTTTATCGAGGATCGCATCGATGGTCATCAGGTGACCGACGTTACGCACGAACAACAACGAACGACCATGCAGGCTCAATTCGCTGCCGTCGACGGCGGTGTAGGTGCGGTCGGCGTTCATGGTGCGGGTAAACGTCTTGCCGCCCTTGGCGACTTCTTCCGCCAGGTCGCCCTTCATCAGGCCGAGCCAGTTGCGGTAGATCACAACCTTGTCATCGGCGTCGACGGCGGCGACGGAGTCTTCGCAGTCCATGATGGTGGTCAGTGCGGCTTCCATCAGGATGTCTTTGACACCGGCAGCATCGGTCTGGCCGACCGGGGTGCTGGCATCGACCTGGATTTCGAAATGCAGGCCATGGTTTTTCAGCAGGATCGCGGTGGGTGCCGCCGCATCGCCCTGGAAACCGATCAACTGGGCGTCGTTGCGCAGGCCGCTGTTGCTGCCGCCTTTAAGGGCGACGACCAGTTTGCCTTCAACGATTTTGTAGTGTGTCGAATCGACGTGGGAGCCGGCCGCCAATGGCGCCGCTTCGTCGAGGAAGGCCCGGGCGAAGGCGATGACCTTGTCGCCGCGAACCTTATTGTAGCCTTTGCCTTTTTCCGCGCCGTCAGCCTCGCTAATGGCGTCGGTGCCGTAGAGCGCGTCGTACAGCGAACCCCAGCGGGCGTTCGAAGCGTTGAGCGCGAAGCGGGCGTTCATCACCGGCACCACAAGCTGTGGGCCGGCCATGTGGGCGATTTCTTCATCGACGTTTTGCGTCGTTGCCTGGAAATCGGCCGCTTCTGGCAGCAGATAACCGATGTCTTGCAAGAAGGCTTTATAAGCCACGGCGTCGTGTGGTTGACCGGCACGGGATTGGTGCCAGCCGTCGATACGAGCCTGGAAATCATCGCGTTTGGCGAGTAGGGCTTTGTTCTTCGGCGCCAGGTCATGGATGACCTTGTCGGCACCGGCCCAGAATTGGTCGGCGGTGAGGCCGGTTCCGGGAATGGCTTCGTTGTTCACGAAGTCGAACAGGACTTTGGCGACCTGCAGGCCACCGACTTGAACGTGTTCAGTCATTGCTTGCCTCACTCTGCTCAGCTATTTCGCTTTTCAGCTCTTCAATTTAACAATGAAGCCTCTGGCCATTTAAACCACAAACCCTGCGACCAGTACATGCCATTTCTGACGGCTGGGTGGGGACCAATCAACGGCTTTAGGGCCTTGCTGACAGGGCTTTCAGGGATGCGTCTGCGCCTGCGGCGGACATCGATCCAACGTTATGTAGTGCGCGCAGCGGCATACTACATGATGAGTTGCGGTTGTGAAAATTAGACTAATTACGTCGTTCTGCGACCCCATGACGCATTGCAGTCACGCCGGGGATGAGGATGTTCTCAAAAAAGCATGAGATTGTTCCAGTTAAATATAAAAAGTTGTACACGATTTATGTTGCGCAGGTTCTGGTCGGGGCCGATTCGCGAGCAGGCTCGCTCCCACAAAGCCCTGCGCCGACCTTGTGGGAGCGAGCCTGCTCGCGAAGAGGTCGGACCTGCCAGCGCCGAATCAACCCTTGCCTATACTTCTCTTTCAATAACAAAAGAGGGCTGCGCCATGGACCACCTCGTACTCACTGTTTTTGCACCGGACAAGCCTGGGCAGGTCGAGCGCATAGCCCAATGCATCGCCGAGCATGGTGGCAACTGGCTGGAAAGCCGCATGTCGCGCATGGCCGGGCAATTCGCCGGGATTCTTCGGGTGGGGGTCCCGGCGGAAGCCTACGATTCACTGGTCGATGCCCTGCAAGGATTATCGGCCCACGGCATTCGCGTCTTGATCGCCGAAAGCGGTATCGAACAGTCTTGCACCTGGAAGCCGATCGCCATGGAGCTGGTGGGCAATGACCGGCCGGGGATCGTGCGCGACATCACGCGCTTGCTCAGTGAACAGGGGGTAAACCTGGAACGGCTGGTGACGGAGGTGCGTCCGGCCCCCATGAGCAGCGAGCCTCTGTTCCACGCCGAAGCGATATTGGCGGTGCCCCTGACGCTGTCTCTGGACGTGCTGCAATCGCGCCTGGAAACCTTGGCGGACGATTTGATGGTGGAATTGGTACTGCGCAGTGAACCTTGATCCGGTTATCCAGTTTAAACGTGCACCTGCCTGTGGATAACCTGTAGAGACAGCCCGCCAGGCCGCGCCGGCCGTGGCTCTTCAAAGATTGATCAAAAAACCAGCAGTTTCAGTAACTTGCGCACAAACGGCGGGGATCACGCTGTGGATAACCTTGGGAAGGATCGATGCAGGCCACGGATAACGTGGCCTGTAGAGAGTTGTGTGTTTTTTGATCAGCTGCGGCGGCGCAGGCTGAACCAGGCATCGACGCTGTAGACCGCCAGGCCCGCCCAGATGAAGATGAACGCAACCAACGTACTCGACGACAGGTGCTCATCAAACAGCAGGACGGCCTGCAGCAGCACCAGGGTCGGTGCCAGGTATTGCAGGAATCCCAGGGTCGTGTAGGGCAAATGCCGCGCGGCAGCGTTGAAGCAGACCAGCGGCACCAGCGTTACCGGACCGGCAGCCACCAGCCACCAGGCCTCGGAGGTGGTCCAGAATTCAGCCTGGGCGCTGCTGGCGGTTGGATTGAGTAGTAACCAGGCCAGTGCTATCGGCACCAACATCCAGGTTTCGACCACCAATCCCGGGAGCGCCTTGACCGGCGCCTGCTTGCGAATCAACCCGTAGAAACCGAAGGTCAATGCCAGCACTAGCGACACCCAAGGCAGGCTGCCCACTTGCCATACTTGTTGCGCCACGCCAACTGCCGCCAGCCCCACGGCAATCCATTGCATGCGTCGCAGCCGCTCACCGAGGATCAGCATCCCCAGCAGCACGTTCACCAAGGGGTTGATGTAGTAACCGAGGCTGGCCTCCAACATGCGCCCGTTGTTCACCGACCACACATACGTCAGCCAGTTGGCGGCGATCAGCGTACCGCTCAGGGCCAGGATCGCCAGCCGACGTGGGTTCTCCCGTAGCTCGCGCCACCAGCCCGGATGTTTCCAGACCATCAGCAACAAGGCGCCGAACAACGCCGACCACAGCACGCGGTGAATGATGATCTCCACGGCGGGCACGTTGGCAATGGCCTTGAAGTAGAGCGGGAAAAGTCCCCAGATGATGTAGGCACTCAGGCCCAGAATGTACCCGCGACGCAGGTTGGCGGCTTGCATGCAGAATCCTTGCTTAGGCAGCTAACAAAGGAGGGATTGTATGTGCTGGTACCTGTAGGCGCGAGCACGCTCGCGATGGTCGTTAACGATAACGCGGGGAACCTGATGCTCCGCAGTGTTCTCAGGTTTTTCGCGAGCATGCTCGCTCCTACAGGGGGCGGTGGTGTTCAGAAGAGCTTCAGCGGTTCTTCATTGAGCGCCGCGAGCTGCTCGCGCAACGCCAACACCTGGTCGCCCCAATAACGTTCGGTGCCGAACCACGGAAAGCTGCGCGGGAATGCCGGGTCGTCCCAGCGACGGGCGAGCCAGGCGCTGTAGTGCATCAGGCGCAGCGCGCGAAGGGGTTCGATCAGCGCCAGTTCCCGGGGATTGAAATCGTGGAATTCGTTGTAGCCATCCATCAATTCCGACAACTGGCCCAGGCATTCCTGGCGATCGCCGGCCAGCATCATCCAGATGTCCTGTACCGCCGGGCCCATGCGGCAGTCGTCGAGGTCGACGATGTGGAACATCTCATCACGGCACATCATGTTGCCAGGGTGGCAATCACCGTGCATGCGGATGTTCTGGTGCGGCGTATTGCTGTAGACATCTTCCACACGCTTGAGCAGATCGCGGGCCACGGACTCGTAGGCCGGCAGCAGGCTGCGGGGGATGAAGTTGCCTTCGAGCAAGGTCGTCAGCGAATCATGGCCAAAGTTTTTTACCGCCAGCGCCTCACGGTGCTCAAACGGCTTGGTTGAGCCCACCGCATGTAGCCGGCCGAGCAGTTGACCCAGGCGATACAGCTGATCGAGATTGCCAGGTTCCGGCGCGCGTCCGCCGCGGCGGGGGAACAGGGTGAAACGGAAGCCGTTGTGCTCGTGCAGGGTTTCACCGTTGTGGATCAGCGGCGCGACGACCGGTACCTCGACCTCGGCGAGTTCGAAGGTGAACTGGTGTTCTTCCAGAATCGCTTCGTTGGTCCAGCGCTGCGGGCGATAGAACTTGGCGATCAATGGCTCGGCGTCTTCGATACCAACCTGGTAGACACGGTTTTCGTAGCTGTTGAGCGCCAGAATGCGGGCATCGCTGAGAAAACCGATGCTTTCGACGGCATCGAGCACGAGGTCTGGGGTGAGCGTTTCAAACGGGTGGGCCATGCTGACTCCTGCGCGCAGCAGGCTGCTGCGTCCGGCCAGGCATGGTAGCGCAGACGGGGCTGCTTTAGGGGGTGAGATGTGTGTTGCCCGGGCTGACGCTTTCGCGAGCAAGCCCGCTCCCACATTGGGGCTGCGGTGAACACACAATTTGTGAACGCCACAGAGTCAATGTGGGAGCGGGCTTGCTCGCGAAGAGGCACTATCAGGCGCCGACGACCCCGCCGTCTTCACGCGAAATGGCAATCACCGAAGACCGCGGCTTTCCATTTGGCAAGTGTTCAGGGAAGGTCGAACCGCCATTCTCCCCCGGGTGCTGAATGCCGACGAACAACGTCTTCTGGTCCGGCGAAAAGCTGATCCCCGTTACCTCACAACCAATCGGCCCGACCATGAACCGACGGATCTCGCCGGTCACCGGGTCGGCGCAGAGCATCTGGTTGTTGCCCATGCCGGCGAAGTCACCGGCATTACTCGAATCGCCGTCGGTTTGAATCCACAACCGCCCGGCGTTATCGAACGCCAATCCATCCGGACTGTTGAACATGTTCTGCGGGGTGATGTTCGACGAGCCGCCCTTCGGCGTACCAGCATGCACTTGCGGGTTGCCGGCGACCACGAACAGGTCCCAGGCAAAGGTGTTCGAGGCGTGGTCGTCGCGGTCGGTGCGCCAGCGCAGGATCTGCCCGTAGACATTCTTCTCACGCGGGTTCGGCCCGCCTACCGGTTGCCCGTCTTCGCCACGCTTGGCGTTGTTGGTCAGGGTGCAGTAAACCTGACCGTCCTTGGGGCTGACGACAATCCACTCCGGGCGGTCCATGCGCGTGGCCTTCACCACGCTGGCTGCCAGGCGCGCGTGAATCAGCACTTGGCCCTGGTCGGCAAAACCGCTGCTGGCGTCGATGCCGTTTTTACCATGGGTCAATTCGATCCATTGCCCTTGGCCCTTGGGGTGATCGGCATTGCCGTCGCCCGCGTCGAAACGTGCCACGTACAAGGTGCCGTGGTCCAGCAGGTCGCGGTTGGCCTTGGGATTCTGGTGATTGATCTTGTCGCGGCTGACGAACTTATAGATGAATTCGCCGCGCTCATCGTCGCCCATGTAAACCACGGCGCGGCCGTCTGTGGTTTCAGCCAGGGCGGCGTTTTCATGTTTGAAGCGGCCCAGTGCAGTGCGCTTGACCGGGGTCGACTGCGGGTCGAACGGGTCGATCTCGACCACCCAGCCATGACGGTTGAGCTCGTTGGGATGGTGCGCCATGTCGAAGCGCGAATCGTGTTGATGCCAGTTGATGTCTTTGCTGGTTGCCACCACACCGTAGCGTTTCTGTGCGGCATCGAATTTCTGTTCGGCATCGCTGCTGCCAAAGCAGTCGGTAAAGTTCTCTTCGCAGGTCAGGTAGGTGCCCCACGGCGTCTTGCCGTTGGCGCAGTTCTGGAACGTGCCGAGGACCGTTTTACCTTGCGCATCTGCACGGGTTTTCAACAGTTCGTGACCGGCGGCCGGGCCGCTCAGATTGATCGGCGAGTTACCATGAATGCGCCGGTTATAGCGCGAGCCCTGAACAAACTGCCAATGACCATTCTCCCGCCGTACCTCGATTACCGACACGCCTTCGCAAGCCAGGGCCTTATGTACTTCCTGCGCCGATTGCGGCATGCCCGCGTGGGGGTAGAGGTAGCGGTAATTGGTGTATTCGTTGTTGATCGCCATCAGTGCCCGATTGTTGTCATCCGGGAAGGCAAACAGGCTCATGCCATCGTTGTTGTCGCCGAACTGGACTTCCTGATGCTCGGCGGTGCCGTTGCCACTCATGTCGAACGCCGGGCCGTTTTTCTGCAGGGGCTGACCCCAGCTGATCAGTACCGAAGATTTGTAGCCGGGGGGCAAGCTGATCGCGTCGGCAGTCGCGGCAGGAATGCTTTCGAAACCCAGCAACTGGCTGGTGCCGGCGCTGACGCTGGCGGCCATTACGCTGCGGCTCAGCAGGTTGCCGCCGAGGAACATGGCGGCACCGCACAAGGCGCCTGCGCTGATAAAGCCACGACGGCTGAGGCCGACCATCTGTTCGAGGTCGGTGGACTGGTTTTCTTCTAATAGGCTCACATCAGGCTCCCTGCGAATTTTGCAGTCACCTTAATGGTGGGTGATGAAGCTTTTGTTGCAGTAGGAGCTGCCGCAGGCTGCGATCTTTTGATCTTGATCTTGAAAAGCAAAGTCAAAAGACCGCAGCCTGCGGCAGCTCCTACAACGGAGTGCCGAGCAATACATTGGAGGGAGAGAACTGCGCGCGTACCGATGTTCCGCGGGTCAGCTTGCGTGATTGCAAATGCCGGAGCTCGACCAGAGCACAGAGCGTCTGGCCATTGGGCAGGCTGATTCGCACTTCGCAGGGGCCGTCTTCGGCGTCGAGGATTTCCTCGATGACACCTTCGAGGCAATTGTGACCGGGTATTGCCTCGTCGCTGTTGCCCAGCAGATCGAGCCAACCGGCCTTGATCAGGGCGACAACTTCAGTGCCGGTTTGCAGGTCCAGGCGCACGGTACTGTCGTGGGTGATCTGCGCCGCGATGCTCAGGCCTTCAGCCAGCTCAAGGCGAACCCGATCGTTATGGCCCTGGGTTTCAATGGCCGCGACTTTTCCGTGCAACTGGTTGCGTGCGCTGGTCCTGAGCATCAGGCGACCGAGCAGGTCAAGGTCGCTTGCGTCTTCAGCGGCTTCCAGTACCTGGGCTTGCAGCGCCTGCAGCTTTTGATAGAGACGCAGCACCCGCTCGCCTTCAGCAGACAGTTTGGCGCCACCCCCTCCTTTGCCGCCGACACTGCGTTCCACCAGCGGTTTCTGTGCCAGGTTGTTCAGCTCATCGATAGCATCCCAAGCGGCCTTGTAGCTCAGGCCCGCGCTTTTCGCCGCGCGGGTGATCGAGCCCTGCTCGGCGATGTGTTGCAGCAAGGCAATGCGTTGCGGGCGACGGACAATGTGCTGGGACAACAACGTAGGCAAGGACATGGCAAGACGCTTTGGCTATGACAGTGGTGAGGACGTTGGCGGCTCGGGGCCCGGGAGTCAAGTCACGGTGACTCGCCAGGTTTGGGTGTGCGCGCCAGGCAATAGACGTCGACCCGACTGGCGCCTGCGTCCAGCAGCAGCAGGGCCAGTGCCTGCGCCGTGGCACCGGTGGTCAGAACGTCGTCCACCAGCGCCAGGTGGCGACCCTTCACTGATGCGTCGCTTGCCAAGGCGAAGGCGTGGTGCAGGTTGCGTTTGCGAGCCTCGGCGTTCAGGTCTTGCTGGGCATTGGTGTCTTGGGGCCTCAACAGCAATCGTTCATCGATAGGCACGTCGAGGCGTTCGCTGAGCCAGCGCGCCAGCATGGCAGCCTGATTGAAGCCGCGTTGGCGCAGGCGCCGGGTAGACATCGGCACGGGTACCAGCACATCGGGACGCGGCAGGTCTTCGTTGAAGCGATGTTGCAGTGATTGAGCCAGAAGGTCGCCGAGCAGATGGCCATACGGCCATTTCGCGCTGTGCTTGAAGCGGGTAATCAGGCTGTCGATCGGAAAGTTGTAAGTCCAGGGCGCGACCACTCGCTCGAAGGCCGGTGGCTGCATGAGGCATTGGCCGCACGTCATGCCCGCAGCGGGCAAGGGCAGTGCGCAGCGCTGGCAATGATCGCCGAGCCATGGCAACTCGGTTTCGCAAGCCATGCAAACGGGCGCGGTGCCATCGGCTACTTCATCACACAGTAAGCAGTGATGGTTATTTTTTAACCAGATGTAAACCAGCCTATCGTATCGTGGTTGACAGGGCATGACTCTTCCTTAAATATGCCGAAACACCTGTGATGCGCCGGTGGAAATTCCATTTCCCGGTCGCCTGCCAAAGCATAAAACAAAGGAAACGCCCATGAGCGCCAGCACCTCTGCAACTTTGCGTCATGACTGGTCTTTGGCCGAAGTCAAAGCACTCTTCGTTCAGCCATTCAATGACCTGTTGTTCCAGGCGCAGACGGTGCACCGCGCGCATTTCGACGCTAACCGCGTCCAGGTATCGACCTTGCTGTCGATCAAGACCGGTGCTTGCCCGGAAGATTGCAAATATTGTCCGCAGTCGGGTCACTACAACACCGGCCTGGAAAAAGAAAAGCTGATGGAAGTGCAGAAGGTCCTCGAAGAGGCCGCGCGTGCCAAGGCCATCGGGTCGACCCGTTTCTGCATGGGCGCGGCGTGGAAGCACCCGTCGGCCAAAGACATGCCGTATGTGCTGAAGATGGTCGAAGGCGTCAAGGCCCTTGGCCTGGAAACCTGCATGACCCTCGGCCGGCTCGATCAAGACCAGACCGAAGCGCTGGCCAAGGCTGGCCTTGACTACTACAACCACAACCTCGACACCTCGCCTGAGTTCTACGGCAGCATCATCACCACCCGCACTTACAGCGAGCGCCTGCAAACCCTGGCCTACGTCCGTGAATCGGGGATGAAGATCTGCTCCGGTGGCATCCTTGGCATGGGCGAGTCTCTCGATGACCGCGCCAACCTGCTGATCCAGCTGGCCAACCTGCCGGAGCACCCGGAGTCGGTGCCGATTAACATGTTGGTGAAAGTCGCCGGCACGCCCCTGGAAAATGCCGACGACGTCGACCCGTTCGACTTCATCCGCATGCTCGCCGTCGCGCGGATCCTCATGCCCAAATCCCACGTGCGCCTGTCCGCTGGCCGCGAAGCCATGAACGAGCAGATGCAGGCACTGGCGTTCTTTGCCGGTGCCAACTCGATTTTCTACGGCGAAAAACTGCTGACCACCGCCAACCCGCAGGCCGACAAGGACATGCAATTGTTCGATCGCTTGGGGATATTGCCGGAAGCCCGTGAAGAACACGCCGACGAAGTGCACCAGGCCGCCATTGAACAGGCGCTGGTGGAGCAAAAGAGCAGCGAACAGTTCTATAACGCGGCTGTTTGATCCTTCTGAAGGAAGGCAAAACCCTGTGGGAGCGAGCCTGCTCGCGAAAGCTATGTAACAGTCGACACTCATGTTGAATGTGAAGGCCTCTTCGCGAGCAAGCTCGCTCCCACAGGGGAGATGTGTCATTTGATAGTCGAGGCCTGCATGTCTTTCGATCTCGCCGCACGCCTGGCTGCCCGTCGTGCTGAAAACCTCTACCGCCAACGTCCATTGCTCGAAAGCCCACAGGGCCCGCAAGTGGTGGTCGACGGCCAGCCACTGCTGGCGTTCTGCAACAACGACTACCTGGGCCTGGCCAATCACCCCCAAGTGATCGAAGCCTGGCGCGCCGGGGCTGCCAAGTGGGGCGTGGGGGGCGGGGCGTCGCATCTGGTCATCGGCCACAGCGGTCCGCATCATGCCTTGGAAGAGGCCTTGGCCGACCTCACCGGTCGTCCGCGTGCCTTGTTGTTCACCACGGGCTACATGGCCAACCTCGGGGCGGTCACCGCGTTGGTGGGGCAGGGCGATACGGTGCTCGAAGACCGGCTCAACCATGCCTCGTTGCTCGACGCGGGCCTCTTGTCAGGGGCACGTTTCAATCGCTACTTGCACAACGATGCGGCGAGTCTGGCCAATCGTCTTGAGAAAGCCACCGGCAATACGCTGGTCGTGACTGACGGCGTCTTCAGCATGGACGGCGACATCGCCGATCTGCCAGCGCTGGCGCGAGAAGCCAAGGCCAAAGGTGCATGGCTGATGGTCGATGATGCGCACGGTTTCGGCCCGCTGGGCGCCAATGGCGGCGGGAGCGTCGAACATTTCGGCCTGAGCCAGGACGACGTGCCGGTACTGGTCGGCACGCTCGGCAAGGCGTTCGGAACGGCGGGGGCTTTCGTAGCTGGCAGCGAAGAGTTGATCGAGAGCCTGATCCAGTTCGCTCGCCCCTACATTTACACCACCAGCCAACCACCGGCCCTGGCCTGTGCGACCCTCAAAAGCCTGGAACTGCTGCGCAGCGAGCATTGGCGCCGCGAGCATTTGCAGACGCTGATCCGCCAGTTCCGCCAGGGCGCCGAGCAAATCGGCCTGGAGCTGATGGACAGTTTCACGCCGATCCAGCCGATCATGATCGGTGACGCCGGGCGCGCGGTGCGCTTGTCGCAGATGCTGCGCGAACGCGGCTTGATGGTGAGTGCGATCCGTCCGCCAACCGTGCCGGCCGGCAGTGCCCGACTGCGCGTGACCCTGACTGCCGCCCATAGCGAGGCGCAAGTGCAGCTATTGTTGGAGGGACTGGCCGATTGTTATCAACGACTGGGAGCGGAGCCTGACCATGCGTGATCGACTGATTCTGTTGCCCGGTTGGGGCCTCGGAATTTCGCCGCTGCAACCATTGGGCGCTGCCCTGCAGGGCCTGGACGAACACATGCGGGTCGAAATCGAGCCGCTGCCCGAGCTGGATTCGAGCAATCTTGAGCATTGGCTCGATGAACTCGACGCCAGCGTGCCACAGGACGCCTGGTTGGGCGGGTGGTCACTGGGTGGCATGCTCGCGTCCGAGTTGGCGGCGCGCCGTGGTGACCGTTGCTGTGGCCTGCTGACCCTGGCGAGCAATCCTTCTTTTGTCAGTCATGACCAATGGCCAAACGCAATGCCTGGCGAAACGTTCGATGCCTTTCTGGCAGGCTGCGCTGCCGATCCGCGCATGACCTTGAAGCGTTTTTCATTGCTCTGCGCCCAAGGTGCCGAAGACCCGCGCGGCTTGTCTCGCCTATTGCTCGCAGGGGCACCGCACTCAACGGCGGCAGTGCTATTGAGTGGCCTGGAGTTGCTCGCGCAGCTGGACACTCGCCAAGCCCTGCAGACATTCCGCGGGCCGCAGTTGCATCTGTTTGCCGGCCTCGACGGGCTGGTGCCGGCCGAAGCCGCCGAGGCCTTGCTGGCGTTGCTACCCGATGTCGAAATCGGTCTGATCGAACAGGCCGGCCACGCGTTTCTCCTGGAAAATCCCCACGGTGTCGCGGGGGCGATCCAGGCCTTTTTGCATGAGTGCGGCGATGACTGATTTATCCTTTCCCAAATTGCCCGGTGGTTTGCCCGACAAGCGCCAGGTAGCCGCGTCGTTTTCCCGTGCCGCGGCAAGCTACGACAGCGTGGCCGAGTTGCAACGTGATGTCGGTGGCCAGTTGTTGCACCGTTTGCCGCAGGCGTTCGTGCCCCGGCGCTGGCTCGATCTCGGGTGCGGCACCGGCTATTTCAGTCGTGCGCTGGGCGAGCGGTTTCCCGACGGCCAGGGCGTTGCGCTGGACATCGCCGAAGGCATGCTTAATCACGCCCGACCGTTGGGCGGCGCCGCGCACTTCATCGCCGGCGACGCCGAGCGGATGCCATTGCGCGATTCGACGTGCGACCTGATTTTCTCCAGCCTGGCCGTGCAGTGGTGCGCGGACTTCGCGTCGGTGCTCAACGAAGCGCATCGGGTGCTCAAGCCGGGCGGTGTCTTTGCATTTGCTAGTCTCTGTGTGGGCACGTTGTTCGAGCTGCGTGACAGCTGGCGTCAGGTGGATGGCATGGTGCACGTCAACCGCTTCCGTGAGTTCAACGTTTATCAACAGCTGTGTGCGGCCAGCGGCTTGCGCGCAATCAGCCTGGAAAACCAGGCGCATGTGCTGCATTACCCGGACGTGCGCAGCCTGACCCATGAACTCAAGGCCTTGGGGGCGCACAACCTTAACCCTGGGCGTCCGGGCGGCTTGACCGGTCGAGCACGGATCCTCGGTCTGGTCGAGGCTTATGAGCAGTTTCGTCAGGCCCCAGGCCTGCCGGCGACTTATCAAGTGGTGTACGCCGTTTTGGAGAAACCCTTATGAGCTCCGCGTATTTCATCACCGGTACCGATACCGATGTCGGAAAAACCACGATTGCCGCCGGTCTGCTCTATGCCGCGCGATCTGCCGGGTTAAGCACCGCAGCGGGCAAGCCAGTGGCTTCTGGCTGCTCGGTGACGCCCAAGGGCCTGCGCAACGCTGACGCACTGGCGCTGCTGGCGGAATGTTCGCTGCCTTTGACCTACCCGCAGGTCAATCCGTTGGCACTGGAGCCAGCCATTGCGCCGCACCTGGCCGCGCGTGAGGCCGGCATCGCGTTGACCGTGCAATCGCTGCTGACGCCGATGCGAGAGTTACTCGACATGCAGGCCGACTTCACCCTGATCGAGGGTGCTGGAGGCTGGCGCGTGCCATTGGCCGATCAGGCCAACCTCTCGGACCTGGCGATAGCCCTGGACCTGCCCGTCATTCTGGTCGTAGGCGTGCGTCTGGGCTGCATCAATCATGCGTTACTGACGGCCGAGGCGATTGCCCGGGACGGTTTGCAGCTGGCGGGATGGGTGGCGAACATCATAGATCCCAAGACCGCGCGCCTGGAAGAAAACCTCGCAACCCTTGCTGAACGCCTCCCGGCGCCATGTTTGGGTCGAGTGCCGAAGCTCAAGATGGTCACGGCCGAAGCGGTGGCTGAGCATCTGCAACTGGACCTGCTGGACTGAGCTTCTGAAAGCAATGTTTACTGTAACAATGCACTGCTCCATTAGTGTTGTTGTCGGGCTTTTTGTCAGTGGGTCTGCTTCAATGGCCACTATTGATCCTTTGTAGGACGAGCTACCCCATGGAAATCTCCGGAACCACCGCTTTTTATGCCGGTATGAGCACTATTCAGACAGGGCAGAATCGTATCGATCAAGCCTCTGGCCAGATCGCCAACACGACGATCGAGCGTTCGGTCACCAGCCAGTCTTCCGAGGCTCAGGTTGATCGCCTGCGTTCGGTCGACCGCAGTCGGCAGTCGGACCTGGCCAGCAATAGGGTGGAGATGTCCCAGGGAAAAGTTCAGGTTGAACTGGGTGTCAAAGTCGCCAAGGCATCCGACGAGGTGCTCGGTACGCTGATCGATACCTTCATCTGAGCGCTTGGCTTAGCGGCACGCCAATATCCTGTTAATGCGCAAGCTCAATGGCTTTTGACCATTGAGCGCATTTGCACAGAATCAGGCCCCAAGGCGCCCCCACACTACTGGAAAGCGAGGGCCGTTAAAGAAGGCCCCGGAACTGCCCGAAACAACAACTCGTCCTCCCGGTTGAATCGTCACATCGGTACAGTCACCGACACTGTGGCCACGCCAGAAGGCCTCTATGTCTCCGTTGTTGCTGACGCGTTCGTAAAGCTCCATGGGCGTATCCGCCATGATACCTCTGCCCACGGCGACGATTTTGCCGTCCGGTTGGATCGCAAATGATTGGAAGGACAAATCGTTCATTGAGCGAGAGATCAGCAGAGGGGTTCCATCGTTGAAATCCCCATCAATGCTGCCGTCTTGATTAAGCCTGGCAAGTAGCCCGTTTCGGTGGCCGTCAAGGCCGCTCGCATAGCCGGCGATGATAATCTTGTCGTCATTCTGGACGGCAACCCGGGTAACAATATCGTCCATGAGAAGACCTTCAATATGCGCTTGCCCCCCTTTCTCACCGGGCACCACAACATCGGCATAGCCTGCTTGGCCAAAGGTTTTGTCCAGAATGCCCTCGGCCGTGTAGCGAACAACGGTCCGTGTTCGCTGTTTTTCACCTTCATATCTCCAACTGCCGGCCACGATAATGCTGCCATTACGTTGAATCTGGACGTTACAGGCATAGCTATCGCGGTCATGGAACTTGATATCGATGAACCCGCGGCCGTCGCCAAACAGCGGGTCAGGCTCGCCATCGACTTGCAGACAAAACAGCCTGCTCAAAGGGCGCCCTGATTGAAGTTTGTAGGTCGCAGCTATCAGTATTTTTTGACCGTTTTGCAGGCAGCCATCTACGAATTTGTACCTTAATGTATTGGCTGTCGCATCGACTGGTCCTGTTGTAATGACTCTGCGGCCAAACATCAGGTCGGAACTACCGTCGGAGTTAAAGCGGGTGACGGCGGGCCTCATTACTCCGGCTTTTAACGAGTCACCGATAACCAGGATTTTTCCATCTTCTTGCAGCAGAACGCGCCTCGGTGCGGATTGGTCGCCATTTTCGAAGTTCCAGGTTGTTTCCTCGAAGGAGGAGTCTTCAGCGCCGTCGACAAGGTAGCGCGATAGCCGAAAAAGGTCGCCGATCTGTGAGACCAGAATAAGTTTGCCGTCTTTATCAGAGGTGATTGAGTTTGCGGTGCCTCTTTCGCTGATCTCGATGCGGCCATCGAATGCGAAGGCACGGTCGAGATTACCGGATGTGCGAGGTTGACTGGTGTCACTGGGCATCAATTCCATATCGTTTCTCCCGCGGAAAATATTCCTCCAGGCCACCGTGGCCCGAAGTCGTGTCCGCTATAGTCAGTAAACAGGTTCTGCGCTGAGTCCGAACCTGTCAGAACTGACAGTTCGTTATTCTTTAGACGTCTATGAAACCGCTTCCAAGGACCATTGGCAGGCGATTTTCATTGGTCGACAGCCACGCGCATGACGAACGGCAAAAGATCGGTGCTTGACAAGATTTGGGCGTAAACGTATGTTTCAAACAACTGTTTGATCGTTTCGACAACGGTCGCTCATTCCCGGTTACATCAGCAGAGGTTTATCGCTATGCCTGACTACAAGGCCCCCTTGCGTGATATTCGCTTCGTTCGTGACGAACTGCTCGGCTACGAAGCGCACTATCAGAGCCTTCCGGCTTGTGCAGACGCAACTCCGGACATGGTTGACGCCATTCTCGAAGAAGGCGCCAAGTTTTGTGAGCAGGTACTGGCTCCGCTGAACCGCGTGGGTGACACCGAAGGCTGCACCTGGAGCGAGTCCGGCGTTAAGACCCCGACTGGCTTCAAAGAGGCCTACAAGCAATTCGTCGAAGGCGGCTGGCCAAGCCTGGCCCACGACGTTGAGCACGGCGGCCAGGGCCTGCCGGAGTCTCTGGGTCTGGCAGTCAGCGAAATGGTGGGCGAAGCCAACTGGTCGTGGGGCATGTACCCGGGCCTGTCCCACGGCGCGATGAACACCATTTCCGAGCACGGCACGCCTGAGCAACAAGAGGCTTACCTGACCAAGCTGGTTTCCGGCGAGTGGACCGGCACCATGTGCCTGACCGAACCGCACTGCGGCACCGACCTGGGCATGTTGCGCACCAAGGCTGAACCTCAGGCCGACGGTTCCTACAAAGTCTCCGGCACCAAGATCTTCATCTCGGCCGGTGAACACGACATGGCCGACAACATCGTGCACATCGTGCTGGCCCGCCTGCCCGATGCGCCGGCTGGCACCAAAGGCATTTCCTTGTTCATCGTGCCGAAGTTCCTGCCAAACGCCGATGGTTCGATCGGTGCGCGCAACGCGGTGTCCTGTGGTTCCCTGGAACACAAGATGGGCATCCACGGCAACGCCACCTGCGTGATGAACTTCGACGCCGCCACCGGTTTCCTGATCGGCCCGGCGAACAAAGGCCTGAACTGCATGTTCACCTTCATGAACACCGCACGTCTGGGTACCGCGCTGCAAGGCCTGGCCCACGCCGAAATCGGTTTCCAGGGTGGCCTGAAATACGCTCGTGACCGTCTGCAAATGCGCTCGCTGACTGGCCCGAAAGCGCCGGAAAAAGCCGCTGACCCGATCATCGTGCACCCGGATGTACGTCGCATGCTGCTGACCATGAAGGCATTCGCCGAAGGCAACCGCGCGATGGTCTACTTCACTGCCAAGCAAGTCGACATCGTCAAGTACGGCGTGGACGAGGAAGAGAAGAAGAAGGCCGATGCGTTGCTGGCGTTCATGACTCCGATCGCCAAGGCCTTCATGACCGAAGTCGGTTTCGAATCGGCTAACCACGGTGTGCAAATCTACGGTGGTCACGGCTTCATCGCCGAGTGGGGCATGGAGCAGAACGTTCGCGACAGCCGTATTTCGATGCTGTACGAAGGCACCACCGGCATCCAGGCACTCGACCTGCTGGGCCGTAAAGTGCTGATGACTCAAGGCGAGGCCCTGAAGGGCTTCACCAAGATCGTGCACAAGTTCTGCCAGACCAATGAAGGCAACGAAGCGGTCAAAGAGTTCGTCACCCCGCTGGCTGCATTGAACAAGGAGTGGGGCGAGCTGACCATGAAGGTCGGTATGGCTGCCATGAAGGATCGCGAAGAAGTCGGCGCGGCCTCGGTGGACTACCTGATGTACTCGGGTTACGCCTGCCTGGCCTACTTCTGGGCTGACATGGCACGCCTGGCCGCCGAGAAACTGGCTGCCGGCACTTCTGACGAGGCGTTCTACACCGCCAAGTTGCAGACGGCGCGCTTCTACTTCCAGCGTATCCTGCCGCGCACCCGTACTCACGTTGCAACCATGCTGTCGGGCGCCAACAACCTGATGGACATGAAAGAAGAGGACTTCGCGCTGGGCTATTAAGTCTTACCGCGTTTGTTCAAAAGCCGCTGTTCTTTCGGGAACAGCGGCTTTTTTGTTTTTGGTTTTTAGTGAGAAAGTTACGCGCAGGTCTGATTGCTGAAATTGCTATTAGCCTTTTCAGATGGCTTGCGACGATGTTCTCTCAATAAGTTAGTTCGACTGTCCTAAATTTTTTGACTCTTTGTAGCGATATTTATTCTCCTCGAGCAAATACTTTGCCAACGCGTTGACAAGCGCGGCCGTTGCCTCAGACGCCTGTGATTGGCCGGTTTTGGGGACTTTTACCCAGTGTCGGGGAGGGTTTTCACCAAAGTTGTGGAAGTCGCTATTCCTCGATTTCAAGCGAGCAAAAAAATATAAAAATCTCCTCTTGAAATCTTTTGTTACGACTACAGTGCAAGTAAGCGTCGCCGCAGATCGACGAGCCAACAGCTATTAGCCAACGATTAGCGAGCACTTTGCCAGTGCAGTAATGCCTTGCGCGCTGCAACTTGGGTTTCATGTTGCAGTGTCGGCACGTTTGCTGGCCATGAGTCCAACTCGCGACGGGTTACCGGGGCCTTGGCAGCTCCGTTCTGAATCGGGAGTGACATCATGCTGAAGTATTTGCGCATCCTTCGAACGACCCCCCTGGCCTGCGCGATAGTGGGCGTACTGATAACCACCGGTGTGTTCGCCGCTGACCCGGCGGAGGTCGACCCGCCCGTGCCTGTGGTGCCGACACTGCAATCGCTGCGCGGCATGACTCCGCCCGACCCTTCCGGTACCGAAGGCGGGCGCAAGGTCGACCTGATGACCGACTATGTGCTCAATCGCTCAGCGGCCATCCTCCTGGGCAAGGCCCTGTTCTGGGACATGGAAATCGGCAGCGACGGCGCCACCGCCTGCGCGTCCTGCCACTATCACGCCGGGGTGGACCACCGCACCACCAACCAGATCAATCCCGGCCAGGCGCACACCAATGCCAACGTCGCGTCGATCTTCAACAAGCCGTTCGTGGCGCCCGATATCCCGGGGGACGTGCCTTCCTATGCGACCCTTTCCGGGGGCAAGGGCGGCCCGAATTACCTGCTCAAGAAAACCGATTTCCCGACCCATGTGCTGGCCAATCCCCTGGATCGCAACTCGCCCATCCTGTATTCCACTGATGACGTGATCGGCTCCCAAGGCGTGTTCGACGCCAACTTCGTCAAGCCCAACCAGCCGCGCTTCGACAAATGCACACAGCAACCGGACGGCATCTTCCAGGTCGGAGGCATCAATGTCCGGCGCAGCACCGGGCGCAATGCGCCATCGGTGATCAATGCCGCGTTCAACGTGCGCAATTTCTGGGACGGCAGGGCCAATAACGTATTCAACGGTTTCTCGCCCTTTGGCAATCGCGATCCCGATGCCGGGATCTACGTGACCAATGAGCGCAGCACCGTGGCGGTAAAGGTACGACTGGCGCTCAACGATGCCTCGGCCGCGTCGCAAGCGGTGGGGCCACCGGGCAGCGCGGTGGAGATGTCTTGCGGCGGGCGTACATTTGCCGACATCGGCAGGCGCATGCTCGACACGCTGATGCTCAAGCAGCAGCGGATCTCGTCTACCGACTCGGTGCTCGGCCCGGTTTCCGGGGCGCGTCGTCCTACTTATCGCGAGCTTATCAAGAACGCGTTCCAGCCACGGCTGTGGAATGCCACGCAAAACGTGCTGGTGGGCGGTGCGCCCTATACCCAGATGGAAGCCAATTTCCCCTTGTTCTTCGGCTTGGCGATCCAGATGTATGAAGCCACCCTGGTGTCGGACCAGGCGCCGCTGGATGCCTATCTGCAAGGCAATCACACAGCCATGAACGACCAGCAGGTCCAGGGCATGAATCTGTTCCTGGGCAAGGGCAAGTGCGTCAACTGTCACGGCGGCGCGGAGTTGACCAATGCCGCCAGCCGCTTGCAGTTCCATCCCCGCGAACGCATCGAACGCATGGTCATGGCGGATAACCTGACCACGCTCTATGACAACGGTTTCTACAACACTGGCGTGCGCCCCACCTCCGAAGACCTGGCACTCGGTGGCGTCGATGCCTGGGGCAACCCGTTGTCCTTCACTCGTCAATACAACACCCTCCTGCAGGGCGGGAAGATCCCTGACCCGCTGGATGTCGATGTGTGCACCTTCGAAGTACCCTTGAGCGCAGCCATTCCTTGCGATGCAACGCTGCAGCCCAATGTCGGTTTCCGCGACGCGGTCGACGGCGCCTTCAAGACGCCGACGCTGCGCAACATCGCGCTGACCGGGCCGTATTTCCATAACGGCAGCCGTGCCACGCTCAAGCAGGTGATGGAGTTCTACAACCGGGGCGGTGACCGTCGCGGTGAGGACGCCAGCAACACCAGCGGGTTCGAGCATCCTTCGGTCAATCAGCACAATGGCTCGAACCTTGACCCGGACATGACCAATTTGAATCTGACTCCGGATGAGATCGATGCGCTGGTCAAATTCATGGAGGTCGGCCTGACCGATCCGCGAGTCGCCTGGGAACGGGCGCCGTTCGATCATCCGTCGCTGGTACTGCCGCAGGGCCATGTGGGTGATGAGAATGTCGTGACGCAAAAACCGGTCAGTCCGAAGATCACCACCCGGCAAGCCGCGGACGCCAACATTCAGCTCAAACCGATCGGTGCCGAAGGCCGCCGACCCGAGGAGGGGCCATTACAGCCTTTCTATAACGATCTCTGAGCAACTTCCCCCTGGCGTCACGAGCGGCATTGACTGCCGCCCGTGACGCTGTCTTAAAAATTTCTTGGTAATTGACTCAGCAAGTCGAGATCGGTGCCGTTACAGTTGTTGGCACATTGCCATCAATCGAAATGACGGGTCGGAGCTTTACCTTTGCCGCGTTCTTCCGCTGTCCGTGTGGGTCATTTTTTGCCGTCGTCAGTGCTCTTGTTGGCGGGGCTTGCGGCTGCCTACATCAAGGACCTGAACGTGTTCTTCACGTCGTTGTTCCAGGTGCTTCCAACCTTGGTACTGTTGCTCGGCGGTGCCTACTGTGCGGTTTACCGACGCCAGCGCGAGCTGTTTCTGATGGTCACGGTGTACATCGCCTACTTCCTGCTCGACACCCAGACCGATTACTACCGTGACAATGGCAAGGTGCGAGACGACGCCGCAGTGGTCTTTCATTTGTGTTGCCTGCTGTTGCCATTGCTGTTCGGTGTATTCGCCGCTTGGCAGGAGCGTACGCATCTGTTCCAGGACATGGTCGCCCGTTTCGCCGTTTTACTGGCCGTCGGTAGCGTCGCATTGGCACTGGAGCAAAGTTACCCACAGGCGTTGCTGGTGTGGTTGTCGCAGATTCGCTGGCCTGCCCTGCACGGCGCCTGGATGAGCCTGATCCAGCTGTCCTATCCCGTGTTCATCGCATCGTTCGCGCTGCTGGCCTACCAGTACTGGCGCCACCCAAGACCGTTGCATGCGGCACAGCTGGTGGGGTTGCTCGGGCTGTTCTGGATGTTGCCGAAAACCTTCATCCTGCCCTTCACCCTGAACATCATGTGCAGCCAGGTGATGCTGATGATCGCGGCTGCCGTTGCCCATGAGGCCTATCAAATGGCCTTCCGTGACGAACTGACCGGGCTGCCCGGGCGCCGTGCGTTGAATGAGCGCATGCAGCGCCTGGGGCGCAACTATGTGTTGGCCATGAGTGACGTCGACCACTTCAAGAAATTCAATGACACTCACGGCCATGACGTCGGTGATCAGGTGTTGCGACTGGTCGCCAGCAAACTGTCGAAAATCGGCGGAGGTGGTAAGGCCTATCGCTATGGCGGAGAGGAGTTCGCCCTGGTGTTTGCCGGCAAGACCCTCGAAGAATGCATGCCGCACCTGGAGGTCATTCGCGAATCCATTGCCACCTACAACATTCATCTGCGCAATCAGGACAGCCGTCCACAGGATGACAATCAGGGCCGCCAGCGTCGTGCTGGCGCCAGCGCCTCGAGTGTGTCGGTGACTGTCAGCATCGGCGTTGCCGAACGGGTGGAACAACGCACGCCCGAGAAAGTGCTCAAGTCCGCTGACCAGGCGCTTTACAGCGCCAAGGGCGCCGGACGCAACTGCGTGATGGCGTTCGGTCAGAACCGCCGTGGCGCCGTGCGCATGGACGCTGCTGCGGTTGAGTGATGACGGCGCATTCAGCGTCTGGACTGTCATTGTGAAGGGCGGTGCGGCGGCAGTAGGTTTGAGTCATCTACTGCCGGAGAAACGACCATGCCCGCCTACAAGGCCCCCCTGCGCGACATGCGCTTCCTGATTGACCACGTCTTCGATTTCCACAGCAACTACTCAGCGCTCGGCGCCACCGAGGCCAGTCCGGACATGGTCAGTGCGATCCTCGAAGAGGGTGCCAGGTTTTGTGAGAACGTGCTGTCGCCTCTCAACCGTAGCGGCGACGAAGAGGGCTGCCATTTCGACAACGGTGTGGTCACGACGCCTGCAGGTTTCAAGCAGGCTTTCGCCCAATACGTCGAGGGTGGCTGGCATGGCCTGGCGGCTGATCCGGCGTATGGCGGTCAGGGTCTGCCCGGCTCGCTGGGGCTGGTCATCAGCGAGATGGTGGGTTCGAGCAACACGTCGTGGGGCATGTACCCCGGCCTGACCCACGGCGCCATGTCGGCGATCCACGCCCATGGCACTGAAGAACAGAAACAAACCTACCTGAGCAAACTCACCGCCGGCCAATGGACCGGCACCATGTGCCTGACCGAAGCCCATTGCGGCACCGACCTGGGCATCATCAAGACCCGCGCCGTGCCGGCAGCCGACGGCAGTTTTACGATCACTGGCAGCAAGATTTTCATCTCCGCCGGAGAGCACGACCTGAGCGCCAACATCATTCACCTGGTTCTGGCGAAACTGCCGGATGCACCGGCCGGCACCAAGGGTATTTCGCTGTTTATCGTGCCCAAGTTCCTGCCCGATACCCAGGGTGAAGCAGGCGAGCGCAATGGGGTTTCCTGCGGCGCCATCGAGCACAAGATGGGGATCAAGGCCTCGGCCACCTGCGTGCTGAATTTCGACGGGGCCAAGGGCTTTTTGATCGGGGAAGCGAACAAGGGCCTCAACTGCATGTTCACCATGATGAACCACGCGCGACTGGGCACGGGCATGCAGGGTTTGTGTCTGGGCGAGGCGAGTTTCCAGGGCGCGATCAAGTACGCCAACGACCGTTTGCAGATGCGCGCATTGACAGGCCCGAAAGCCCCGGAAAAAGTTGCCGACCCTATCATCGTGCATCCGGATGTACGTCGGATGTTGCTGACCATGAAAGCCTTCAACGAAGGCAATCGGGCCCTGACTTATTTCACGGCGCAGTTGCTCGACGTTGCGCACCTGAGCGCGGATGCAGCGGCGCGCCAGGATGCCGAAGACCTGCTGGCCTTCCTGACGCCGATCTGCAAAGCCTTCATGACCGAAACCGGGCTGGAAGTGACCAACCATGGCATGCAGGTATTCGGCGGCCACGGATTCATTCGTGAATGGGGGATGGAACAGCTGGTTCGCGACTGCCGGATCGCGCCGATCTATGAGGGCACCAACGGCATCCAGGCGCTGGACCTGCTCGGGCGCAAAGTGCTCGGCAGCCAGGGCAAGCTGTTGCGCGGCTTCACTAAAATCGTCCACAAGTTTTGCGCGGCCAACGTCGAGCATCCACAGTTGGGCAACTATGTGGCACAGCTCGATGAGCTGAATCAGCAATGGGGCGACTTAACGACCAAGGTCGGCATGGCGGCGATGAAAAACCCGGATGAAGTCGGCGCCGCATCGGTGGATTACCTGATGTACAGCGGTTACATCATCCTCGGCTACTTGTGGTTGCGCATGGCGTTGGTGGCGCAGGCGCAGCTTGATGCTGGCAGCGGCGACGCGGATTTCTGCCGGGCCAAACTGGCGACCAGTGAGTTTTACTTCAAGCGCCTGTTGCCGCGTACCGACGCTCATCGGGCGGCGATCGAAGCGGGGAGTGATTGCCTGATGCAGTTACCGGCGGAGTTGTTTGCGCTCTGATGGGCTTTTCTGTAGGAGCGAGCATGCTCGCGATGGTCGTTAACGATAACGTTGGAAGCCAGGTGCCCCGAGGCGTCCTCAGGTTTATCGCGAGCAGGCTCGCTCCTACAATTCTTGCGTTTCCCCCCTACATTTCACCAGTGACTAAAAATTACAAAACAGTCATGTGCTGACCCTATGTGTCGCAAAAGTTGTTGGGTTACACTCGGACCCAAAGAAAAGCATCTTTCCTACGAGCCATCTGTTTAGATTTGCGAGGTTTGCCATGGCTGACTACAAAGCGCCCCTGCGCGATATGCGCTTCGTCCTCAATGAGGTGTTCGAGGTCG
>NZ_JASCAE010000035.1:0-75646 GCF_029967975.1 Pseudomonas sp. V98_8
CCCACATTCGACCGTATTTCTTCAGGTTGGACGCGATCAAATGTGGGAGGCGGCGGTGCGACGATTCGACTTGCTCGCGAAGAGGCCATGTCAGGCGACTAATGTTCCAGGTCAATGCCGGCGCTTGAGGGTATCCGACGGCAGCTCGCCGAACTGCTTGCGGTAGCTGTCGGAGAAGCGTCCCAGGTGCAGGAAGCCGTAGTCCATCGCGACCTCGGTAACGTTGCGCACGTTGCAGGTCGGGTCGCTCAGGCACGCATTGATGCGTTCCAGGCGTTTCTGGCGGATGTAGTTTTTTGGCGTGGTGCATGCGTTGCGTTCGAACAGGCCATACAACGAGCGCAGGCTCATGCTGGCTTGGCGCGCCAGCTCTTCGCTGTCGATGTCCTGCTTGAGATTTTTGGCAATGTAGTCGGCAATCGCTTCGAACGTGGCAGCCTGGGAGCCGATTTCGAGGCGGCTGACGTTGGTCTTCATCAGGCTGAGCATCTTGCTGACGATGATTTGCGCGTAATGTTCCTGCACCCGTGGAATCTGCTCGGTTGCCTCGGCCTCCTGGCAAATCATCGCCAGCAGGTTGACGAAGCCTTCCAGCTCATTGAGCTGGTAACGGTTCTCGAGAAACCGCACGCCCTGCCCCGGATAGCGCCAGCGCTGCTCGTTGCAGACGGACTCGAACAGGGACGTGGGAACCTTGAGGATGAATTTTTCGCAATCGTCAGAGTAGGTCAAATCGACCGGATCGTCGGGATTGATCAGCAGCAACTCACCGGGGGCAAAGTAGTGCTCCTGGCCATGGCCACGCCACAGGCAATTGCCCTGCAACAACACTTGCAGGTGATAGATGGTTTCCAGCGCGCCCGAAGTGACGCGAACGCTGCCGCCGTAGCTGATACGGCACAGGTCCAGGCTGGCGAATTTGCAGTGATTGAGACTGGCCAGGGGGTGCCCGGCACGAGGCATCAGGATGCAATGATTACCGACATGCTGATTGACATAGCCTGACACCGCGTACGGGTCGGCATGGTCGAATATGGTGCTGCGCTGACTCAGCAGTTGCGCTTGCATCATCGGGTCACTCTCGTTGTTGTTATAGGGTGTATCTGATCATTCTAGGGCAGTACGTGCAACGGTGTATCGGTGGACTGACCTGTGGAGGCTTATGGCCTCTTCGCGAGCAAGCCCGCTGCCACATTCGACCGGATTCTGCCTGAAGAAACACGGTCGAATGTGGGAGCGGGCTTGCTCGCGAAAGCGGTGTGTCGTCAACACCGTTCGCGAGCCGTTCAGCAGGGATCAGTCCTCCAGCGCACGAACCCGCTCGTGGCGCTGCTGTTCTTCAGGCTGGGCGGTCGACTGCAGGGTGAAGTCGAATTCGATTTCCGCAAAGCGACCGCTGACACCGTATTGCGCTGCACGCTCCTGGTCATCGCTGAAGGTGATCTTGGCGATCAGCTCGTCACGGGTGGCGTAGGCGAAATCGTCGTGCAGGTATTTTTCGCCGTCCAGGTTGATCTGGGTAGTCAGGTGACGATGATCCGGTGCGGAGATGAAGAAGTGCACGTGCGCCGGACGCTGGCCGTGACGGCCCAGTTGATCGAGCAGTTGCTGGGTCGGACCGTCCGGTGGGCAGCCGTAGCCCGACGGCACGATGCTGCGGAAACGGTAGCGGCCTTCGGCGTCAGTGACGATGCGGCGACGCAGGTTGAATTCCGACTGGGAAGCATCGAAGTACGAGTAAGTGCCGCCAGTGTTGGCGTGCCACACATCAACAATGGCGCCAGCCAAAGGTTCGCCAGCGGTGTTGAACACCCGGCCTTGCATGAACAGGGTCACACCCGGATCGACGCCGTCATCCAGACGCGCTTCGCCTTGCGACAGCGGTGCACCGGCCACGTACAGCGGGCCTTCGATGGTGCGTGGTGTGCCACCGGATTTACCGGCCAGCTCGTCTTCGGCGTCCATCAGCAGGTCGAGGTAGTGCTCCAGGCCCAGGCCAGCCACCACCAGTCCAGCCTCCTGGCGCGCGCCCAGCACGTTGAGGTAGTTGACCGCTTTCCAGAACTCTTCCGGGGTCACGGCGAGGTCTTCGATGATGTTCACCGAATCGCGCAGGATGCGGTAGATCAGGGCTTTGGTC
The DNA here is from genome assembly GCF_029967975.1 of Pseudomonas sp. V98_8. NCBI lineage: Bacteria > Pseudomonadati > Pseudomonadota > Gammaproteobacteria > Pseudomonadales > Pseudomonadaceae > Pseudomonas > Pseudomonas sp. V98_8. The sequence continues at coordinate 2,141 of NZ_JASCAE010000035.1, forward strand.
CGTGGATCGCCGGCATCGTTGTGCAGGCCGCTGGCCTCTTCGAGAAATTTCTGAACTTCGGCAGTGTGGGAAATCTTGACGTTCATTTTACAGGTTCCTCATCTTGTAATTATTGGCATGGCGAGCTGAACGGGCTGGGTTCAGCGGTCATCCTCGCGAATCGACGAAGGATGCCGGCACATCGCGGTGACTTCGATCGCCATGTACGGATACAGCGGCAGTTGCATGAGTAAATCGTGCAGTTCCTGGACGCTGTCGACATCGAACACGCTGTAGTTGGCGTAGAGCCCGGCGATGCGCCACAGGTGACGCCACTTGCCTTGGTCCTGCAGTCGCTGGGCCAGGGCTTTTTCGTCGGCCTTGAGCTGCGCGGCGCGTTCGGGGTTCATGTCGACCGGCAAATTCACGGTCATCTTTACGTGGAACAGCATAATGCTCTCCTCAGGCTTGATGAATGGTGGATGTTTTGTCGCGGCGGAAAAACGCCAGGCGTTCTTCGTCCAGGCTCAGGCCCAGACCCGGGGTCTTGGGCACATGCAACTCGAAATCGCGATAAACCAGCGGTTCGCTGAGAATGTCTTCGGTCAGCAGCAGCGGGCCGAACAGCTCGGTGTCCCACGCCAGTTTGTTCAGGGTGACAAAGGCTTGGGCCGAAGCCATGGTGCCAATTCCGCCTTCGAGCATGGTGCCGCCGTACAGGGCGATACCGGCCGCTTCGGCAATGGAAGCGGTGCGCAGCACGGCGCGCGGTCCGCCATTCTTGGCGATCTTCAGGGCAAACACCGAGGCCGCGCCTTCGCGGGCCAGGTTGAACGCGTCTTCCACGCACTCGATGGACTCGTCGGCCATGATCGGTGCCGGGCTCATGGCATTCAGGCGGGTCATGCCAGCGCGGTTGTTGCGCGAGATCGGCTGTTCGATCAGGTCGATGCCGTTGGTGCCGAGGATGCGACAGGCACGCAACGCGACGGCTTCGTCCCAGGCCTGATTGACGTCAACCCGTACGCTGGCGCGATCGCCGAGGGCTTTCTTGATCGCAATCACGTGGGCCAGGTCGCGATTGACCTCGCCAGCACCGATTTTCAGCTTGAAGATGCGGTGGCGGCGCAGGTCGAGCATTTTTTCCGCTTCGGCGATGTCCTTTTCGGTGTCGCCGCTGGCCAGGGTCCAGGCCACGGGCAGCGAGTCACGCACGCGGCCGCCCAGCAATTCGCTGACCGGCAAGCCAAGGCGCTTGCCCTGGGCGTCGAGCAGTGCGGTTTCGATACCGGACTTGGCGAAGGTATTGCCACGGATACTGCGCTCCAGGCGCAACATCGCGGCATTGACATTGCCGCTGTCCTGGCCGATCAACAGCGGGGCGAAATGCTTGTCGATGTTGGTCTTGATGCTGTCAGGGCTTTCATTGCCATAGGCCAGGCCACCGATGGTGGTGGCTTCGCCGATGCCTTCGATGCCATCGGCGCAGCGCACGCGAATGACCACCAGGGTCTGGTTCTGCATGGTGTGCATCGCCAGCTTGTGCGGGCGGATGGTCGGCAGATCGACGATGATCGTCTCGATCGATTCAATGGCTGTAGCAAGCATTTCGATACCCGTCAGGTTCTTGAAGTTCTGGGCCTGATTCTCATACGGCTTTTTCCGGGCGGCCAATATAGAATTGGTCTGGCTTGATACCCTGAAGGTATGCAAGCGCTCGACATCCGGAGGCTCCATGGAACTGCGTCACCTGCGTTACTTTCAGGTGTTGGCTCAAACCCTTAATTTCACCCGCGCCGCCGAACGCCTGCACATCGCCCAGCCGCCCTTGAGCCGGCAAATCCAGCAACTGGAAGATGAACTGGGGGTGATGCTGCTCGAGCGTGGCCGACCGCTGAAGCTCACCGATGCCGGGCGTTTTTTCCATGAGCATTCCACCGCCCTGCTCGACCAGTTGCACAAGGTCTGCGACAACACGCGGCGCATCGGCCTGGGGGAAAAGACCTGGCTGGGCATCGGCTTTGCGCCTTCGACGCTGTACGGCGTGTTGCCGCAACTGATTCGCCGCTTGCGCAGCGGTGAGCCGCTGGAACTGGAACTCGGGCTGTCGGAGATGACGACGCTGCAACAGGTACAGGCGCTCAAGGCCGGGCGCATCGACGTCGGTTTCGGGCGCATCCGCATCGACGACCCGGCCATCGTCCAGACCGTGCTCACCGAAGACCGCCTGGTGGCCGCCCTGCCCGCCGGTCACCCGCTGCTGGCCGGGCCCGTCAGCCTGCGCGACCTGGCCAAAGAGCCCTTCGTGCTGTACCCCGGCAACCCCCGCCCCAGCTATGCCGACCACGTGATCGCGCTATTCGAGTCCTATGGAGTGAGCATCCATATCGCGCAATGGACCAACGAGCTGCAGACGGCGATCGGGTTGGTGGGTGCCGGGATAGGAATCACGCTGGTGCCGGCCTCGGTGCAATTGCTGCACCGCGACGACATCGGTTTCACCCCGCTGCTGGAAGACAACGCCACCTCGCCGATCATTCTCAGTCGGCGGGTGGGCGACGTGTCACCGGGGTTGAACCATTGCTTGCGGATGATCGACGAGTTGCTGCCACAAACAATCAAGCCCCTGTAGGAGCTGCCGCAGGCTGCGATCTTTTGACTTTTTCAAGAGCAAGATCAAAAGATCGCAGCCTGCGGCAGCTCCTACAGAGGCTCGGGAGTGTTCAGCCGGCAAAGGCCCGGCGACCGGCGCTCATCTCGGTGCGCAATTCACCGATGAAGTCAGAGATGGCACGCACGCTGGTCAACTGCTCGGTCGACACACCGGCGATCAGCAGCTTGACTTGTCCGCTGGCGGGATCAAAGACCTCGATGCGCAGCAGCCCGCCGCGCTCCGTGCATTCGCAGGCCAGGGGCTCGAAACCGGACTCTACAATGTTGCAAAGGACTGAAATGGGTATCACGGCCGATGCCTCCGTGGCAGTTGAACGGGACGGACCCAATGAGAATAGATGCAATTGGCTAATTCCGCGCCAGTCGATACTGTTAACTGCCCCGCATTTTCGGCCTTTGCTCAATGGCTATTGTCTTTCCAGATCCAGTTCCAGATCCCGGGCAACTGCGCCGGCTGTGAACTGTCGCGCAACGTACGCGCCATGGCGGCCCGTTGCAGCGCGGCGGTATCGTCATAAAACGCTATTGGGGCAGTCCTGACCCCCGTCGCCCGGGCACTGTCGAGAAGGATCTGCAGGTATTCACGGGTATGCCGTGCGGTGTAGCGATTGAGGTCGTGGAACGTCACCACCACCGGAATCACTCCGTCTACCACCGGCAGCTCGCCCCGGGCAATGCGCTCGCGAACCTCGGACATCGAACGCAACATGTGCGCGCGGCGCCGGGGGCTGGCATTGAAGCCCCAGATCTTGCCGTCATTGGCGCTCAGGTCGGTCAGCAGCACATGCAGGCCATGCTGCTGGTAAGCGGCGAAGGTGCGTTTGTCGTAGCTCCAGAATGGCGGGCGCAGCAGGGTCGGCGGCGCACCGGTGATCGCGGCGATGTCGGCACACCCATCGGTGAGCGCCTGCTCCAGCGCTTGCGCGTTGAGCGAGCGATGATTGGTGTGCGAGGGCGTGGCCGTGTGGAAGGCCAGGATGTGCCCGGCATCGCGCTCGCGGTGCATGACCGCCCGCCCGATGTCACTGGCGCCAGCCCGCGAGGCACGGGTCTGCACGAAAAACACCGCCTTGATGCCGGGTTGCACGGGATTGATCGCCAGGCTGTCGAGCACGGTCTCGGTCGGGTTCCAGAAACTCGAGGCGCTCGGGCCATCGTCGAACGTCAGCAAAAAGCGGATCGGTGGTTGCGTGCGCAACGCCTGTTCGGTTTGCGCGGTCATTTCAATAGGTGCGGCGATACAGCCCAGCAGGCCGACTGCCATGGCTAACACCGATAGAACCTTGAACAACTGTTTCATGTTTTGCCTTGCACCAGACCGTGACCCGCGCAGCCGCGGGCCGAGGTTGGATAAGGTACACAGTGTTTGGTTCCGGCGCTCGCCAAGGCGGTGGTTCAGTTCGCCAGTGCCTGCTGGAACGAATGATCGATGATCGGTGCGGTGGCAAGCTCGGCCGGCAGTGCCTTGACCTTGAACAGGAAGTCAGCGGTGTGCTGCAGATCCCCGGCAGCCTGGGCGTCCACCGGGCCGACGGTCAGGTGGGCCTGGCGCAACCAGTGGCGGGACACGTTCTGGTCGAGATTGGCCTTCTTCGCCCACAGGTCAGCGTATTCGTCAGTGTGGTTATCGACCCAGGCCCGAGCCTTTTTCAGGCGCCCGAGAAAATCGGCGATGGCTTCACGCTTGCTGTCGATCGAAGGGGTAGACGCTGCGATGGCACTCAGGCCGGGCATCAGGTTCTTCGCGGTGAGGATGGGCCGCGCGCCGGAGAACAGGATCTGCTGGGAAATGTACGGTTCCCACACCGGGAAGGCGTCGATGCTGCCTTGGGGCAACGCGGCGGCCGCATCGATCGGCATCAGCTTGATGAAATCGACATAGTCCTGCGGCAGGTTCGCCTGTTCCAGCGCGCGCAAGGTCAGTTGCTGGCTCCACGCACCCGGCCAGTAGGCGACTTTCTTACCCTTGAGATCAGCGATGGTTTTCACCGGCGAGTCCTTGGGCACCAGCAAGGCGATGGTGTCCGGGTTCTGTCGCGATACCCCGATCAGCTTGACCGGCGCCTGTTTGGCGGCCAGGAACAGAAAGCCCGAATCGCCCAGGAAGCCCAGGTCCAATGCACCGGTACTCAAGGCTTCGGCTAGCGGCGCGGCAGCCTGGAAGTGTTTCCAGTCGACGGTATAGGGCGCCCCTTTCAACACGCCGGACGCTTCGACCGAAGCACGAATGTTGTAGTAGTTCTGATCGCCGACATGCAGGACGACAGGTTCGCTGGCGTAGGCCAGTGGCGCGGCAAACAGAGCGCTGGTCAACAGACCGCGCAGCAATCGGGACAGGTTCATCCGGAGGCTCCTTGAGGTTCATTTCTTTAGACCATAAAGGCCTTAATAAGAAATTTTAAATACCCTTTACGCATAAGCTCATGACCCGTTGCACACAGTGTTTGCGCAGCAACAGCGACTCGACAGAATGCCTTTTGCCGGACACCCGACCCAAGGTTCAAACCTCTATGCTGAACACACCAGCCGGAGGGTTTAATCGATGTGCGGACGCCTGTCGCAATACCGGGGCATTCACGACTTCGTGGCGGTGCTGAGCATTCCCGATGCCTTGATCAACCACGTTGGCGATCAGCCACTGGCTCGCTACAACGCTGCGCCCACCACCCAGCTGGCGCTGTTGCATCTTGAGAGCGATGGCTTGCACGCCGACTCGCAGCGCTGGGGCTGGCGGCCGCACTGGGCGAAGGATCGTGCGGCGCCGATCAATGCCCGGGTCGAGAAAGTCGCCCACGGCCCGTTCTTTCGAGCCATCTGGCCCCATCGCGCTATCTGCCCGGTCGACAACTGGTTCGAATGGGTGGATGCCGGGGACGGCACGCGGCAACCCTGGCTGATTCGCCGACGTGACCAAGGGCCGGTCTACTGTGCGGCAATCGGGCAATTCCCGATGGGCGGTGCAGCCCCCAGGGAAGACGACGGCTTTGTCATCATCACGGCCGATAGCGCCGGCGGCATGCTGGACGTTCATGATCGCCGTCCGGTGGTGTTCAGCCCGGAACTGGCCCGCGAATGGCTGGACCCGGCGACGCCCAGGGAGCGTGCCGAACAAATGGTGCTGCTACAGGGGGAAGGCAGTGATGCTTTTGAGTGGTACCGGGTCGACAAGGCCGTGGGCAATGTGAGGAATCAGGGGGCCGGGTTGATTGACGCATTGAACGCATGATCCCTCTAAAAACATGGCACTTTGATGCTCCTCACCGCTTGTCAGACATCGTCAGGGGCTTACATACATTTGCCAATGCTGCGGCTAGGATTCGCGCCATGTTGCCAGTGGCATACCAAGTTGACCAAAGAGTCAGCAACAAACGAATTCCATACATCAAGCCCTTGCAGAGAACTCAATTGCGCGACGATTTCACCAATGATCAAGTCGCGAGTCTGGCGTGCATTTATCTAACAAAGACAGAGCACTACCAACTCGACCATTTCATCGGGCAGTACATACAGACCCGTAACCTGCTTTCAATTCCCAATATCAAGCAAGTCCTGGGTTCAATCCTCGAACGCTATCCGGGTAAATCCCCGGTCATGGTCAACGAGTTGAATGCGTGGATCGACAGGAAGCTGGGTTATCGGGCCACTCATCCCGACTTCCCCGACCTGCCGCTGTAGGAGCGAGCATGCTCGCGATGGACTTAAGAACGCCGCGTTACACCAGCAAAAACGCGTTATCGTTGACGACCATCGCGAGCCTGCTCGCTCCTACAGTCAGGGTGTTCGCAAGAAGCTCAGAACTTGCGATCAGGCTCCGACAACTCTCTGCTGTCGTCATGCTTCCACGTCTGCTCTGAATGTTTTTGCTCTTCGATTTCTTCTTCCGTCGGTTCATCCATGTCGTCCTCGGGGTCCGGCTGTTTTTGCTCTATTGCCATGGTTTCACCTCTCTTCCTGAAGGGATCGGTCATCAACTTTAAGCGTAGAACAATTTGCCGTGCCCGGCTTACAGCCATGCACGCAGCAAAAAGAAAAAGCCCATGCTCAACAGCATGCTGAGCAAGGTGTTGCGGGTGTACAGCACCAGGCCGACGGCCACCAGCGAACTGATCAGGTAGGGATTGTCCCATTGCAGGTTCAGTTGTTTGTCCGGCATGAACACGATCGGACCGCAAATCGCCGTCAACATGCCGGGCACGGCGAACCCCAGGAACTGCCGGGCATTGCTGCTCAAACGCAGCGGCAGGCGCGGTTCCAGGAACACATAGCGGTTGAGAAACACCAGGACGCCCATGCCGATAATCACTGCCCAGACCATCATGTGCGCGCTCCCTGGAATTTGTTGCAGATAAAACCCGCGGTCATGCCGGCAAGTCCCGACAGCACCAGGGCCGAGCCCCATTGCCAATAGCTGAACAGCACCGAGCAGAACAGCGAGACCGCGACACAGACCACCGTCGGGACGTTGCGCACCACCGGGGTGATCAGGGCGATGAAGGTGGCAGCGATGGAAAAGTCCAGACCCAGGTGTTCCAGGCCCGGGATGCTGCTGCCCAGCACGATGCCTGCCAGGGTGAAGAGGTTCCAGGCCACGTAGAACGTCAAGCCGACACCCAAAGCGTACCAGCGATCGAACTGCTGTTTGTCGTGCTGGCTGGTCAGGGCGAACAGCTCATCGGTGAGCAAAAAGCCCAGCCCCGCTCGCCAGCGACCCGGCAATGGCGAGATCACCGAACGCATGCTCATCCCATAGAGCAGATGCTGGGAGGTCAGCAACAAGGTGGTCAGCAGGATCGAAAAGATCCCGGCCCCGCCCTTGAGCATGCCAATGGCCACCAACTGCGCGGCGCCGGCGAACACGATGCTCGACAAGCCCTGGCCTTGCAGGGGGGTGAGGTTGGCTTCGATGGCCATGGAGCCGGCCAGCAGGCCCCAAGGGGCTGTCGCCAGGGATAACGGCATGATCGCCACGGCGCCCCGCAAGAATGCGCTGCGCGGCAAGTGTGAATTGGACATAACGCTCTGCAACCAGGAAAAGACTTGAGACTGTGCCAGCAGTCGCAGGCGATGGCTTGAATAATCTTGCGCACTTTGGCCATTTACAGTCGGGCGCCGCATCTTTGCCGATGTTCGACATTGACAAACAACGCGCTGGCTTTTAAAACTGGGCACCTCATTCAGGGTGTAAGCAAAGATGTCCGCAACCTTCAATCTCGACACTTCCGTTATTGGCTTGACTGCCAAGGCGCAAGTTCGCGTTGCGCGCACCCTCAAATCGAAGAAACAGTCGCTCATGTGACCGGGGCGCGCTGTCCCGTCAGATGAGCTGACAGGACATTGAGCGCGACGGACCACCCTCCCCTTGCTTACTTCCTACTACGCTTCTGACGGTGACGAAATCGGTCGACCATCAGGAGAAAGTGCATGTCATCGTTTCAAGGTATCTGGGTTCCCCTCGTCACACCGTTCCACAATGGCGCCATCGATTTCGTCGGATTGCGCCGGCTGGTCAGCCATCTGCTCGAAGCAGGTGTCGACGGCCTCATCGTCTGTGGCACCACAGGCGAACCGGCAGCCATGGGCAAGCACGAGCAGCTGGCGGTGCTCGATGCGGTGCTGGAGCAAGTGCCGGCCCGGCAGGTCGTCATGGGTTTGGCCGGCAACAACCTGATCGAACTGCTGCACTTTCAGGAGGAAATTCTAAAGCGCCCGCTGGCCGGCCTGCTGGTGCCACCGCCCTATTACATCCGGCCCTCCCAGGCGGGGCTCGAAGCGTTTTTCCAGACGGTCGCCGACGCTTCCAGCGTGCCGTTGATCCTGTACGACATCCCCTACCGCACCGGCGTAGCCTTCGACCAGTCGACCTTGCTGAATATCGTCGCCCATGAGCGCATCGTCGCGATCAAGGACTGCGGTGGCAACCTGGGCAACACCCTGGCCTTGCTGGCCAGCGGCAAGGTCGATGTGCTGTGCGGTGAAGACAACCAGATCTTCAATGCCCTGTGCCTGGGTGCCAAAGGTGCGATTGCCGCGTCGGCCCATGTTCATCCGCACCTTTTCGTGGCGTTGTACCGACAGATTCGCGACAACCAGCTGGCGGCCGGTCGAGCAACATTCTTCCAGCTTCTGCCACTGATCCAGAGCCTCTTCATCGAGCCCAACCCGGCACCGGTAAAAACCGCGCTGGCTCTGCAAGGCTTGATCACTGATGAGTTGCGTGCACCGATGCAACGCAGCAGCGATGCCATGGTCGGGCGCTTGAAGGAGGTGCTCGGCGTGCTGGGCAGCGACAATCGATAGAGTGCCAGGCACCCGCGCGAGTACGATGGAGCGATTCGACTGACGCGCCAGGGGGGCGACATGCTCTACCGAATCGCTGCCGAGGGGCTGATGCTGTTGCACCTGGCATTCATTGTGTTCGTAGTGTTCGGCGGGCTGCTGGTTCTCAAATGGCCCCACTTGATCCTGTGGCACCTGCCCGCCGCAGTCTGGGGCGTGGCAGTGGAGGTGTTCCACTTGCCTTGCCCACTGACGCACTGGGAAAACCTGATGCGCCAGGCCGCCGGGCAAGGTGGTTACGGCGCCGGCTTCATCGAACATTACGTGTGGCCGGTCATTTACCCGGCGGGGCTGACACCGGCCATCCAGCTGGGATTGGGCAGCCTGGTACTGGTGCTGAACGCTGCGGTCTATCTTCGATTGATCTGGCTCAGGAAACGGCGGCGGCAATTGTAACCGTCAAACACGAGGGTTCGGCCAATGCTGTCGACTGAAGACCTGGCGCTGCTGCAAGCGATTCGCGAAACCGGCAGCCTGTCGCGGGCCGCGGCCTATCTTGGCAAGGCGCCTTCTACGGTGTCCTATGCCGCGCGGCAACTGGAAGAACGCTTCGATGCCCTGCTGTTCGATCGCCGGCGCTACCGCCTGCAACTCACTCCGGCCGGAGAATTGCTGGTCAATGAAGCGGCGCGACTGATGCAAGACGTCTCGCGCCTGACCCAACGGGTGCAGCAAGTGGCCAATGGTTGGGAAAGTCGTTTGTGGATCGTCACCGATGAACTGTTGGAATTCGAAACCCTGCTCCCGGTGATCCACGAGTTCGATGCGCTGGGCTCTGGCGTACCGCTGCGCATCACCCAGGAAGTGCTGCGGGGTGTCTGGGAGGCCCTGCGTGAAGGCCGCGCGGACCTGGTCATCGGCGCCACCAACGAGCCACCGGCCATCGCGTCATTGCGCTGGATGCAACTGGGGGAAATGCAGTGGGTGTTCGCCGTCTCGTCCAGGCATCCGCTGGCCAAGGCCCGCGAACCGATCACCCGCGCCATGGTGGCGCAGCACCGGGCGATTGTCGTGGCGGATTCGTCCCGGGCCAGCGAAGGCAGTACCTACGGGGTCTCCGGTGGCCAATCGGTGCTGGCGGTGCCGACCATGCGCGCAAAAATCCTCGCCCAATGCGACGGTCTCGGCGTGGGCTGGCTGCCCAGGCATCGCGTCACCTCGTTACTGGACAATGGCTCGCTGGTGGAAAAACAGATGGCCGATCCGCGCGAGCCGAACATTCTGTATGCCGGCTGGCGCGGCGATCACGACGGGCGGGCGCTGGGCTGGTGGCTGGAAAAGCTCAAGCAACCGCACCTGTGCACCCGGCTGGTACAAGGCAGCGACCGGTTTGCCTGAGCCTCAGTTGGCTATCACGCTCATGTTGCGCCCGCTGGCCTTGGCCACGTACAGCGCTTTGTCGGCCGCCCCGATCAACTCACTGGTCTGGGCCTCCGATGCCGGATCATACCCGCACACACCCACGCTGACCGTCACCTTGCCATCAGGGCTTTCAGTGTGCGGCAGGCCGGCGGCCTGGACCGCGTGGCGGATTTTTTCCGCCAGCAAAAATGCTCCGACGTAGTCCGTTCCCGGTAGCACCACGGCAAACTCCTCACCACCAAAGCGCGCAGCCAGATCGCCGGGGCGCCTGATGTGCTCGGTAATCAGCACAGCGATCTTGCGCAGGCACTCATCACCGGCCAGGTGGCCGTAGCGATCGTTAAATGGCTTGAAGTGATCGACATCGATCATCAACAGGGCCAGCCCCGTCATGTTGTGCCGGGCGCGGCCCATTTCCGCCTGGATGAACAGATCGAACTGGCGCCGGTTGGCCAGGCCCGTGAGCGCGTCTTCCAGCGCCAGCAACTCAAGGTTGCGATTGAGTTCGAGCAGCCGCTCCTGAGTGCCGAGCAACTCGCCCTGGATGCGGTCCTGCTTCTTCATCAACTTGATCAGGCGATAGCCGAGCACCCCCAGCACCCCGAGCAACAGCGCGACGATACCCGCACTGAGCCAGGACTCCTGGCGCCAGCCCGCCAGCACTTCCTCCTTGTTGAGCGCGGCAAAGACGATCAACGGATAACCTTCGACACGGCGATAGCCCACCACCCGCTCCACGCCATCCAGCATGGACCGGACGGTAGCCGTCCCCGAACTGCCCTGTGGCAGCAGCCGGGTGAACAATGGGCTTTTGGCCAGGCTGGTGCCGATGTCAGCCTCGTGAAACGGCCGGCGCACGATAATGCTGGCATCGTCGGCGATCAGGTTGATCACACCGTTGCGGCCCATGTCGATGCCATCGTAAAGCTGCAGGAAATGGCTGAGGTAAAGGGTGGCCAGCGCCACGCCGGCGAAACGGCCATCCGGGTGATTGATCCGGCGCGACACCGTCATGATCCATTCGCCGCTGGAGCGGCTCCTGATCGAAGGGCCGATGTGCGGTCCGCGGTCAGGATGATCGCGGTGATAGATGAAGTACTCGCGGTCGGAATTGTTGGCAACCCCCACCTCGGCGCCGTTGGAGTTGGCAATCCATTTGCCGGTTTCGTCATAGACGAACAGCCCATGCACCTGGCTCAACTCACGGCGCTGTGCGCCGAGCAAGCGTTGCAGGCGATTGAGCCGACCCGGCTCCATACCGTCGTTCTCCAGGCGGTCGACCAGGGTGAACAGCAGCGTGTCAGCTTGCTTGATCGCCGCCTGGGCCTGCGAGGCCAGGGTCTGCGCAAGGTTGGACATCGCCACTTCCTTGTCATGCAGATGGTACTGGCGCGAGCTCCAGGTTTCCCAGATCACGATCACCGCCATCGACAGGCAGACTGCAATCAAAAGGGTGACGGCAGAGCGCGTCTTGAGCCGGGCGACACCCTGCCGGTTTTGTTCCACAGGATCGTGAATGGACGGCTGCCCCATGACGTTCGCTCCTTGAATCGAATGAAAAGGCCCTTGCTGCTCCATGGGCCTATCGCACTGTGCGCCTCAGCGCGTCCAGCCAGGCCGGGTCCAGCCGCGTCTGCCGGATATCGATGCCCAGCGCTTGCATCCGCGCCTGATGTTGCTCCATTTCCCGGTGTAGTTGCGCATCATCGCTGGAGTTACCGTCCAGTTGGTGCATCTGGCTCAATCCCAGGTGATAGAAGCGCAACAGCTTCATGGCGTCCGGATCCCCCGATTCCACGGCCGCCTTGAGGTGGTGCATAACGTTGGTGATGCTCATCAGGCTGCGCTTGAGTTGCCAGCTGTAGACCGCCGGCGCCATCCATTGCTGGTGCCAGAACAGCTTGCGCATCAACGCGGCCATGACCAATACCGCGGCAAACACTCCGCCGATATTGAAGCGTAGATTGTCCCCACCCGGCTCGCCGAACAACGTCACCGCCGCGGTGGACAGGGCCATCGCCAGCGCGAGAAAGATCAGCGCGATCATCAGCGTGCTGCGCCGCGTCCGTTGCCGATAGTCGTCGGCGTTCATCGGCTGGATTTCGAACATGACGTCGGGATTCCTTGGCTTCAATGGCAAAAAATAGGTCGCTGGGCAAAAAGACCGCGGGCCATTATCGCCTCTGCGACGGATTTAGCTATGCTGGGGCTCCTTTTCATCTATACATCATCAAAAGGAGGACATGGCGAGACCGCGCCGTTCGTGCCATCTTCTTTCATGGATACTCTCTATTCGGATGCCATTCGTTGTTTGCGCGTGAATGACATCGTTTTAAGGATCATTGAATGACCCAACGACAAGTAATCAATGCTTCGGTCAGCCCGAAAGGCAGCCTGGAAACACTCTCCCAACGGGAAGTCCAGCAACTGAGCGAAGCTGGATCCGGCAGCACCTACGACATCTTCCGCCAGTGCGCCCTGGCCATCCTCAACACCGGCGCCCACGTCGATAACGCCAAGACCATCCTCGAAGCCTACAAGGACTTCGAAATCCGCATCCACCAGCAAGACCGTGGCGTACGCCTGGAACTGCTGAACGCCCCGGCCGACGCCTTCGTCGACGGCGAAATGATTGCCAGCACCCGTGAAATGCTGTTCAGCGCCCTGCGCGACATCGTCTACACCGAGAATGAACTCGACAGCCAACGCATCGACCTGAGCACCTCCCAGGGTATCAGCGACTATGTGTTCCACCTGCTGCGCAACGCCCGCACGCTGCGCCCGGGCGTGGAGCCGAAGATCGTGGTGTGCTGGGGCGGTCACTCGATCAATACCGAAGAATACAAATACACCAAGAAAGTCGGCCACGAACTGGGCTTGCGCAGCCTGGACGTGTGCACCGGTTGCGGCCCCGGCGTGATGAAAGGCCCGATGAAAGGCGCCACCATCGCCCATGCCAAACAGCGCATCCACGGCGGGCGCTACCTGGGCTTGACCGAGCCGGGAATCATCGCCGCCGAAGCGCCGAACCCGATTGTCAACGAACTGGTAATCCTGCCGGACATCGAGAAGCGCCTGGAAGCCTTCGTCCGCGTTGGCCACGGCATCATCATCTTCCCGGGTGGCGCCGGTACCGCCGAAGAGTTCCTGTACCTGCTGGGCATTTTGATGCACCCGGACAACGCAGGCCTGCCCTTCCCGGTCGTCCTCACGGGTCCGAAACATGCGGCGCCCTACCTGGAACAGCTTGACGCGTTCGTCGGCGCCACCCTGGGCGCAGATGCCAAGAAGCACTACGAGATCATCATCGACGACCCGGCAGAAGTCGCCCGGCAGATGACCCAGGGCCTCAAGGCGGTCAAGCAGTTCCGTCGCGAACGCAACGACGCGTTCCATTTCAACTGGCTGCTGAAGATCGACGAAGGCTTCCAGCGCCCGTTCGACCCGACTCATGAAAACATGGCCAACCTCAAGCTCAGCCGTGACCTGCCACCCCACGAACTGGCCGCCAACCTGCGCCGTGCGTTCTCCGGCATCGTCGCCGGCAACGTCAAGGACAAGGGCATCCGCCTGATCGAAAAACACGGGCCATACCAGATCCGTGGCGATGCGGCCGTCATGCAGCCCCTGGATCAACTGCTCAAGGCCTTCGTCGCCCAGCACCGGATGAAGCTGCCGGGTGGTGCGGCGTATGTGCCGTGTTATCGAGTGGTTGCGTAAGCAAGTTAATGTAAATTGTTAAGTGCGAGCCGAAGCCAATGCTTCGGCTTGTTGCTTTCTGGGAGAGGTGAGTCGGATCGCACTAGCGGCGCCTCTACCAATGTTGATCCATGCCGCGTCAAAGCCTGTGGGAGATGTTGTCTGACTACATATCCGTTGCGGCGGTAACGGCCACTTATAGTTTCGCTCTTACAGCGAGTCCCTTTTTCAAACGCCGGAGTGCCGGCCCAGCAAAAAGGAACCAAAAGGCTTTGCCCCACCACTCGGTGCCTCGCTAGCGCTCGGCATGCCCTCTCTCCGGCCATCGTGGTTAACGGGGCACCCAGATCAAAAACAAAAGCGAGGCGGCCTGACAGCCGACCTGACTATTGCAGATACCCCAATCTCCTGTGGGAGCGGGCTTGCTCGCGAAGGACGTCAACGATAACGCGCCCTGTCTGGATGATCGCGTTGTCTGGACGTCCTTCGCGAGCAAGCCCGCTCCCACAATGGGATTGCGGACAGTCCTGCAATCAGGTCGGCTGTCAGGCCGCCTCGCTTTGCTTTTGCTCTGCTTTGGCTTTTGATTTTCTTGCCCCATCGAGAGGCTTCGTTCCGGTTCTGCGTAGTGGGCAACCCGGCATGGATGCCGGGTTAGCCGCGCACGACCATGGATGGTCGATCGCGGCGGGCCCACGGAGCAGGACCGGAGCGAGGCACCGAACGCCAGGGGCAAGAGCGTTTGGTTACTTTGCGCCGGGCGGCGTTCCGCTCTTCAAAGTGACTCGCTGTAAGAGCGAAACCATAGGTGGCCGTTACCGCTGGAATGGATATGTACACCTGAAAGAGAATTGGTTGACTGTAAGGGCGCCTTCGCCGGCAAGCCTGGCTCCTACAGTAAATCAGTAGATCAGTAGATCGGGTACATCCGAGAGCTATGAGGCCGCCATCGCTGGCAAGCCAGCGCCTACAAAATGTATCGTTGCAAAAAAAGAGGATCGATCGATGGACCACGTCAACCACATCCTGATCGTCGACGACGATCGCGAGATTCGCGAACTGGTTGGTAACTACCTGAAGAAAAACGGCCTGCGCACCACCGTGGTTGCCGACGGCCGGCACATGCGCAGCTTCCTCGAAGCCAACCAGGTCGACCTGATCGTGCTCGACATCATGTTGCCCGGCGACGATGGCCTGGTCCTGTGCCGCGAACTTCGCGCGGGCAAGCACAAAGCCACGCCGATCCTGATGCTCACCGCTCGCAACGATGAAACCGACCGTATCCTCGGCCTGGAAATGGGCGCTGACGACTACCTGACCAAACCCTTCTCCGCCCGCGAACTGCTGGCGCGGATCAACGCCGTATTGCGCCGTACCCGCATGCTGCCCCCCAATCTGCTGATCAGCGAAAGCGGTCGGATGCTCGGTTTTGGCCGCTGGCGCCTGGACACCACCGCCCGTCATCTGCTCGACGAAGACGGCACCCTGGTGGCCCTCAGTGGCGCCGAATACCGCCTGCTGCGGGTGTTCCTCGATCACCCGCAACGGGTGCTGAGTCGCGACCAGTTGCTCAACCTGACCCAGGGCCGCGACGCCGATCTGTTCGACCGCTCGATTGATTTGCTGGTCAGCCGCCTGCGCCAACGACTCAAGGACGACTCACGGGAATCGACCTACATCAAGACCGTGCGCAGCGAGGGGTACGTGTTCTCCTACCCGGTGGAAATGCTCGATGCACAGGCCTGAATAGATCAACACCCTCGATAACGACTATGCGCAAGGGTGTTTTTTCATCGCGACGCTCCAGCACTACAGTGGCCACATCTTCTCCCCACGCTCTGGAGCAACATCATGAAAAGCCTCATCGGTCTCGGCTTCGCCCTTTCGGTGCTTGGCGCCACTAGCGCCATCGCCGCCCCACACGCCACTACCCCATTGGTTGCTGCGGCGAAAGTCAGCCAACCGGCGACACTCAACGTGAACACCGTCAGCGCCGACCAGAAAGACAAACTCTACGTCGCGGAAAACCGCCCTGAGTTCGGTTCAAAGTATCAGCGCTATTGATCAACAGCCTTGGTCTGCCTGAAACAACAAACCTGTGGCGAGGGGATTTATCCCCTCGCCACAAATGCGGTATTTGTTCATTTGTGTAACGTTCCGACTGTTGCCAATCGCGCGGCCAGTGCCTTGGCCTGGCTTGCCACATCCGTCACCGCAGTGCTTTCCCACCACATCCCGCGCAACGGCGGGCCCATGGCAAACAGACGGCTCGCAGCCTGACCGTCGGCATCCAGTACCGCACCGTCGACCTCGGCTGCAATGCCCAGCGCCAGGTGTCCCGGGCGAATCAGCCCGCGCGCCAGCAATTGCCGGGGCAATGGTCGCGCCACCCGTCGCCAGTCATATTCGATGCCGCTGGAGTTGATCAACGCCGCGCCACTGACGACAACGGTTTGCGTTTCACCTCGGCGGCGAATTCGAATACTCACCTCATTGCCCGAAGAAGGCTCCAGCCCTTTGAACGACGCTGCCTGAATCTGCAACCGCCCTTCCTTGTGCAGGCGTTCCACCAGTTCGGCGCTCAACGGTGGTGAGCGGTGATGATGGCTTTCCCACCACGGCCGTACATGGCGCACGAATTGCCGACGCTGCAGGTCGGTGGCCTGACTCCACAGACGCCCGATGTGCGCCCGCACCGTGTCCAGCGGTGCCTGCCAGTCAATGCCCTGGGCGATGGCATCGCGGCAATGCCGGCGTAATTCACGCACCAGCTGTCGGGGCGTGCGAATGCTCTGATCCTCGGCCAGGAAATCCACCCAGGCCGGTGGTTGGCGCCGCACATGGGGCAACAGGCCGTGACGGGAAAATACGTTGATCGGCCCGCGATGCCCAGCCTGTTCCAGCGACACCACGGCATCGACCATGGTCAGCCCCGAGCCGATGATCAGCACCGTCGATTGCGGATCGAGCTGGCGCATCGCAGCAACATCCCACGGGTCAAGCGCCGCCGCGTTCAAACCGCTGGACTGCGTCTGCGGCGTGCGCGCGGCCGGGAACATCCCCGTGGCGAGCACGGCAAAGGAACCCTGCAGTCGCTGGCCGTCGCTCAAGCTCAAGCGCACCGACTGCGCATCGGTTTGCAAATCCACCACCTCGGCGCGCACATGCTCGACCGTCGAGCCGTTCAGCGCCCCCACCGCTTGCGCCTCGGCCAGGCGTTGCTGCACGTACAGACCGAAAATCCCCCGGGGCGGGAACAACTCGCTGATCGGTACATGCTGCTCATCCGACTCCGGCCAGCCGCCGGCCGCAATGTAGTCGGTCAACCATTGGGTCAGGTCATCGGCGTTGTCCGGATCGACACTCATGCGCGCCGCGTTGCCGTTAAGCGTATGCCCCAGCTCCACGGCGCTGTAGGCCTCGCCGCGCCCGAGCTCGGCGCGCGGTTCGATCACCAGCACCTGGCGTTTGCCCGGCAGGCGTAACAGTTGCGCCGCCAACATCGTGCCGCTGAGGCCGCCGCCGATAATCAGGATGTCCGCGTGACGGACGACGTCGCTCGCCTGTCCGTTTTGGGTTTCACTCATGCCGTTCTCACTGCTCAGTGTTTACCTAGATAGAAGTCATGCAGATCGCCCCGGGCCAGCAGCTCGCTGGCGCTGCCGGACAACACCACCCGGCCGGTGTCGAGGACATAGGCCGTGGAAGCGTACTTGAGCGCCACATTAATATTTTGCTCGGCAATCAGGAAGCTCACCTGTGCCTCGCGGTTGAGCTGGGCGACGATCTCGAAAATTTCCTGGACGATGATAGGCGCCAAACCCATGGAAGGTTCGTCGAGCAGTACCAAAGTAGGACGTGTCATCAATGCGCGGCCGATGGCGACCATCTGCTGTTCGCCACCGGACGTGAGGCCGGCCTGGGTCTTGCGCTTGGTCTTCAGGCGCGGAAACCAGGCGTAGATGCGCTCCAGGTCCCGGGCCATGTCCTGGCGACTCAAGCCGCGGACAAATCCACCACTGCGCAAGTTGTCCTCCACCGTCAATTGCGCGAAGACGTGCCGGCCCTCCAGTACGTGGACCATCCCTTCGCGCATCCGCAGGCTCGGATCGACGCCTGCGGTATCGCGCCCCAGGAACTCGATGCTGCCACGACTGACCTCGGCCCGCTCGGCCCGCACCAGCCCGGAAATCGCCTTGAGCGTGGTGCTTTTACCCGCACCGTTGGCCCCGAGCAACGCGACGATGCCGCCCTTGGGCACCGTCAGCGAGACGCCGGCCACGGCCAGGATCGCGCCGTCGTAGATCACTTCGATGTCATTCACCCGCAACAGATCGTTGACGGCAATGTCGCTGGCGGCATGGCTCATGGCTTATTCCTCTGCA
The DNA here is from genome assembly GCF_029967975.1 of Pseudomonas sp. V98_8. Lineage (NCBI taxonomy): Bacteria > Pseudomonadati > Pseudomonadota > Gammaproteobacteria > Pseudomonadales > Pseudomonadaceae > Pseudomonas > Pseudomonas sp. V98_8. Next base: position 20,575 of record NZ_JASCAE010000035.1, read on the forward strand.
GTGCAGGTGCGTGGCGTCAGGCCTTTTTCCTTGGCGAACGCGGCGGATTTCTCGTCGATCAACGGCCGCAACAACGCGCGGTCGGCGGCGATCCAGTCACTGATCAGCGTCCAGTTGGCGCCGTCCCACTGCTGCACCCGCGCCGAACCGCCGCCCTCGTGATCCTTGCAAGACAGCTTGAGGTTTTGCATCAGGCCCAAGTAACCCATGTCCTTGAGCCGCTCATCGTCGATATTCAGATGTTCCAGGCCCCAACGCCCTTCCTCACCGTTGAGCGGGCGCTTCCCGAATTTGCCCTGGGCGGTGCGGATCGCTTCCACGGCGACGGCGGCATTCACCAGCCCGGAGTTGTAGTAGACGCTGCCGAAATTCTTCAGGTCCTTGAGGTCGCTCTTGCCCTTGTCGAGGATGTATTGCTTGAGGCGCTTGTGGATCTCGAAGTCAGTGCCGGCCGGGTACGGCGTCAGCGCCAGGTAGCCTTTGGCGGCAGCGCCAGCGGGCAGCACGTCTTCGCTGGAGCTGGCCCAGATGTCGCCGACGATGTGGTCCACCGGGAAGCCGAAACGCGCAGCGGTCTTGACCGCCACCGGGGTCGACACGCCCCAGGTGCGCAGGAACACCCAGTCCGGGTTGAGCTGACGGATCTGCCGCCATTGCGCCGATTGCTCATTGCCCGGATCGGCCACCGGAATCTGGATGTTCTCGAACCCGTACTTCTCGGCCAACAGCTTGAGCGGCCCCAGGGTTTCGCGACCGTATGCGGAGTCGTGGTAGACCGTGGCGATTTTCTTGCCCTTGAGTTTGTCGAAGCCACCCTCTCGCTGGGCGATGTAGTTGATCAGGCTGGAGGCTTCGCTGTAGAAGGTCAGCATCACCGGGAAGTTGTACGGGAACACCGTGCCGTCGGTGGCTTCGGTGCGGCCATAACCCAGGGTGATCAGCGGAATCCTGTCGACTTCCGCCCGTTCACTCAGGGCATAGGCCGCCGGCGCGCCGTTAGGTTGATAGACCGCCACGGGCGCGCCATCCAGGCCATTCTTGAAGCGCTCGTAACACTCGATGCCCTTCTCCGCCGTCCACTCGGTTTCGCATTCCTGCCAAACCAGTTTCACCCCATTGATCCCGCCTTCGACCTCGTTGATGTAGTTGAGGTAATCGATCATCCCGGCCCACACCTGTACGCCGCTGGAGGCGTAGGCGCCGACCCGGTAAGTGGCCAACGGAAAGAACTGCTGGTCCGCCGAGGCCTGGGCCATCGGTACTGCACTGCCGAAAACCGCCAGCGCCAAAGCGGCGCCGAGCAGGGAGCGTTTCAAGGATGCGCGCATGTTGTTTCTCTAGTAGTGGGAAGGATTCAGAAGCGCAGCGGCCAGTGGCCCAGCCGTTCACGAAGATTGCCCAGCAGGCGGATCAAGCCTTCCGGTTCCTTGATCAGGAACAGGATGATCAGCACGCCGAAGATGATTTTTTGCAGGTTTTGCAGCTGCCCGGCATCCACCGCGCCACCGAGCAAGGCTTGGCCGAGGTGGCTGAGCAGGATTGGCAACAGGCTGATGAATGCCGCGCCGATGAAGTTGCCGGCGATGCTGCCCATGCCACCGATAATGATGATGAACAGGATCTGGAATGATCGATTGATATCGAAACTGCTGGCACTGGCGGTGCCCAGGTAGGCAAAGGCCCACAAGGCGCCGGCGATGCCCAGGTAAAACGAGCTGACGGCAAATGCCAGGAGCTTGTAGCGCGCCACGGGAATACCGATGACGGCAGCGGCGGTGTCCATGTCGCGGATCGCCATCCAGTGGCGGCCGATCTGGCTTTTCACCAGGTTCACCGCGACCCAGGTCAGCAGCAGCACAGTGGTCAGGGTCAGCCAATAGCGGCCCAGCGGCGTGTTCAGGTCATGGCCGAACAGCGCCAGTTTCGGTGCGGTAATGGTGCCGGACGAGCCGTAGTTGTAGAACCAGGGGAATTTGACGAACAGCCACTCCAGGAAAAACTGCGCCGCCAGGGTGGTGACCATCAGGTAAAAGCCCTTGATCCGCGAACTCGGCAGCCCGAAGAAAAAACCCACCACCGCACTGATCAAACCGCCACCCAGCAACGCCACTGGCAGACCCAGTTCAGGCAAGCGCAACAGAAAACCGTACGTGGCAAACGCCCCGACCGCCATGAACCCGGCCGCACCCACCGAGGTTTGCCCGGTGTAGCCAGTCAGCAGGTTCAGGCCAAGTCCGGCCAGGGACAGCACCAGGAATGGAATCAGAATGGCGTTCAACCAATAGTCGTTGCCGGTCAGTGGAACGACGACAAACGCGATCAGCAACAAGCCGACCAGACCGAACGGCACGCGGCGCCGGACCAACACCGCCGGTGCGGTTTCACGGGTAAGGGAAATCGACATGGGTTCAGACTCGCTCGATGGCGCGCTCGCCGAACAGGCCGGCGGGACGGATGTAGAGGAAGGCCAGGGCCAGGACATAAGCAAACCACGGCGTGATGCCGCCACCGATCAGCGGGCCGATGTAGACCTCGGCGAGGTTCTCCGCCGCCCCGACGATCAGCCCGCCGACGATCGCCCCGCCAATCGAGGTGAAACCGCCGATGATCAACACCGGCAACGCCTTGAGCACCACCAGCGACAGGGAAAACTGCACCCCTTGTCGCGCCCCCCAGAGCAACCCGGCCACGAGTCCGACCACCCCGGCCACGGCCCAGACGATCTGCCAGATGCGGTTGAGGTTGATGCCGATGGACAGCGCGGCGGTGGTGTCGTCCGCCACCGCCCGCAACGAGATGCCGATGCGGGTCTTGTTGAACAGCAGTGCCAGCACCGTCACCAGCACGATGGCCGCAGCGGCGGCGATCAGGTCGAACTGACTGACCATCATCGCGCCGATGAACAGCGGCACGTCGTCGATGCCCAGGTCCAGCGCCCGGACCTGCGAGCCCATCAGGCCTTGCGCCAGGCCTTCGATGATGAAGGACAGGCCGAGGGTGGCCATGAACAGGGTGATCTGCGAGCGATTGACCAAGGGTCGCAGCACCAGCCGCTCGATCAACAGCGCGCCAACGATCATTACCAGCACTGTCAACAGCAGTGCCAGCGCAAACGGCACACCCTGATCGTGCAGGCTGACGAAGGTCAGCGCGGCGAACAACAGCATTGCGCCCTGGGCGAAATTGAACACACCGCTGGCCTTGTAGATCAGCACGAAGCCGATGGCGACCAGCGAATACAGGGTTCCGGCGAGCAAGCCGCCGAGCAGGGTTTCGAAGAAGAACGTCATCAGTGCACCACTCCCAGATACGCCGCGATCACCTCGGGGTTGGCCTGCACCTGGGCAGGCGTGCCATCGCCGACCTTGCGCCCGTAGTCGAGTACCACCACATGGTCGGACAGGCCCATCACCACGCTCATGTCGTGTTCGATCAACACCACCGTGGTGCCAAGGTCACGGTTGATGTAAGCGATGAACCGGGCCATATCCTGTTTTTCCTCGGCGTTCATCCCGGCCATTGGCTCGTCGAGCAGCAACAGGCTCGGGCCGGCGATCAGGGCGCGGCCCAGCTCGACGCGCTTTTGCAGGCCATAGGCGAGATTGCCCACCGGCACATCGCGTTGGGCTTGCAGTTCGAGGAATTCGAGGATGCCTTGGGCCTGCTGGCGAAACTGTTCGGCTTCAAGCCGGGCTCGCGGCAAACCCAATGCCTGCTCGATGAAGCTGCTGCGCAGATGCCGCGACAGGCCGGTCAGCAGGTTGTCGATCACGCTCATTTTCTTGAATAGCGCGTTGTTCTGGAACGTGCGGCCGATGCCCCGGCGCGCAGCGCTCAAGGGATCGATGCGCTTGAAAGACTGCTGCTCGAACACGATCGAACCGGCATCGAATCGGTACACGCCGTTGAGCACATTGAGCAACGAACTCTTGCCCGCCCCGTTGGGGCCGATCAACGCGCAGATCTCGCCACGGCGCACATCGAACGACAGGTCGTTGATCGCCTTGACGCCTTTGAAGGACAGGGAAATACCGCTGACTTGCAGGATGGAATCGGTCGAGATCATGCGATGTTCCGTTTGAATTCGGCGAGCCAGGCAGGCGTGGGTTGCGCTTGCGCGGTGCGCGTGGCTTGCCAGATGAAGTGCAGGTTGTGAAAGCCCAGCAGGCGGCGCACGCGGCTCTTGATCAGGCGTTGCAGGGGCTTTTGCGGCTGGGCAATGGCCCAGTCGCACAGGCGGCGGCGCCAGGTGCCCGGTGACGCGAGCCGTCTATCGATTTCCGCGGCGAGCGCTTGCAGGCGCTCGGCGGAAAGCAGCAGGCCCGCAGGCGCCACCTCGCGGCGATCACGACTGGCACTGCCGGGGCTTTCCGGGAAGGCCAGGGTTTGCCCGACACCGAGCCATTGTTTGAACAATACCGCCAGGCCGTCCTGCCACTCGGTACCCTCCTCGCTCCATAACTGCTCGGCGTTCAAACCGAGGCGAAGCCGTTGCGGATGCTCTGTCGGGCCCAGCAGCTCGGCGAAGTCGAGCAACGACTGGCCCTGGTTGAGCCAGAGTTGCCGCGCCTGCCGGCCCTGCACGAAGGCGTGGCCAGGGTTGCTGCGCCACAGGACGTGGTGCAAGGCGGGGGCGTCGAGGTTGTCGGCGATGGCCAGCACCTCGCCGCCGATGTGCTGAGCCGCCAGGGCCAGCAGCAACAGGTTCGGCTCGAAGGCGCCACTGACGGCCAGCCGCGAACCCTCATCGAATCCTTGCTGGCGCAAACCATCGGCCAGGCGCTCGACATCGCGCAAGACATCTATCCAGCGCCAGGCAAACCATTGCCCGTGACGCTTGTGGCGCAATGCCGGCTGTAACGGGCGGACTTGCGCCCAATGGCGCAATTGCTCCAGCGCCTTGGGCGCGCTGACCTGCCATTCCTTGATGTCCGCAACCGGCGGACGCTTGAGTTCGTGCACGCTCATGGGTTGACCTCTATGTCATGGGCAAAAGCGTGCGGTGGTCCGCTGGGCTGTGATCTATGCAACGACCGCGATCCCATGTGGGAGCGGGCTTGCTCGCGAAGAGGCCGGCGAATCCAACAGCGTTTTCGTCTGTTAAACCGCTTTCGCGAGCAAGCCCGCTCCCACAGGGATCTGTGGTGTGCGCAGGTTTTCAGGCGCTAGCCACCTTCTTCTCCTGCTGCCGCAACCCCACCAGATCGCGATAACCGCTGCCCGGATGAATCTGCGGCAAGCGCGGCCCCTCACCGAACAGCTTCTCGCGCAAGGTCCCCGGCGCGTATTCGGTCTTGTACACACCGCGTTTCTGCAACTCCGGCACCAGCAACTCCACGGCATCGATGAACGTTTCGTGGGTCAGTGCATAAGCCAGGTTGAAGCCATCCACATCGGTCTCCTCGACCCATTCCTGCAACAGATCGGCAACGGTTTCCGGGCTCCCGACAAACAACGGGCCAAAGCCACCGATGCCTACCCAGTCGGCCAGTTCATTGGGGGTCCAGACCTTGTTCGGATCGGCCGTGGAGAACGCCTCCACCGCCGATTGAATGGCATTGGTGTGCACATGCTTGAGCGGTTCATCCGGTTTGAACTGACTGAAATCGATGCCCGTCCAGCCGGAAATCAACGCCATCGCGCCCTCATAACTGACCCAGCGCTTGTATTCCTCGAACTTGGCCTTGGCCTTGGCGTCGGTCTCGCCGAGGATCACCGTCTGCAGGTTGAAAATCAGGATCTTCGACGGATCACGCCCCGCCTGCGCCGCACGCCTGCGGATATCGGCCACGGTTTTCTTCAGCAGCACTTTCGACGGTGCGGCGACGAACACACACTCGGCATGCTCGGCGGCGAACTGCTTGCCGCGACTTGACGCGCCCGCCTGGTACAACACCGGAGTGCGTTGCGGCGAGGGCTCGCAGAGGTGAATCCCCGGCACCTGGAAGTGTTTGCCGACATGTTGGATCTCGTGGATTTTGCTCGGGTCGCTGAAGATCCGCCGCTCGCGATCGCGCAGGATCGCGCCCTCTTCCCAACTGCCTTCCCAGAGCTTGTAGCAAACCTGCAGGTACTCTTCGGCAAAGTCGTAGCGGGCGTCGTGTTCAGTCTGGGTTTTCTGCCCGAGGTTCTTCGCCCCGCTCTCCAGGTACGAGGTCACGATATTCCAGCCAGCGCGGCCCTTGGTCAGGTGATCGAGGGTCGACAGGCGTCGGGCGAACGGGTACGGATGCTCGAACGACAGCGACGCGGTCAGGCCAAAGCCCAGGTGTTCGGTCACCAGCGCCATCGGCGGGATCAGTTGCAGCGGGTCGTTGACCGGCACCTGGGCCGCCTGGCGGATCGCCGCATCGCCGTTACCGTGGTAGACGTCGTAGATGCCAAGCACGTCGGCGATGAACAGGCCGTCGAACTTGCCGCGCTCGAGGATTTTCGCCAGATCGGTCCAGTATTCCAGGTCCTTGTATTGCCAGGAGCGATCCCGCGGATGCGCCCACAACCCCGGCGACTGATGGCCGACGCAGTTCATGTCGAAAGCATTGAGACGGATTTCACGGGCCATCAAACGGCTCCCTTGGTTGATGTGTGCAAGCTGGGTGGGTGAATGCCGTTGAGGCGAAAGTTGCCGATGAGCTGGAGCTTGCCGCGCAGCGGATCGTGCAACGAACCCGGCAACGCGGTGCGCTGCCCCGTGAGTTCGAATTCGGCGTTGCTGGCTGTGCTCAATGCCTCGGCACTGGCCAGACGGGATTCGGCTTCGGCGATGCTGACTTCGATGTCGTCAGTGCCACTGGCGAGAAATTCTTCAGCGCGTTCCAGCAGCGCTGCGGCCACTTCGATGCGGATGTGCACATCGCCAAGACGGCTGATCACCAGAGGCTCATCAGTTGCCTGGTTGTGCTGGCGGACGAAACGCAAGGTCGCATCGAGCAGACTGCGCGCGTTGTGCAGGTCATGTCGGCTGTTGGCCAGGGGTTGTTGCCCGGCAGCAATCGGTTGGGTCAAGGCGTTCATGGTGGGCTCCTCAGTTCCAGGCGTGGCGCGCAGGCTTTACGCCGTTGAGCAGGTAGTTGCCGATCAAGTGGTATTTCCAGCGTGCCGGGTCGTGCAGCGTATGGGTGCGGGCGTTGCGCCAGTGACGGTCGAGGTTGTATTTGCCGAGCACCGAGCGGGTACCGGCCAGTTCGAAGAGCTTGCTGCTGGTGAGCAAGGCGATTTCGGTGGACAGTACTTTCGCCTGGGCGACCACCACCGAGGCGTGCGCCACCGTGTCTTCATTGGCGTCGAGCAGCGCGGCGTCAATGGCCTGGCCGGCCTTTTTCAGGATCGCTTCGCTACCCCGCACACGCCATTCGAGATCGCCGATGGCGGCAATGCTGAACGGGTCCTGCCAGCCGTGGTCCTGGCCGCTGTCGATCCATGGCCGCGCTTCACGAGCGTAGCGCTTGGTTTCTTCCAGGGCACCCACGGCGATACCGGTGTCCACGGCGGCCTGGATGATTTGTGAGATCGGGCCGTCGGCGGTTGGCTCATCGAAGGCTTTGTGGGCCGGGATCACCGCGCTGAGCGGGACCTGCACCGCGTTCAGGGTCACGCCTCCGCTGGCGGTGGTGCGCTGGCCGAATCCGTCCCAACTGTCGATCACCGTCAAACCGGGATTGTCGCGCTCGATGAAAGCGATGAACGCCTGGTTCTGTTCGTTGACCGCCACCGCCGGCACGATGTGCGCAAACAGCGCGCCGGTGCAGTAGAACTTCTCGCCGTCGATTTGCGCGGTGTCGCCGTTGAAGTGAATACGAGTTTCAAAAGCCCCGGCGTTTTTGCTTTTCGATTCCGAGAAGGCGTTGCCGAAGCGGTAACCCTGCAGCACTTTGCCGAAGTAGTATTGCTTCTGCTCTTCGCTGGCGGTTTGCGCCAGGATGTCGAGCACGCCAAGGTGGTTTTGCGGGATCTGGCCCAGGGAAGAGTCGGCGGCGGAAATGATCTTGATCACTTCGGCGACGGTCACATAAGACACTCCGGCGCCACCGTAGGCTTTTGGCACGGTGATGCCCCAGAGGCCGCTGGCGGAGAACTCGTCGAGCTCGGCAACCGGGAGGCGGCGCTCGCGATCACGAATGCTGGCTTCGACGGCGAAACGCGCAGCCAGCCTGTGGGCTACGGCAATCGCCTCAGCGTCTGAGCGAATCACATGGGCAGTACGGGGGGATTGGGCTGAGGCTGTCATGGGCCGACTCCGGTTTCTGGGTGAATGCACCAGAGCTTTTGCAGGAGTCGTGCCTGAATTTAAATTCGTTATTTATCAATATGTTAACGAATTATTAGAGAAAAGCTTTTAGCTTCAGAACAGCAAAATGTTTATCCAGTGTTGACCGGCCAACAGTTCAGATCACCACATTGCGCACGAAGCGCACCGCGACTTCTCCCTCGTTGCGATAGGAATGCGGCTGGTTGCTGGCGAACATGAAGAACTCGCCGGCTGCGATCTTGTGCGGCACCTCGCCGACCATCACCGTCAGGCAGCCTTCGAACACGTAGAACTGTTCACTCCAGCCTTCGGCGTCAGGCTCCGACGGATAATGCTCGCCCGGTTCCAGGCGCCATTCCCAGAGTTCGACTTCACGGGTGGCATTGGCCTTGGCCAGCAGTACCGCCTTGCTACCGGGGATCGTACCGGCCCAGGCCAGTTCGTTGATGCGGCTGTGGTCGCGCACATCGGGGGCCTGGATCAGGTCGCTGAAGGCCACGTCCAATGCTTCGGCCACACGGTCGAGGGTGGTCAGGCTAACGTTCTTTTCGCCGGCCTCGATCGCCACCAGCATCCGGCGACTGACACCGGATTTTTCCGCCAGTGCGGTCTGGCTCATATCGGCGGCATGGCGCAACCGCCGAATGTTCTGGCTGACGTGCTGCAGGACCGAAGCCCGGGGTGAGGAATCTTTGTGCACTATATTGCTCACTTAATGGTGTTGCGCAGTATACTGCCCAACTTCGGGCGCATTGTGCGTCCCCCTCAAACAGTGTGCAAGATCATGACGTCGGTGAACTCCTCCCAGGCTCCCTCCCGTTTCCTGCGACTCAGCAAGGCCGAGTGCGTGCTGGTGTTGATCACCATGGTCTGGGGCGGGACCTTTCTGCTGGTCCAGCATGCGATGACCGTCAGCGGCCCGATGTTTTTCGTCGGCCTGCGCTTTGCCGCCGCCGCGATCATCGTCGCGCTGTTCTCCTGGCGCAGCCTGCGGGAGCTGACCTTGTTCGAATTGAAGGCCGGCGCCTTCATCGGCGTGGCGATCATGCTCGGCTACGGCCTGCAGACGGTCGGGCTGCAAAGCATTCCCAGCAGCCAGTCGGCGTTCATTACCGCGTTGTACGTACCTTTCGTGCCATTGCTGCAATGGCTGGTATTGGGGCGTCGTCCGGGCCTGATGCCGAGTATTGGCATCATGCTGGCATTTACCGGGTTGATGCTGCTGTCGGGCCCTTCCGGGACGGCATTGAACTTCAGCCCCGGTGAAATCGCTACCTTGATCAGCGCCATTGCCATTGCGGCGGAGATCATTCTGATCAGCAACTTTGCCGGTCAGGTCGATGTGAAACGGGTGACGGTGGTGCAACTGGCAGTCACCTCGCTGCTGTCTTTCCTGATGGTGGTGCCGACCCAGGAACAGATTCCTGATTTCTCCTGGGTGCTGTTGTGCAGTGCCCTTGGGCTGGGCGCGGCGAGTGCGGCGATCCAGGTGGCGATGAACTGGGCGCAGAAAAGTGTTTCGCCAACCCGGGCCACATTGATTTATGCCGGTGAGCCGGTGTGGGCGGGGATTGTGGGGAGGATCGCCGGGGAACGGCTGCCGGCGATTGCGTTGCTGGGGGCGGGGTTGATCGTGGCGGCGGTGATTGTCAGTGAGTTGAAGACCAAGGGTAAGGCCGCTGTGGCTGAGGAAGCGTTGGAGCGGGAAACCCAGGGTTAACCGCAAAATCTGCAACGTCTGGAAGATAGCTTTCGCGAGCAGGCTCGCTCCCACAGTTGAAATGCATTCTCCTGTGGGAGCGAGCCTGCTCGCGAAGAGGCCGGACCTGCTGAACGCAGGCTTCGAAACAATGTGAAGCAAGACTTTTCCGTCTACCTTGTAGGATTCTGCGACAGCTTGGCGTTTGGCGATCCGGGAGCTGGCACGTATGATGCTTTACAAACTTCCGCAGATTAGAAGCCTATGTCCCTGATAGTTCTACTGCTTCTGCCTTTCATAGGCAGCTGTCTGGCAGCGGTGCTGCCTCACAACGCGCGTAATACCGAATCGTTATTGGCTGGCCTGGTCGCTTTGATCGGCACCGTCCAGGTCGCCCTGCTGTACCCGCAAATCGCCCATGGCGGCGTGATCCGCGAAGAGTTCCTTTGGCTGCCCAGCCTTGGCCTGAACTTCATCCTGCGCATGGACGGTTTTGCCTGGCTGTTCTCGATGCTGGTGCTGGGCATCGGCACGCTGGTGTCGCTGTACGCCCGCTACTACATGTCACCGGACGATCCGGTACCGCGTTTCTTCGCGTTTTTCCTGGCGTTCATGGGCGCCATGCTCGGGCTGGTGATCTCCGGCAACCTGATCCAGATCGTGTTTTTCTGGGAGTTGACCAGCCTCTTCTCGTTCCTGTTGATCGGCTATTGGCACCACCGGGCCGACGCGCGACGCGGTGCATATATGGCGCTGATGGTCACCGGCGCGGGCGGCTTGTGCCTGCTGGCGGGGGTCATGCTGCTTGGCCATGTGGTCGGCAGCTATGACCTGGACAAGGTCCTGGCCGCCGGCGACCTGATTCGTGCTCATGCCCTCTACCCTATCCTGCTGCCCCTGATCCTGATCGGCGCGCTAAGCAAAAGCGCGCAATTCCCCTTCCACTTCTGGCTGCCCCACGCCATGGCCGCGCCGACACCGGTTTCGGCCTATCTGCACTCGGCAACCATGGTCAAGGCCGGGGTGTTCCTGCTGGCTCGCCTGTGGCCGTCGCTCTCGGGCAGTGAAGAATGGTTCTACATCGTCAGTGGAGCCGGCGCCGCCACCCTGCTGCTCGGCGCGTATTGCGCGATGTTCCAGAACGACCTCAAGGGCCTGCTGGCTTACTCGACCATCAGCCACCTGGGCCTGATCACCCTGCTGCTGGGCCTGAACAGCCCGCTGGCCGCCGTCGCCGCGGTGTTCCACATCCTCAACCACGCCACGTTCAAGGCCTCGCTGTTCATGGCGGCCGGCATCATCGACCACGAAAGCGGCACCCGCGACATCCGCCGGCTCAACGGCCTGTTCAAGCTGATACCGTTCACCGCGACCCTGGCCATGGTCGCCAGCGCTTCCATGGCCGGCGTGCCGCTGCTCAACGGTTTCCTGTCCAAGGAGATGTTCTTCGCCGAGACCGTGTTCATCAACGCCACGGCCTGGATCGAAGCCACCCTGCCGATCGTCGCGACCATCGCCGGGACCTTCAGCGTCGCCTACTCCTTGCGTTTCACCGTTGACGTGTTCTTCGGCCCGACCGCCACCGACCTGCCCCACACCCCGCACGAGCCGCCGCGCTGGATGCGCGCGCCGGTCGAGCTGCTGGTGTTCACCTGCCTGGTGGTGGGGATCTTCCCGGCGCAAGTGGTCGGCCCGTTGCTCGCCGCCGCCGCGCAACCGGTCGTGGGCGGCACCTTGCCCGAGTACAGCCTGGCGATCTGGCACGGCTTGAACGCGCCGATGATCATGAGCCTGATCGCCATGTCCGGTGGCATCGTGCTGTACCTGCTTTTGCGCAAGCAGCTCAAGCTCGGTCGCTTCCATTACCCGCCGTTGATTGGCCGCTTCAACGGCAAGCGCCTGTTCGAACGCAGCCTGGTGCTGATGATGCGCCTGGCCCGACGCCTGGAGCCACTGATCAGTACCCGGCGCCTGCAGATGCAATTGTTCCTGATGGTGCTCGCCGCGGTCCTGGCCGGGTTGATCCCGATGTTGCACAGCAGCCTGCACTGGGGCGACCGGCCGAAGATCCCGGGCTCGATCGTGTTCGTCATCCTCTGGCTGCTGGCGATTGCCTGCGCCCTCGGCGCCGCATACCAGGCCAAGTACCATCGTCTGGCCGCCCTGACCATGGTCAGCGTCTGCGGCCTGATGACCTGCGTGACCTTCGTCTGGTTCTCGGCCCCGGACCTGGCGTTGACGCAACTGGTGGTCGAAGTGGTGACCACGGTGTTGATCCTGCTGGGCCTGCGCTGGCTGCCACGGCGAATCGAAGAGGTTTCGCCGCTGCCGAGCAGCCTGCGCAAGGCGCGCATCCGCCGCGTCCGCGACTTGCTGCTGTCGGCCGTGGTCGGCGGCGGCATGGCATTGCTGGCCTATGCGATGCTGACCCGACAGACGCCGAACGACATTTCCTCGTTCTATCTGAGCCGCGCCCTGCCCGAAGGCGGCGGCAGCAACGTGGTCAACGTGATGCTCGTGGATTTCCGCGGCTTCGACACCCTGGGTGAAATCACCGTGCTGGTGGCGGTGGCCCTGACCGTGTTCGCCCTGCTGCGTCGTTTCCGTCCGCCGAAGGAAAGCCTGCAGTTGCCGGCCCAGCAGCGCCTGCTCGCGCCGGACGTGGTCACCGACCTGGTCAACCCGCGTCACGCCAGCGACACCGCGCTCGGCTTCATGATGGTCCCGGCGGTGCTGGTGCGCCTGCTGCTGCCGATCGCCCTGGTGGTCTCGTTCTACCTGTTCATGCGCGGGCACAACCAGCCGGGCGGCGGCTTTGTCGCGGGCCTGGTGATGTCGGTGGCGTTCATCCTGCAGTACATGGTCGCCGGCACCCAATGGGTGGAAGCGCAAATGAGCCTGCGCCCGTTGCGCTGGATGGGCGTCGGCCTGCTATTCGCCACCGTCACCGGCCTGGGCGCGATGGTCGTCGGCTATCCGTTCCTGACCACCCACACCTGGCATTTCGACCTGCCGCTGCTGGGCGACATTCACCTGGCGAGCGCGCTGTTCTTTGACGTCGGCGTGTACGCCGTGGTGGTCGGTTCGACGCTGTTGATCCTGACCGCCCTTGCCCACCAATCGGTGCGGGGTCACAAGACCGCGGCCCAGCCCAAACTTGTCGTCATCAAGGAGGCTGTCTGATGGAAGAAGTCATCGCCATCGCCATCGGCGTCCTGGCCGCGTCCGGCGTCTGGCTGATCCTGCGTCCACGGACGTTCCAGGTGGTCATGGGCCTGTGCCTGCTGTCCTATGGCGTCAACCTGTTCATCTTCAGCATGGGCAGCCTGTTCATCGGCAAGGAGCCGATCATCAAGGACGGCGTGCCCCAGGATCTGCTGCACTACACCGACCCGCTGCCACAAGCGCTGGTACTGACTGCGATCGTCATCAGCTTCGCCATGACCGCGCTGTTCCTGGTGGTCTTGCTGGCGTCCCGGGGCTTGACCGGCACCGACCATGTGGATGGCCGGGAGCCTAAAGAATGAATCCGATGTCGCACCTGATCGCCGCGCCCATCCTGCTGCCGCTGCTGACCGCCGCGATCATGCTGATGCTCGGCGAGAAACATCGCCCGCTCAAGGCCAAGATCAACCTGTTCTCCAGCCTGCTGGGGCTGGGTATTTCAGTTCTGCTGTTGCAATGGACGCAAACCACCGGCATCGCCGGTTCCATTGGCGTGTATCTGCCGGGCAACTGGCAGGTACCGTTCGGCCTGGTGCTGGTGGTCGATCGCCTGTCGGCGCTGATGCTGGTGCTGACCGGCATTATCGGCGTCTGTGCGCTGCTGTTCGCCATGGCGCGCTGGGACAGCGCCGGTTCGAGCTTCCATGCGCTGTTCCAGATCCAGCTGATGGGCCTGTATGGCGCCTTCCTGACAGCGGACCTGTTCAACCTGTTCGTGTTTTTCGAAGTGCTGCTGGCCGCGTCCTACGGCCTGATGCTGCACGGGTCGGGCCGGGCGCGGGTGTCGTCGGGGCTGCATTACATCTCGATCAACCTGCTGGCCTCGACCCTGTTCCTGATTGGCGCGGCGCTGATCTACGGCGTCACCGGCACCCTGAACATGGCCGACCTGGCGCTGAAGATCCCGCTGGTGCCCGAAGCCGATCGCGGCCTGTTGCATGCAGGCGCGGGCATCCTGGCGGTGGCGTTCCTGGCCAAGGCCGGGATGTGGCCGCTGAATTTCTGGCTGGTGCCAGCGTACTCCTCGGCAAGCGCGCCGGTGGCGGCGATGTTCGCGATCATGACCAAGGTCGGCATCTACACCTTGCTGCGCCTGTGGACCCTGCTGTTTTCCGGTCAGGCCGGCGCCTCGGCGTACTTCGGTGGCGACTGGCTGATCTACGGCGGCATGGCCACTATCGTCTGCGCGGCCGTGGCGATCCTCGCGGCCCAACGCCTGGAGCGCATGGCCAGCCTGAGCATCCTGGTGTCGGCGGGGATTCTGCTGGCGGCGATCGGGTTCGGCCAGCCGAACCTGATCGCTGCGGCACTGTTCTATGTGGTCAGCTCGACCCTGGCGCTGAGCGCGCTGTTCCTGCTGGCGGAGTTGATCGAACGCTCGCGCTCGGCCAACGAAATGCCCCTGGAGGATGAAAACGAGATGCTGCCTCGGCCGCTCGAATCGTTGTATCCGATCAAGGGCATCAACCTCGACGACGACCAGAAAGCCGTGGTCGGCCAGGTGATTCCCTGGACCATGGCGTTCCTCGGCTTGAGCTTCATCGCCTGCGCCCTGCTGATCATCGGCATGCCACCGCTCTCAGGCTTCATCGGCAAGCTCAGCCTGCTCAGCGCCTTGCTCAATCCGATGGGCCTGGGCAACGCTGGCGACGCGCCGGTTTCGAATGCCGCGTGGGGCTTGCTGACGCTGCTGATCCTCTCGGGACTGGCGTCGTTGATCGCCTTTGCCCGCGTCGGCGTCCAGCGTTTCTGGACACCGGCAGAACGCCCCTCGCCTGCGCTGCGGCGCCTGGAATGCGTACCGATTTTCGCGCTGCTGGGTTTGAGCATCCTGCTCACGCTCAAGGCCGAACCGCTGCTGCGCTACACCCAAGCGGCCGCCAACGCCTTGAACAACCCGCAGCAGTATGTGATGGCCGTGCTCGGCACCCGCGTGGTGCCAGGCCCGCAGGCCAGTGCAGCGCTGCTGGAGGTGCAACCATGAAGCGCCTGCTGCCTGCGCCATGGCTGTCGCTGGCCCTGTGCCTGTTGTGGTTGCTGCTGAACCTGTCGCTCAGTCCCGGCAACCTGTTACTGGGCGCCCTGTTGGGGCTTTGCGCGCCTTTAATGATGCGCAAGCTGCGTCCGCTGCCGATTCGCATTCGTCGGCCCGGGGTGATCCTGCGTCTGTTCCTGCTGGTCGGTCGCGATGTGCTGGTGTCCAACCTGGCGGTCGCCTTCGGTGTGCTCAATGCTCGCCGCCGACCGCCACGCTCAGGGTTCGTCAAGGTGCCGCTGGACCTGCGCGACGCCAATGGCCTGGCCGCGCTGTCGATGATCTGCACGGTGGTGCCGGGCACGGTCTGGTCGGAGCTGGCGCTGGATCGCAGCATCCTGCTGCTGCATGTCTTCGACCTGGATGACGAAGTGCTGTTCATCCAGCACTTCAAGGCGACCTACGAGCGCCCGTTGATGGAGATTTTCGAATGAGCAGCTTGTTGTCCAACGCCATCCTGCTGAGCCTGTTCCTGTTTTGCGTGGCGATGATCCTGACCCTGATCCGCCTGTTCAAGGGTCCATCGGCCCAGGACCGGGTCCTGGCCCTGGATTACCTGTACATCGTGGCGATGCTGATGATGCTGACGCTGGGCATTCGCTATGCCAGTGACACTTACTTCGAGGCCGCGTTGCTGATCGCGCTGTTTGGCTTCGTCGGCTCGTTCGCCCTGGCGAAATTCCTCCTGCGCGGCGAGGTGATCGAATGAGTGCGCCATTGTCCTTGTGGGTGGAAATACCCGTGGCCATCCTGCTGGTGCTCGGCAGCCTGTTTGCCCTCATTGGCGCCACTGGCCTGTTGCGGATGAAGGATTACTTCCAGCGCATGCACCCACCGGCCCTGGCCTCGACCCTGGGCGCATGGTGCGTGGCCCTGGCTTCGATCATCTTCTTTTCTGCGCTCAAGTCCGGGCCGGTCCTGCACGCCTGGTTGATACCGATCCTGCTGGCGATCACCGTACCGGTGACCACCTTGCTGCTGGCCCGGGCGGCGTTGTTTCGTAAACGCATGGCGGGGGATGATGTGCCGGCGGAGGTTTCTAGTCGGCGTACGGAGAGTGGGGGTTGATTGAAAGAGCTTTGGCGTACATATCCATTGCTGCGGTAACGGATATGTACACATGAAAGACAATTATCGCCTGCCAGGACGCCATCGCCGGCAAGCCTGGCTCCTACAGTGGGGGATCGGGGACATCCGCCCGCGCCGAGGCGTCAACGAGAAGCAAAGCTGATCCTAAACCCAGGCCACCGCCAACAACCCAGCCCCCAGCACCACACACAAGGGCGAGTAGACCCAGGTGTCCAGCCGGGCAAACCGCGACCCCTTGACCTCCTTGAAAAACCCCACCAGCTCCGAGTCGCCAATGGCCCGGGCAAACAGCAGTAGCGCAATGGCGCTGATCACCCACTGCAACCCGCGATGATCCACCTGCGGCAGCCACCAGCCAACCCGCAAGCACACCAACAGGGCAATGGTCAGCAACGCCGCCGCCACCAGCATCGTCATCCAGCCACGGGGCTTGAAGGCCGGCTGCAATCGCGCTCCGCCCTCCACCGGCACCTGCGGCACCACCGCCACGACGGCCCATTTACCACCCAACGCCCAATACACGTGTGCCAGGGCGATTGCCGCAATTACCGTCGCCAGCCATTGAGCCAACACGAAGGTCATGGTCTGAAATCCTTGAAAGGGATTTGAACAGACTCATCCTAGTTGGCTTTTTTCGCCGTGCACGCGCTCAAGCCAACGACCCGACCAACGCGTTTGCAGCCGCTGCCTACAAGGCGGCTGATACCTTGTCCGCGATATCCTTGGGCAACCAGGCCTTCCAGACCTGCGGATGGGCCTTCATGAACGCTTCGGCGGCCTGACGCGGTGGCGTGTGCTTTTCACTCATCTCGGCCAGCGCCCGGTTCAACGGGTCGATGGGAAAATCGACCTTGGCAAAGAACTCGGCAATCTGCGGGTACTGCTTCTGGAACGGCGTGGACACGCCGATAGACAGCTTCGAGGGCAGCGAGCGGGTCGGTTGCGGATTGGGGTTGTCGGCGTCGGTCAGGGTTTTCCAGGCCTGCGCATCGAAGGGCGGCTCCTCCAGCTGGATCAGCTTGAAGCGACCGAGCAGCGGCGTGGGCGACCAGTAATAGAACAACACCGGTTTACCCCGGCGAATCGACGAGCTGATCTCCGCATCCAGCGCAGCGCCCGAACCGCTGCGAAAATTCACATAGCTGGCATCGAGCCCGTAGGCCTTGAGCTTCTGCTTGTTGACCACTTCCGAGGTCCAACCGATAGGGCTGTTGAGAAAGCGTCCCTTGTTCGGCGCTTCAGGGTCCTTGAACACGTCCTTGTACCTGGGAAGGTCGGTGACACTGCGCAAGTCCGGCGCCAGCGCCTTGATGCCCTTGGCCGGGTCGCCCTTGACCACGTACTCAGGCACCCACCAGCCTTCCGTGGCGCCCTTGACCGTGTCGCCCAGGCTCACGACCTTGCCTTCCGCCTCCGCCTTGACCCAGACCGGGCTGCGCCCCGCCCACTCCTCGCCAATGACCTGGATGTCATTGTTGGCCAGTGCGGTTTCGAGGGTGATGGTAGTGCCTGGCAAGGTGTCGGTCGGCAGCCCATACCCTTTTTCGACGATGATCCGCAGGACATCGGTGATCAGGCTGCCGCTTTCCCAATTGAGGTCGGCGAAGTGGATCGGCGCGCTGGCAGCCAGCACCGCAGCGGGTGACGCCAACAATCCGAACGTGGCCACGACAGCGGCCAGCAACCGGCGAATGCCTTTCATGCTTGTGCACCTCGTGCTGTTCACAGCAATAGCAGGATGGCCTGGCAGAAGACCGCAAAGCCTCTGAATACTCAGTCAACTGACTGTAGTAGAGGTTCCTGCTTTCGAGGGACGCGGATCACTTTTCACAGGTTTGCTGCAGGCAGGCCAGCTCTCTCCTGACCATGCTGGCGTACGCCGCCGGTTGCAACGCGTAGATTTGCGAGGCCACCCAGTTCAGCCAGGCACCCTGCAGGACCGCCTTTTGCTCAAACAGACGCTGGGCCTCGGCTTGCGCACGGGCCTGGTGCTGTTGGTGGAAATCGGCACGGGGCAGGACCACTATTCACTGGCCTTGAACGTCACCAGTTCGCCCTTGCGCCACTTGGCGGCCTTGCCGGTCACGGCCTTGAGGGTCTTGGTCAGGCCTTCCTGCAGCTGCTGGTGGGCGGCGAATACCGTCACCACGTTGTGCCCTTCCTTGAACAGGATGGCTTGGCCGTCGGCCGTGGTCACGAAGGCGTAATCGCCCAGGCCGTAGACTGTCAGCTTGATGTCGCGGAACTTGATTTCCAGTTTGCCACCTTCGCGGCTGGGCAACACCGACGCGCTGAAATGATCGCCGACCTTGAGTTTGAGCCCCGGTTTATCGTCCACCACGAGCGCTGACTCGGTGTCGATCTCGGCAATGTAAATGCCTTCGGCGCTCTGCTCGGTAATGTAAACAAAACGTGACTGAAACTGTTTAACCAGCTTTGCGCGCAAATCGCCCAGCACGAACAAAGCATGCATATCGAGATTACTTACTGCCAAGGAAACATCCCCACATCTGAAAATGACGCCGCACGCGAAAAAAGCGCACGGCCAAAAAAGCGGCAATGCCGAGGTGAAGCCAGATAACCCGGGTTGAGATCCTGGATGCGCAGAGCGCTCATCCCTCTCGAAGCTTGAGCAGATTACTGGATGCTGCTCACGTCGTCTCGCCCGGCGTTCGACAAAGGCTGAAGGAAAACACCCTTGGAACCGCCAGAGAAATACGGACTATCAACTTTAGGGAAAAAACTCTTATAAAAAAGCACTTTTCTTACATATCGCCAGCCAGAAATTGCTTTAGATAAGCCTTGTCCACCCACCAGTGACGCTGATTCTAGAGCAGCGATGCTCACCGAGACTACCCATTACGACGTACATTACGTCGGCTAACCCAAGAAAAGGACTTCATATGTGCACACTGACACACTTTGCCCATCCCCAGGCATCTTACTCCAACACCCCACCTTCCCTGCACCCCGCCGAGTTCCTTGCGACCGAAGACGCTCCCCGCTGCCCCTCGCCACCACGATTTCATGTGGTTCTGGCGGGTATCGCCTTCTTTCATATCAAAGAAACTTCCACGGGGCACGTAAGAGGTTTCCGCGGCGATCATAACCAGGCCTGTGCCCTCGCCCGCGCGCTCGAGTCACATAGGTGACACTTTCATCCCGTTTTCCCGGAAGGTTTCGTCAAGCCGGCGACTTTACTCAGCCGCCGGCCTCCAACTACTGCCATACTCCCCGACCAATCAAACGCGCCTTCCCGTGGCGGGCGCGCTAAACAACAATATTTCATGGGAAGGCCGTAACGTGACGGAATTTGATATCGGCGAGTTTTTCATCAGGGGCGAAGCCAGAGAGATCGACGGCGAGTTCCAGGCCGTGATCGTGATGCGCGCCAAGCCACCGCTGAAAACCGTGACCTATCATCAGGTCGAGAAAGATCGCTGGTTCAAGTCCTCCGACATCGCCGCCCTTGCCGCGCAGGAGTCGGCCAAGGAACTGAAGGCGGCCGTCGATGCAGGCGCCTTGAAAACCTGACACGCGCCATTGCGGTCTATGCTCACTGCTGCGTTGGAACATCGTTTTCGAACTTAATGAAGCACGGCTCCCTCAGATGCAACAGAGACGTTCTTCATCTCTATCACTCGACACGACAGATGACCTGCAAGGAGATCAAGATGGAATCACCGACCCACGACCTGAAAGGCTTGTTCGACCAGCTCGGGCTGGATTCGAGCCAGCGAGCCATTGACGATTTCATTGCCAGCCATTCTCCCCTGCCCGACGACAAGAAACTCATCGATGCCGAGTTCTGGACCCCCCAGCAGGCAGGCTTCCTCAAAGAACAATTGCGTGAAGACGCCGACTGGGCGCGAGTGGTCGACGACCTGAACCTGCGCATGCATCAGGTTCACTAGGATCAGGCACAGTGCAGGTTGCCTGGCGATTCGGCGTGCAATTGCGCCAGCCAGGCGGCCTTGCACGCTTCAGCTTCATTGCGACTGGAATAGGCCGTGCCACGGCGTTCGCCATTGAGCAGCACCACCCAGCAGATACTTTGCCCCAACGCCCGCAAACTGGCGGGTACTCCGCTCCCGATCATGACCGCGACATCAACTTTACTGTGCATGTTGCGCCTCCAACTCCGTTAGCAACCTAACTAATAGAGGTATGGTAACGACTCCGTGGGCGCGCAAACAATATCGGCTTTGTACAGATTCGTTACCAAAACTGTAACAGTCGCAATCCATTATCGAGGGTTTTGCGGTTTGTAGCCCAGGCGCAAACCACCCCAATGACGCCCCTTGAGCATGATCGGCACTGACAGGTCGTGCATGAGCTCTCCAGTGTCACGGGTATAGGTTTGCAACAGCACGGCTTGCTGATGACTGCCACAGCGGATCCCCGTCCGGTCGGCGAACTTGCGTTTGCTGCGGTTGTGCAGGGTATCGTGTTGTATATCGCCGGTCAGTGGTTGGCTGAACGCCTGGTTATGCGTCGGCACATAGCCCTGCTGGGTACAGGCAATGGCGAATACCAGGCCTTCGTGGCGTGGCAGCAGCGGCTCCTGGATCGCCGGCAGGACCTGATCGGTGTAACGATCAAAGCGCGTTCGGTATTTGGCCGGGTGGGTATCGGGAATCGCCTGGTAATGCCGGTCGAACAGGTCTTCGAGGCTGATCTGCCCCGCATCGATATCTGCTTCGAAGCGCGCGGCAATCTGGCTCGCGCCTTCCCTGGCCAGGTCATAGATCCGCTGGTGATAGTCATCCAGGCCGACTTCGGCAAGGCGCTCGCTGATGGTCTCGGCCTGGCCTTCCATCTGCACCGCTGCCAAGGCCAGGCGCTGGGTCTGTTGGTCACTGATCGCAAGGTCGCTGCGCATCTGCTCGATGGCGTGAAACAGGCTATCGAGTTGTTCACGGTTGGTTTCGGCACCGCGAGCGATTGCCCCGACCTGGCTTTCGACACCGGCAGCCAGGCGGGCAATGTTTTCCAGGTGCTGGCCCGTCTGTTCGACCTGGCCTACGCCGGTGTCGAGGTCGCTGGACAACTGGCGGATCTGCTCGACCACTTGTGCGGTGCGCTGCTGGATATCGGCCACCATGTCGCCGACCTCTCCGGTGGCCGTGGCCGTGCGCGCGGCAAGCCCGCGAACCTCATCGGCCACCACCGCAAAGCCACGACCGTGCTCACCGGCTCGCGCCGCTTCGATGGCCGCGTTCAAGGCCAGCAAGTTTGTCTGGCTGGCAATGGACTGGATCACCAATGTGACCCGCTGAATGTCATCGCTGCGCAAGCTCAGGGCTTCGATCAGCTCACGGCTGTTATTGGCCCGCTGGCTGAGTTGGTGCATGCGGGCAATGGATTCGATCAACTCGGTACGCCCGGCCACGCCGCTTTGATGCGCTTCACTCGCGGCACTCAGGGCCTGGTGACTGAGGGCCGAGGTGGCCTGCTCGGTCGCGATCATGACTTCGGCATTGCCAACGATTTGTGCTGCCGCCCCCAGTTGCGATTGCAACTTGTCGGCCAGTTGCTTGACTGAAAAGGCCACGCCAGCGGCGGACAACGCGTTATGACTGGTGGTGTAGGACAGTTCGCGGGTTAACGCCGAGAGTGTGCCGGACGTATCGGCAGGCACGGCTTCAGGCATTGCGCGCGAGCGCAGGCGTGGCAGCCAAATGATCAGCACGGCCATCGGCAGGCCAAGGTAGAGCGACCAGCCGCCCAGGGTCATGCCACACAATAGCAGCATCAGGGCGATGCTTTGCAGTGTCGGCGTCAACCAGCGGTTGTTCGGCAAAAGCGTGGGTGCAGGCACGGCCGCCACCCGAGATCCGTCTCTCGTCATCGTTATCACCCCGCCAATTTCTAGTTGTTGTCTTCGCATTAAACGCCAGCACAAGGCCATTATCCATGAGCCTTTAGTCGGGGACGTTGCAGCAGATCAATAGAAGTTCGGGGGGATTGTGTAGACGTCGAAAAGCAAAGATCGCAGCCTGCGACAGCGCCTACAGGGGGCTGCCGACGGCTGCGATCTTTTCCAGGCAGCCCAGGTTAAGTGGGCTACCCAACAGAATCAGGCCTGACGCTGGTGCTTGTCGATTTGCTCGTGACGTTCTTGAGCTTCGATGCAGTACTTGGTGGTCGGGCTGATCAGCAGGCGCTTGAGGCCAATAGGCTCGCCGCTGTCATCGCACCAGCCGAAGCTGTCTTCCTTGATGCGTTCCAGGGCTTGTTCCAACTGAGGCAGCATGCGCTGATCACGATCGATCGCGTTCACCAGCCAAGTGCGCTCTTCTTCGACGGAAGCGGCGTCCGCCGGGTCGGCTGGGGTGTCCAGGCTTTCGATGGCGATGCGGTTCTGTTCGATGCGCTCATGGGTTTCGACTTTCATGTTTTGCAACAGCTCAGAGAAAAAAGCATGTTGCTCGGCATTCATGTAGTCATCCGCCGGCATGGCCAGCAACTTGTCCTTTGTCATTGATATCTCTATAAAAAAACGTGCATTAAGCGAATTAGGGAGCGTTGCGGCGGACCATCGAAGGTCATCGCAACGGCGCCGTCTATACCAAGCGCCACCCGGCACTCAATTTACGAGGGGCGGCAGTCTAAGGCCGACTTGAGGCCTCAGCAACTGAAAAGACAGCGAATTTGTCCGACAAAGCCTCGAAAATGCTCTAAGACAGGCATCCAGGCGGATATCGGAGTGCGTTTATAGCAAGAAATTCAATCCTGCGAAGCTTATATAAAAGACAAACCGCTGAGCTGCATGCCCCGGTTTGCAGGTCGACCGGGCTCAGCTAAGGTTGTCGCTCGCGTAATGGCTATCTCAAGGAGCGGTAAATGAAGCTGATCGGCATGCTGGATTCACCTTACGTGCGACGCGTCGCCATTTCTGCCAAGCGCCTGGGCATCGCCCTGGAGCACGAATCGGTGTCGGTGTTCAGGACCTTCGAGCAATTTCGGCAAATCAACCCGGTGGTCAAGGCGCCGACCCTGATACTGGATGACGGTGAAGTGTTGATGGATTCGACGCTGATCATCGATTACCTGGAAGCATTGGCCGGCCCGGATCGCAGCTTGATGCCTGCGGGTATCGAACATCGCCTGCGGTCACTGCGCCTGATTGGCCTGGCATTGGCTGCCAGCGAAAAGTCGGTGCAGCTTTATTATGAACGCAACCTACGCCCGGCAGAGATTCAATACGAGCCTTGGGTTAAACGGGTCGAGGGGCAATTGGCAGCCGCCTATTCGGCGCTGGAACGAGAGCTGGAAAAGCAGCCGCTGAAAAATGACGGCTCGATTGACCAGGCTGGTATTACCCTCGCTGTTGCGTGGAGCTTTACCCAGTATGTGGTGCCGGATCAGGTTCCGGTTGAGCGGTTCGCAAAAATCGCTGCGTTCACCCGCTATGCCGAGGGGCTTGAGGTGTTTATCGACACGCCGATTGACTGACGGCGTTACGGCCACCATCGCATCGCCAGCAAGCCGGCTCCTACAGGTGCGTTTCACACCTTACATCCACCAGCAAAAACGCCGCTTCTGCCAAAAAGGCAGAAGCGGCACAGGCACGAGGCCAGGAACTATCAGTGCATGAACAAGGCGATCAGGATGATGATCGGGATCGGTACGCCGAGAAAGAACAGTAGTAATGAACGCATGATGTTTCTCCTGGGTTAACGAATCGGTGCGGTGGTGACGTAAGTGTCGGTTTCCAGATACACCACGGCATCCCGACGACGACCGCCGAAGGTGGCAGCGAGGCTGGCGAAAAACGCACCGGCCAGCAGGGCGACGAACATCCACAAGGTGGTCCAGGCTGCTACTTTGGCGGCGGTGTCGGCCGCTTGTTGCGCAGCCAGCTTGGCGTCTGCCACGGCTTTTTGCGTGCGGGCATAGACTTCGTCGACACGACGTTCAGCATCTGCTTGTGTCATGTTGGTCCGTTGCGCCACCAGTTGTGCCAGGTAAGTTCGGTCTTCAGCGGCCAACTGACCGTCTTTCAGTGAGCGCACGAAAATGCGCGTCACTGTGCCTCGGGCGGCGTCGTCGCTGAGGGCGGCTGGCTGGTCATTACGAAACAGGCTGTCGATGTAGTAGCCGTACTGATCGCTGTCAGTGTTGGCTGCCGCGGTGCCCGCTGCTGCTGTCATGGCAGTGGCGGCGCCACCGGCGACCTGCGCCCCGGCCTGCACGCCACCACTGACGATGCTGCTGACCGAACCGGCGACCAACGTCGCCGTCACCAGCGTCGCCACGCACCAGGCGAGAAAACCGTGGGCGGTATCGCGGAAATAAACTTCATCGCCGTGCATATAAGCCCACTTCACCCGCAGCCGACCGGCGATATAGCCACCGGCGCCGGAAGCGACGATTTGCGTGACAGCCAGCCAGACAATCGTCGATATGCCCAGGCCCTTGGCGCTCATGCCTTCATTGGCCCACGGCGAAACTGCCGAAAAACCAAGGCCGAATCCAAGCAGTACCAGGATCAGCGACAACGCCGCCGCCGCCGCGGCCCCGGCGAAGATCGCCCCCCAGGACACGCCCGACACTGTGCTCGATTCATCCGTGGCGGGATAGAAACCCTCAGAGGATCTATTCATTGTTGTATCGCTCCAGGCAGAAAGATGGTGTTACAAGTCTCGAAAGAGCAATTGCAGTCGCCGTGCCAGTCGCGGGCTTTCAATAAATCCTTTTATTTCAACAGCTTAGAAACTTTGAACTTCCCAACCCCATGCAAATTGCAATGAACGGCTGGATGCAGCGGGTTTTATGCATTGACCGACGATGGATTTGTCCATGAACTTTTATTTAGTAAGCCTTCGATCATTTCTTGGCAAAATGCTGCACTACGTTGTGAATACCTAATCAGGCCTGCCTTATGACCCGCATCTTGACCATCGAAGACGACGCCGTGACCGCACGGGAAATTGTCGCCGAACTGAGCAGCCACGGGCTCGACGTCGATTGGGTCGACAACGGTCGAGAGGGACTTGAGCGTGCGGTCAGCGGCAACTATGACCTGATCACCCTCGACCGCATGTTGCCCGAGCTCGACGGCCTGGCGATTGTCACCACCTTGCGCACCATGGGCGTGGCCACGCCTATCCTGATGATCAGCGCCCTCTCCGACGTCGACGAACGTGTACGCGGCTTGCGCGCCGGGGGCGACGATTACCTGACCAAACCCTTCGCCACCGATGAAATGGCCGCCCGGGTCGAAGTCCTGCTGCGCCGGCAGAACACCGTGACGGCCCAGGCGACCACGCTGCGGGTGGCAGACCTGGAGCTGAACCTGATCAGCCACGAAGCCAGCCGCGACGGCCAGTTGCTCACCCTGCTGCCCACCGAATACAAACTGCTGGAATTCCTGATGCGCAACACCGGGCAGATCCTCTCGCGGATGATGATTTTCGAAGAGGTCTGGGGTTATCACTTCGACCCCGGCACCAATTTGATCGACGTGCATATCGGCCGCCTGCGCAAGAAAATCGACCCACCTGGCAATGTTCCATTGATTCGAACGGTGCGAGGCTCGGGTTATGTCATTGCCGAACCCGTCTAAAGGCTGGCGTTCTTCGACCAGTCGCCTGCTGGCCCTCTACAGTGCGTTGTTCGTGGCCTGGAGCGGGATTCTCATGGGGGTCATGTATTACGAGGTGTCCGCTTACCTCGACAACCTGGCCAAGCACTCGCTGATGCAACGCCAGCATCTGTTCTCGCACTTCCAGGGTGATCAACTGACGGACGCCCTTGCCGTCAGCATGACCTTCGACATCCGCGGCATTGACGCCTACGGCCTGTTCGATGCCGAACATCGTTATCTCAGTGGCGCCCTGCGCCACATTCCCAAAGGCCTGCCGCTGGACGGCAAGATTCACATGCTCAACGACTGCGCCGAGTCCGACGACCCGACCCTGCCCGTCGACAGCTGCGACGCGGTGGCAACCCAGACGAAAGATGGTCGCTGGCTGATCCTGGTGCGGGACAACGGTTCGTTGTTTGCCGTGACCCGGATCATCCTCCATGCCTTGTTCTGGGGCGTGACCCTGACCATCTTGCCGGGCATCGTCGGTTGGCACCTGTTGCGCCGCCGACCGCTACGGCGGATTCGCGCGATCCAGGGCAGCGCCGAAGCCATCGTCGCCGGGGACCTTACCCGGCGTCTGCCGCTGTCCAACCGCCGCGATGAACTGGACATGCTGGCCGCCATCGTCAACGCCATGCTCGAACGCATCGAGCGCTTGATGAACGAGGTCAAGGGCGTGTGCGACAACATCGCCCATGACTTGCGCACCCCGCTGACCCGCCTGCGCGCGCAGCTCTATCGCATGCAACAACAGGCCGGCGAAGGTTCGCCGCAAGCGACGCAATTGGACGCGGTGTTGGCCGAGGCCGATACCCTGATGGCGCGTTTTCGCGGGCTGCTGCGGATTTCCGAACTGGAGGATCGCCAGCGCCGGTCCGGTTTCGTGCAATTGGACGCGGTGTCCTTGCTACAGGAACTGCATGAGTTTTATCTGCCGTTGGCCGAGGACGATGGCCTGACGTTTGAACTGCAACTGCCCACATCGCTGCCTTCGCTCAATGGCGATCGCGCCCTGCTGTTCGAAGCGGTGGCCAATCTGTTGAGTAACTCGATCAAATTCACCCCACCCGGTGGCCAGGTGATTCTGCGTGGGGTCAATGAGAACGGGCACACCCGGATCGAAGTACTCGACTCCGGCCCCGGCATTGCGGAGGCTGAACGCGAGGCGGTGTTCCAGCGCTTCTACCGCGCAGAGGCGGGCAATCAGAAAAGCGGTTTCGGCTTGGGGCTGTCGATCGTCGCGGCGATTGTCGGCCTGCACGGCTTTACCCTGGAGGTCGGCACCAGCGAACTGGGTGGCGCACGGTTGGCGATCGATTGTCGGGAGAGCCTGATTGCCCCGACCTGATACAAATCTGCAGAACTGACACAGGACCTGTGGGAGCGGGCTTGTGTGGCGAGGGGATTTATCCCCGTTGGGCAGCGAAGCGGCCCCGGCATTCCTTCAGGCATACCGAGTTGGCTGGCTCTGCGACTGCTTCGCAGCCGAACGGGGATAAATCCCCTCGCCACATTCTATGGTTGAGGGCTTCCCCTCAACCATAGAATCTCCCACAGCGGATCTGTAGTGTTTGTCAGGCCGGGTAATTGGCCCGCAGGGCCTCAAGCCCGCCCTGATAAATCCCGGTAAACAACGCCACCACTTCCTCATCGCTCACACCCACCGGCTCAAACCGACCGGACCAGGTCACCCGGGCGCCCTGCCCCTGCGCTTCAACGCGGATCGTCGCCAGATAATCAGTGGCCGGAAACGGCGCCTGCAAGATCGAGTAGCTGTAGGTCTTGCCATCGTTGTCGAACGCTTGCAGACGTTCGATCACTACCGCGCCGTCCGCCGTCTGCAGGCTGCGCACCCGCCCGCCTTCGCTGAGCTCGCTCTTGGGAATGAACGGCAGCCAGTCCGGCAGCGAATTGAAACCGCCGATCAAGTGCCAGACCTGATCGGCCGAGGCCGGGATGTCGATGAATGCTGATGCAGTTGCCATGTAATGCTCTCTCTTGATTGTCGGGGTCAGATGGCCAGGCTGTCGACGACACCGCCATCGACTCGAAGCGCCGCGCCTGTGGTAGCCGAGGATAGTGGCGAAGCAATATACGCCACCAGGTTGGCCACTTCCTCGACATTCGCCACGCGCTGGATGATGGACGTCGGCCGCTCCTTGCGTACAAAGGCGTCGGCTTCTTCCTGGACGCTGCGCCCGGACGCGGCAATGGCATCCTTGAGCATCAGCTCCACGCCGTCGGTCAATGTCGGGCCCGGCAGGATCGCATTGACCGTTACCCCGGTGCCCGCCAGCCGCTTGGCCAGTCCGTGGGACACCGCCAGGTTGGCGCTTTTGGTCACACCATAGTTGAGCATGTCCGCAGGAATCGCGATTCCGGATTCCGAAGACAGGAAAATCACCCGCCCCCAGCCCTGCTTGACCATGTCCGGCACGTAATGCCGTGCCAGGCGCACACCGGAGATCACGTTGACCTCATAGAAGCGCGCCCACTCGCTATCGGGTGTGTCGAAGAAATCCACTGCGGCATAGATCCCCAGGTTGTTCACCAGAATGTCTGCCCGCGGTTCGGCGGCGAACAGTTTTTCCGCGCCTTCAGCCGTCCCGAGATCCGCCGTGAGCCCGCGCACTTGTGCGCCGGGCACCTGCTGGCGAATGCTCGCCAGCGCCTGCTCGACCTTGGCCGCCTCGCGGCCGATCACCACCACCGTGGCGCCGGATTCAGCCAGTGCCTTGCTGATGCCAAGACCAATGCCGGCAGTGCTGCCGCTGACAATGGCCAGTTTTCCACTCAGATCGATTTTCATGCTCAAGCTCCAGTGATCGGCAACGGTGCGCGCTCGGACACCAGCTTCGCGTCGCGCAACGCTTGCCAGAAAGCGGCGGGAATCACCGCCGACAGTGCGGCCACATCTTCGGCAATCCGCTGCGGGCGACTGGCGCCTGGAATCACCGCTGCCACGGCCGGGTTGGCCAACGAAAACTGTAATGCTGCCGCTTTGATGTCGACACCATAGGCCAGCGCAATGCGCTTGATCTGCTCGACCTTGGCGACAATCGCCGGGCTGGCCTTCTGGTATTCGAAGTGTTCGCCACCCGCCAGAATGCCCGAACTGTATGGCCCGCCAACCACGATTTCGACGTTCTGCGCCAGTGCCGCGTCCATCAGACGCTGCAAGGCACGATCATGGTCGAGAAGAGTGTAGCGACCGGCCAACAGAAAACCGTCCGGCTGCGCTTCACTCAGATCAAGGGTCAATTCGCACGGCTCGACTTTGTTCACCCCTAGGCCCCAGCCCTTGATCACGCCTTCTTCGCGCAAGCGGGTCAGCACCTTGAAGGCACCAGTGCGGGCCTGGTTGAAGTATTCCAGCCATTGATCGCCGTAGAAGTCCTGGGCGATGTCGTGCACCCAGACGATGTCCAGGCGATCGGTTTCCAGGCGCTTGAGGCTGTCTTCGATCGAACGCAGGGTCGCATCGGCGCTGTAGTCGTTGACGATCTTGTTCGGGCGACCATGCTCGAACACCCCGCTCTTCTCCCCCAGATCGCGGGCGGCGGCGTCTTCGACCTCGTCGAGAATCACCCGGCCGACCTTGCTGCTCAGTACATAGTCATCGCGGTTGTAGCGCGACAGCGCCTGGCCGAGGCGAATTTCCGACAGGCCCGAACCGTAGAACGGCGCAGTATCGAAATAACGCACGCCGGCATCCCAGGCGGCGTGCACGGTGGCTTGCGCCTCCTCTTCAGGGATGGCGCGGAACATATTGCCCAGAGGGGCGGTACCGAAGCCCAGCGCGCCGGGCAGTTTGTCTTTCAAGCTCATAAGTGAAACCTCTCGAATCAGGAAAACCTGTAGGAGCAGATCCTAGATTGCGACGTTCGGACCGTCCAAGACATAATATGCAGCACTTGAGTCCCTGGAGGTCTTACATGATTGACATCCGTCAATTGCGCTACTTCGTCGCCGTCGCCGAGGAAGAACACGTCGGTCGCGCCGCCGAACGCTTGCATATGTCCCAGTCACCCCTGAGCCGGCAGATCGCCCAGCTCGAGGAACGCCTGGGCCTGACCCTGTTCGAGCGCAGCCAGCAACGCATCCGTCTGACGCGCGACGGCCAGACCTTCCTAGCCGAAACCCGCGCCCTGCTGACCCACGCCAATCGCCTGGAATCCCTCGGTAAACGCCTGGGGCGTGGCGAAGAAGGCGGCCTGTGCATCGGCTACATCGAAAACGCCATGCACGCCGGCATCTTGCCCAATGCCTTGCGCGTGCTGCGTGTAAGCCGCCCGAATGTGCATGTCGCGCTGTACAACCAGAGCTCCGCCGAACAACTCGAAGGCCTGCGTCAGCGTAGTCTGGATATCGCCCTGGTCAGTGAGCCGCCGACCGATGACGACCCCGACCTGCTGGGTTTCCAGGTGCTGGATGACCCAATGTTGCTGGCCCTGCCCGAACATCACCCGCTGGCCAGACAGGCACAACTGGCCGCCACCGACCTCGCCGAACAGGAATGGATCGGCGTTCAGCACCAGAATGTCACCGGCCGCGAGAACTTCGTCAGCGCCTGCATCCGCGCAGGCTTCACCCCTGATATCCGCATGGAAGCCACCGGCCCTTTCACTGCGATGGCGCTGGTAGCGTCAGGGCTGGGCATCGCCATGATTCAGAAAGGCTTGAGCCGTAACGCACCGCCGGGCGTGGTGCTGCGGGAAGTGCCATGGATTCCCCTCACCCGGCCGCTATGGGCGGCGTGGCACCGAATCAATCTGCGGCCGTTGGTGGAGAATTTCAGGAAGGTGCTGACGGACTCTGAACCCAGCGCATAAAACTGTGGGAGTGGGCCTGCTCGCGATCGCGATCAATGCAACGCCTGTCCTCGCGTCTCCCGCATCGACAAGGGTGAGCATTCGGGCGGTATTGCTGGCGTTTGATTTTTCCGAAGAAGAAATCGCCAATCTGCTGGCCTCTGCGCCATGCCCACGGGGAATCATTGGCCGAAAAAAACCTAGCAGTTTTGATAGTTCCAACTCGCTGCGTAAAAACCAATACTGAGCACCTGCCTGTTGGGCCTTTGGAGCACTCACCCATGCTATCGCCAGACGAATCCCTGCTATGCCAGTATCACTATGACGCTCTCGACCAATTGATCGGTCATGCGCCAGCGAACGAAGCACAGCATCAACGGTTCTATTGCAAAAGCCGCCTGGTTACCGAGATACAAGAAACGTTTCGTCATTCCATTGTCCAGTATGGTGAGTTGTTGCTGGCACAACAGCAGAGCGAGGGCGGCTCAGACAGCACCACGCTGCTAGCCATTGATCAGCAGCGCTCGGTATTGCAAACGTTCGCTCCGGACAATCACCGATACGCCATTGCTTACACACCTTACGGTCATCGCCCTGATGAGAGCGAATTGACCAGCCTGCTTGGATTCAACGGCGAGCGACCTGACCCGGTCACCAGGCGTTACCTGTTGGGGAATGGGTATCGGGCATTCAATCCTTTCTTGATGCGATTTAACAGTCCGGACAATCTGAGCCCGTTTGACAAGGGTGGATTGAATTCGTATGCATACTGCGCCGGGGATCCAGTTAACAAAACAGATCCCGACGGGCATATAGCGTTAGGTCCGGGCCTGAAAGCCTTACAGTGGGCAAGACGGGCGAAAACAAAAGTATTAAAGCGCAATGGCATATTCGACTTACACCGAGAAACTACTCCCTCGCCACATATATTAAAAACGGGTGTGTCTCCTGAACAAGCCATAAAAGCTCATTCGCAAATTAACGCCCTGCAGTATGAGACCTCTACAAGCCTTGCTCAAAACATTGCATTACAAAAAGAACTGAATATTCCACCAGCACAACGCTCTCCCAGCCAAAATGAGCGTCGCTGGCTGGTCGAACACCTGTATAGGAAAATAAACGATTCAACCACAACCCCTATGCGTGGCAATTTCGCAAGCAATGAGCTTCTTCGCCTATCGAAACAGGAACTCCCCGACGCCCGGCCAAATGGAATCGGCCTCCAACAAGCTCAATCAACAATTTTACAGTACCTGGATGCTTTTCATGCAATCGTTGCAACCCATAAAAATCCGAATGCCGAAGCATTTAGGTTTAAAGCGAATCAAATCAGACACGCCCACTTTGAGCGCATTTAGTTTTTGTATCGTTGGGGAATTTTGAACACGCAAACCGGAGGGCAAGACATCATTGATACCGCGCTCGAACGATTTACAGTCAGGGCACGGTCGAGCGCTTACCAACCCTCTCGCCAAAGGTTTAGTGCTTTACTGAAAAGATTATGCAACCTGTGAGAATCCACCATGAACCGCAACGACCTGCGACGCGTGGACATGAACCTGTTGGTGATTTTCGAAACGCTGATGTTCGAGAAGAACCTCACTCGGGCCGGCGAGAAGCTGTTCCTCGGCCAGCCTGCCGTCAGTGCGGCACTCGCGCGGTTGCGCGATCTGTTCGACGACCCGCTGCTGGTGCGTAACGGGCGTGTGCTGGAGCCGACACCGCGGGCGTTGGTGATTCTCAAGGAGTTGCAACCGGCCATGGACACCATTTCCGGCGCGGTGAGCCGGGCCAAGGATTTCGACCCGTCCATCAGCCGCGATGTGTTTCGCATCGGCCTGTCCGACGATGCCGAGTTCGGCCTGTTTCCGCCATTGCTCAAACAGATTCGCGATGAAGCGCAGAACGTCGTGGTGGTGGTGCGCCGGGTCAATTACCTGTTGATGTCGTCGATGCTTGCCAGCGGTGAGATTTCCGTGGGCATCAGCTACACCACGGAGCTGCCGGCCAACGCCAAGCGCAAGAAGCTACGGGACCTGAGCGTCAAGGTGCTGCGTGGCGATGACCGGCCGGGCGCCCTGACCCTGGATGAATTTTGCGAGCGTCCCCATGCGCTGGTGTCGTTTTCCGGGGACTTGAGCGGCGCTATCGACAATGACCTGGCGCGCATCGGCCGCTCCCGGCGTGTGGTCCTGGCAGTGCCACAGTTCTCGGGCCTGCGCGCCTTGCTGGCGGGCACTGACATGCTGGCCTCGGTGCCCGACTATGCGGCCTGTGCGCTGATCGATGGCAGCAGCCAGCTGCGCGCCGACGACCCGCCCTTCGAGATCGTGCCGTCGGAACTGTCCATGGTGTGGAACGGCGTCAACGATAACGATCCGGCAGAACGTTGGTTGCGCTCGCGAATAGTGGAGCACATGTCGGCGCCACTGCCGGGGCATTGAGCGCGTTGAAGTGCGGGTCGGTCTCGCGCAGGTAGATCGGCAGGTCCGTCATCGGCGGCATGGCCGGGATTTCGAAGTACATCTGGATCACCCAGCCACGGTGATAGCTGGCGTGATTGACCACGTGCAGCAACATCGCGCCGGCCGTCATGGTGCCGCTTTCGCCGGAAACGAAAGTGAACCTCAAGGGTTTGTCCAGCGAGGCATCGGTTTGCCGTGCGCTCCAGTTGCAGTACCAGCGATCCACGTCCTGTTGCGCCAGGCGCAGCACCGCCAGTTCAGGGTGCACCAGGTCATGGGAGGTCTTGAAGCCGTGCCCTCGGCCTTCGAGGTGAGCCTGCCAGATACAGTCCACCACATAGATGTGATTGAGCGTGCCGATCATGTTCTTGAAGACGCCGGCGCGTTCTTTTTCGACTTCACCTGGCGGCAATAGCGCCAGGTTGTCGAAGAGACGCTGGTTGGCCCATTGTTTGTAATCGGCAAGCATGCGGGCAGTGCGTACGTTGATCATCAGATGTCTCCGATGGCGAAGAGCACGTCTTCCAAGGATAGCGCTATCTGCGCTCAGCGGCGTGGGCGCTGATTATCGGTCACCCTCGCCCTTGCACTTGTGGCGAGGGGATTCATCCCCGTTGGGTTGCGAAGCAACCGCGAAACCTGCAACTGCGGTACCCTCACGCACATCGCATTTGCAGGAATTACGACTGCTTCGCAGCCGAACGGGGATGAATCCCCTCGCCACAAAATCTTCGACAGTTACCTATCCAGCGCCCCCATTACGTGCTCGGCCAGCGCCAGGCAACTGGTCAGGCCCGGCGATTCGATGCCGAACAGATTGACCAGCCCCGGCACCCCATGCTCGGCCGGGCCACTGATGCGAAAGTCGGCGGCAGGCTCGTTCGGGCCGCTTATTTTCGGGCGAATGCCACTGTAGGCCGGTTGCAGGCTGTCATTCGGCAAGCCCGGCCAGTAACGGCGGATCGCTGTGTAAAAGCCGTCGGCCCGGGATGGATCCACCCGGTAATCGACCCTGTCGACCCATTCCACATCCGGCCCGAAACGCGCCTGGCCACCGAGGTCGAGGGTCATGTGCACGCCCAGCCCGGCGCTTTCCGGCGCCGGGTACACCAGGTGGCGGAACGGCGCGCGGCCGCTGAAACTGAAGTAACTGCCCTTGCACAACCGCGCCTGGGGAACGTATTGCCGTGGCAGGCCAGTAATGCGGCTCGCCACCTCCGGCGCGGACAATCCCGCGCAGTTGATCAGCTCGCGGCAGCTCAAGGTCATGGGCTCGGTGCCGCCCACGTGCAACTCGAAACCCTCTTCAGTACAACGGACCGACATCAGCGGCGTATGAAAGACCAGCGACGCGCCCCAGGCTTCGGCATCAGCCTGCAGCGCCAGCATCAGGCCATGGGAGTCGACGATGCCGGTGGACGGCGACCACAGCGCCGCAACGCAAGACAACTCAGGCTCCAGCGCCTGGGCGTCCTCCAGCCATTGCAGGTCATCGACGCCATTGCGCCGGCCCTGCTCCAGCAAACCCTGCAAGGCCACACGCTGCGCATCATCGGTGGCGACGATCAACTTGCCCAGACGCTGATAGCTGACGCCGCGCTCGTCGCAGTAAGCGTAAAGGCGTTGCTTGCCCTCCACGCACAACTGCGCCTTGAGACTTCCGCTCGGGTAATAGATGCCGGCGTGGATCACTTCGGAATTGCGTGAACTGATCCCCACTCCAATCCCTTCGCCGGCCTCGACCAGGATCACTTCGCGCCCGCCCATGGCCAGGCTCCTGGCCACCGCCAGCCCGACCACACCAGCCCCGACCACCACACAGTCGACATCAACGCTCATCAAACCAGCCCTCGCTCCCGGTAATCGATCAGGCTGGAGAATATCGCGCCGCGCCCGCGCTCGCCCGGCGTCAACCAAGTGCCATTGACATCCAGCAACAGGTTTTGCCCGGTATCCAAACCGGCTTGAGCGCTACGGGCAAACTCCCTCAAATGAGTCGAGGCAGTACGCGAACACCTATTGGTTGAAGTTTTCCCGCCCAAGTGACATAAAACCCTGAAATCCTGACAGCCGACCAGATGCGATAACGCTTATATCGTTTGCGAATTATCATTATTCCAACGTGTCAACACAGAAACCTATGAACGATATCGCCCGCACGCCCGTCACCGAGTCCCCGTCCGACCCATCGCGCCTGATCGTATTCCTCGCCTACCCCGAAATGGGCCTGCTGGATTTGACCGGCGCGCAAACCGTATTCTGGGCGGCTTCGCGCTACCTCAACAGCAGCAATCTGCCCGGCTACAAACTGCAGACCGCCAGCTTGACCGGTGGCCTGATCCATACGGCGGAGGGCCTGGCCGTCGACACCGTGCCATTGAGCACGTTCAACGACCAATCGATCGACACGCTGATCGTTCCCGGCGCACCGGCCATTATCCTGGCGATGAACAACGTCTTGAGCCTGGTCGAGTGGCTTAAGCAGGCATCGACCAAAGCCAGACGCACCGCCTCGGTGTGCAGCGGCACGTTCCTGTTGGCCGAGGCCGGATTGCTCGAAGGTCGGCGTGCCGCCACCCATTGGGCGATGTGTGGCACGCTCAAGGAGCGCCATCCGTCCATCGAAGTCGACAACGATGCGATCTTCGTTCAGCAAGGTTCAGTCTGGACTTCTGCCGGGGTCAGCGCCGGAATCGACCTGGCACTGGCGTTGGTCGAAGAAGATTGCGGAAGAGAATTGGCACTGCTGACGGCGCGGGAGATGG
Organism: Pseudomonas sp. V98_8; assembly: GCF_029967975.1. Classification (NCBI taxonomy): domain Bacteria; kingdom Pseudomonadati; phylum Pseudomonadota; class Gammaproteobacteria; order Pseudomonadales; family Pseudomonadaceae; genus Pseudomonas; species Pseudomonas sp. V98_8. The sequence goes on from NZ_JASCAE010000035.1 coordinate 56,507, forward strand.
TGGTGTTTCTCAAGCGCCCCGGTGGCCAGGCCCAATACAGCCAGTTGCTGCAATCGCAAACCAGCGAAGGTGCGGCCTTCGATGACCTTCACCTGTGGATCACGCAGAACCTGTCTGGCGCCAATCTCACCGTCGAGACACTCGCCCAACAGGTTCAGATGAGCCCGCGCAACTTTGCCCGGGTCTACAAACTCAAGACCGGCCGCACGCCGGCCAAGGCCGTGGAAGTACTGCGCGTGGAAGCTGCGCGACGACTGTTGGAAGATTCAGAGCGCAATATCGATCAGATTTCCCGGCTGTGCGGCTTTGGCGATGAAGAGCGCATGCGCCTGACCTTCCAACGCAACCTCGGGGTTTCGCCGCGGGACTATCGCAACCGTTTTTCGCGCTGAAAACCTGCCCGGGACAACGCAGGGGAACTCCTGACGACCGCCAGGCATCCTAAAGGGTGAGAGACTTCCTTTTTGCTTCACGTCTTCAGAGGACACCGTCATGCGCCGTCTGATTATCATTTCTTCCCTTTTGCTGTGCTTACCTGTCGGCTCCGCGATGGCCGATGTGGATGCAAAGGATGTCGCCACGTCGGCCGGGGTTTCCGCCTCGCTGTACTCGACATTCAAGGATGACAAACTGATGATCCCCGCCCGGGATGACGCCTCCAGCTTCGTGGCCAGTGGCGGCGCGATTCGTGGCGTTTATCTGGAGCAGGTACTGCAGCGGATTCGCCAACAGCATCCTGACCTCAACAGCGCCAGCGACGAAGACCTGGCTCGCGCCATCCTTGTCCAGGAAGGCGTTCCGGCTGGTCAGTAATGATATTAGCCAAGCACGACCGTGGAGCGCGGTGTTATTGATGGCCCCTTCGCGGGCAAGTCGAATCGTCGCACCGCCGCTCCCACAGGGTTAGCGCTTATCCTGTGGGAACGGGCGGTGGGGGGCCAAAGCGCACACTCAATCTATCGATAACGCGCCGCTGCCGTGGAATTGCCGAACAGCCCGGACAGCACCTGGCGCTGCGCTTCGTAGCGATCCCACTGCTCCCCGTCGTGTAATCCCGGAATGGTCACCACTTCCCCCCTCTCCAGCCCCACCAGCGCGGCATCGACCATGTCTTCGGCGGACATCACAATCTCCTGCGGCAAATTCTCCACCGGGTTGCCAGCCTCGCTCCAGAAGTCAGTGGCGGTCGCGCCCGGCAGCACGGCCTGGATACGAATGCCTTTATCCGCCAGTTCCCGGTGCATCGATTGGCTCAGGCCCAGGACAAATGCCTTGGTCCCGCCATACACACCATTGAGGATTTCCGGGGCGATGGCGACGATCGACGAGATGTTGACCACGGTTCCTGCACCACGTGCAACGAAGCCCGGGACCACGGCGTAGGCCAGGCGTGTCAGCGCGGTGATGTTGAGGCCGATCATGTCTTCCATGTCATCCACGGGGCTGCCGAGCAACGGCATGACCGCGCCAACTCCAGCGTTGTTGACCAACAACGTGATGCTCGCGTCACTTCGCAGTATCTTTTCGACCCGCAACAAGTCGGTTTTGTCTTTCAGATCCGCGGCGACCACTTCCACGTTACGGCCGGTCTGGTCGCTCAGCCGGTTGGCCAGCGTGACGAGCTTTGCCTGACTGCGCGCGACCAGGATCAGGTCGTAACCCTGCCGGGCGAGACGGTCGGCATACACTGCGCCGATGCCCGAAGAGGCGCCAGTGATCAACGCAGTGCCTTTGGAGGAGAGAGCCATGTTCATTTTCCTTCACAGTGAGGCGAGACAATCGCCGGTCAGGAACTGTTATAAATGGACTCGCGTCTGTCGCAAATGACGTTTAACCTACGTTTTCAGGACATCTATTTTTCGGACATCTGGTTTGAGGATCGGCGATGATCAGCGTGGCGTTTGTAGTGTTCGAGGGTTTCCAATCCATGGCGCTGGCAGCCATGCCGGTATTCGAATATGCCAATTTCAGTGCTGGGCAAGCCCTGTATGACGTGCGTGTACTGTCCGAAGACGGCCGCACCTTGCGCGCTTCTGGTGGCCTGAATGTTGGCACCGAGGCGTTCGACGAGCGGGTGTTCGATACGGTGATCGTGGTGGGCGGCGACACCATCCTCGAGCAGGCGCCCGAGGGTGTACTCGACTACGTGCGTGCCAGCGCCAGGACTGCCCGCCGTACCGCGTCGATTTGCTCTGGAGCCTTTGTCATGGCCCAGGCCGGCTTGCTTGAGGGCCGGCGGGCTACCACGCATTGGGCTTATGCACGGCAACTGCAAGAACGCTTTCCAGCGATCAAGGTTGAACCCGACCGAATCTACGTCATCGACGGCGCGATCTGGACCTCCGCCGGCATGACCGCCGGCATCGACCTGGCGCTGGCCATGGTCGAAAAGGATCACGGCGCCGAACTCGCACGTGCCGTAGCGCAGAAACTGGTGATGTACCATCGCCGTGCTGGCGGTCAATCACAACACTCGGCGCTGCTGGAACTGGCGCCGAAATCCGACCGCATCCAGACCGTCCTCGCCTACGCTCGGGAGCATCTGGCGCAGACGTTATCGGTGGAACAACTGGCGCAAGTGGCGAGTCTCAGTTCGCGGCAATTCAGCCGTGCGTTCCGTACCGAAACCGGCCAGTCGCCCGCCAAGGCCATCGAGAACCTGCGCCTGGAGGCGGCACGGCAGATGCTTGAGGGTGGCCGCCTGACACTCGAGCAGATCGCCTTGGAAAGCGGGTTTATCGATCCTCGGCGCATGCGCGAAGCGTTCCTTCGAACGTTCGGGCAACCACCGCAGGTGATCAGGCGCAATGCGCGATCAGCGGCACAATGATGATCGTTCCCGCGCAGAGCGTGGAAACGATCGGCGCTACACTGGGAGTGTCGGGGGTATTGCCTATGAAAATCTCGGCCAAACTGGCGTTTTTCGCCATCGTCTCCACCCTCGCCTACCTCTTGCTGGCAATTTGGGGGCTGGGTGGCTTCGCGGCGTTTTTTTCCCATGCCGCCTTGGTGGTGGTTGCGCTTGCGACGCTGGTCATGGCCATCGCTTCGCTGTTTACCGAGGTCAACCTGAGTTCCGGTGAGCGCGAAGACAGGGCCAATCGTTGGGTACTGCCAGCGTTCGGGGTGATCGGGATATTGAGTGGTTTTTTCCCGGCCTATACCGACCGCATCGACTTCTGGACCTTCGGTGGCGAAGGCGTGCGTTGGCTCGGGGCGCTGCTCTTCATCATCGGCGGCGTGCTGCGAATGTGGCCGGTGTTCGTGCTCGGCAAACGCTTCAGTGGGCTGGTGGCGATCCAGCCGGGGCATCGCCTGGTGACCGACGGGATCTATCGTCGCTTGCGCAACCCCAGTTACCTGGGGATGTTGGTGATTGCCGTGGGTTGGGCCCTGGCGTTTCGTTCGGGGGTCGGGTTGCTGCTGGCTGCGTTGACGGTGATTCCGCTGATCGCGCGCATTCATGCCGAGGAAGCATTGTTACGGGCGCAATTTGGCAGTGAATATGACGCTTATTGCGCCCGGAGCTGGCGGTTGATCCCGAAAATCTACTGAGACACACCCCCACTGTGGGAGCGAGCCTGCTCGCGAAAGCGCAGTGTCAGGCAACGTTTATGTCGGCTGGAAGTCAGCGTTCGCGAGCAGGCTCGCTCCCAGGGTGGAGCGTGCGAAGTCGAATCACGCCGTGGGCGTCTACGCGGGCAACGACCTCGTCATAACCTGCCAACGTGGCGTGCGCCGTCACAATCGGCTGCTCATGCGTCGCCGTGACAATCAGTAAATCCGCCCCCGCCGCCTCGGCTGCGAGAATGCCTACCGTTGCATCTTCAAAAACCAGGCAATCCGATATCTCTACATCCAGCCGCTGCGCAGCCAATCGATAACCGGCCGGGTCAGGTTTGCCAGCGGTGACATCTTCGGCAGTGACCAGCACAGCCGGCTCGGGAATCCCCGCGGCTGCCATCCGCCGCAACGCCAGCGCCCTCGGGGCGGAGGTCACGATAGCCCATTGATCGGCTGGTAAAGACTGGAGAAAGCGCGCCGCGCCCGCCACTTCTTCGACGCCCTCGACATCCTCGATTTCAGCTTCGGTGATCCACGCCGCTTCGGCCTCGGCATCAACTCCGGGCAATGCCAGGCGATTGATGGTGTCGATGGCGCGGACGCCGTGAATGGTCGGCAGGAAGGTCTCGACATCGACGCCGTGACGCACGGCCCAAGCAACCCAGACGCGCTCGGCGGCGGCAATTGACGTAAGGATGGTACCGTCCATGTCGAACAGGAAGGCACGGTAAGGGACGTTCAAGACGGATTCGGGAGCAGACAAAGGGTCCTTCCTATCTCAAGGATCGGGGGATGCCCTTGGAAATGTACACGATCAATCGAACTGTCGCAGGCTGCAATCTTCAAGATCCAACGATACAGCCTGCGGCAGCTCCTACAGCGGACGGCGTGATTTCAGGGCGCCGTCCACGCAATCAAGCAATTGACCCAGCGCCCAGGGTTTCTTGATAAACGAGACATCATGCCGGACCCCGGAAGTTTCAGGGGTTTCGAAGCCGGACATGATCATGATCGGTTTGTCCGGCCAACGATCTCCGAACAAATTGGCCAGGTCCGCGCCGTTGAGCGTTCCCGGCATGGTGATGTCCGTGAGAAGCATCCCGACTTCGGGTGCGTGGCTCTGTAAATACTCCGATGCGGCGTCCGCGCTGGTTTGCGCTTGCACGACATAGCCTTCCTCTTGAAGAATTTCGCAAAGAAACTCCAGGATCAGCGGGTCGTCTTCAACTACCAGAATCAACCCGCCATGAAGCTGTCCGCCCGCTGTCGATTCTCGACTCATGACATTGCCGCTCCCTGATCACACCAGTTTATATGCGGGCTTGAAATCCGCTACCTACAGGTATGAGCGGCGGTCTCTGCGGAAATTCATTTTTGATACAAACAGAAGACGAAATCGGTGTTTGCGAGACGTTTACCGGGACATCGGGTCTTTTTTCATAGCGTCCTTGGACATGGCGTCTTTCTTCATGCCGTCCTTGCTCATGGCATCCTTGGACGTGGTGTCCTTGCTCATCGTGTCCTTGGCCATCGAATCCTTTTTCATGGCGTCCTTATGCATGGCGTCCTTGGACATCGAATCTTTGCTCATGCTGTCCTTGCTCATCGTATCGCCAGCGAAAACACTGGCAGCGCCGATGGCCAGGCACATGGACAGAACAACAGTGGTCAACTTTTTCATGGTGGAACTCCTTGATGCATGGGGTGTGGACGAGGGGAATTGCCGGGGTTGCGTCAGCTGCCACCGAACCAGTTGTAGCCTTGGTCTTCCCAGTAGCCGCCGCTGTAGGTGTTGCTGACGAAAATCGCCTGGATGTGCTTGGGATTCTTGTAGCCGAGCTTGGTGGGCATGCGCAGTTTCATCGGGAAGCCGTATTCGCGCGGTAGCACAGCGCCGTCATAGGTCAGCGTCAACAGGGTTTGCGCATGCAGTGCGGTGGCCATGTCGATGCTGGTGTAGTAATCGTCGGCGCACTTGAAGCCGACGTATTTGGCGTCAGTATCGGCTCCGACCCGTTTCAGGAAGTCGCTGAAGCGCACACCGCCCCAACGACCGATCGCGCTCCAGCCTTCGACGCAGATATGCCGGGTGATCTGCTCCGTTTGCGCCATGGCGCGCAGCTCTTCGAGCCGCCAGGTGCGCTTGTCCGCCACCAGGCCGGTAACCTCCAGCCGATAGCTGTCCTCCTCCACCGTCGGCGCTTCGTCGATGCCGTAGAAGGCATTGAACGGAAATGGCCGGGTGATCATCGACGCCGGGTAGGTCGGCGCCATGGCATTGGGGTTGAACAGCCAGCCTTGCACCCGGTCGTTAAAGCGCGACATGGAGGACAACGCGGTCTCGACGCTGTCGTTGTCGGTGAGGTTGCAACCGGACAACATGGCCACGCCGCCGAGTGTCAGGCCACGCAGCAGGAACGAGCGGCGGGAGCGGTCTTCGATCTGCGGGGCGAGGATTTTACGCGCGTCGGTCAGGATGGATGACTCATCCAGCCCGGCGTCTTGAATGGACTTTTTCATATGGGCTCCTTGCGACCGACAATCATGGCCAACAGTGTTTTGGGAACCAGTGCCACCATCACCAGGTGGACCGCGACGAAGGCCACCAACAGTGCCATCGCGATGAAATGCACATGGCGCGCACCTTCGTAGCCCCAAAGCAATTCACGCAACAGCGGGAACTGCACCGACTTCCACAGCACCAGCCCGGAGATCACCAGCAGCGTGATATCGACCATCACGAACAGGTACGCCACACGCTGCACCTGGTTGTAGTGACTCAGGTCGGCATGCGCCAAGCGGCCCCGCAACGCGGCCCACAGGTCATGCAGCACGCCCTTGGGGGACACCGGGAAGAAGCGTCGTTTCAGGCGACCACTGATCAGGTTGATGAGCAGATACATGAGGCCGTTGAGGGCGAGAAACCACATCGCCGCGAAGTGCCATTGCAAGGCGCCGCCCAGCCAGCCCCCCAGGGTGATCGCCTTGGGAAAGCTGAAATCGTAGAGCGGCGAGGCGTTGTAGATGCGCCAGCCACTGGTCACCATCACCAGCACCGCCAGGGCGTTCAGCCAATGGGTGAGCCGCAGCCAGAGAGGATGGCTGGCCTTGGGTGAAGCAGTTGACTGCGACATGTCCGGCTCCCGGTTGTGGTTCGTTGGAGCCGAGTATGGGGGCCGGAAGATCGCCAAATCCTCACGTAAAGTTAAATTAAATGTGATAACTCACTATTCCCCCTCCCTGTAGGAGCTGCCGCAGGCTGCGATCTTTTGACTTTGCTTTTAAGATAAAAAGATCGCAGCCTGCGGCAGCTCCTACAGAGTCGCGCAATATTAGGGTTGCAATTATGGTTAAATGCCGCCCCCTAAAATTGCCGACCCAGACCGATGAATCCTGAAGCCCTCGCCACCCTCCACGCGCATTTGTCGACCGCCCTGGCGGCGGCTCCCGCCGAAACCCGCCGCCTGTTCCACGGCCGTGGTCGCTGCTGGCCGGGGCTGGAGCAAGTGACCGTCGACTGGTTGCAGGGTGTGGTGCTGGTGGCGTTGTTCAAGGAACCCGAGCCGGCGCAACTGGACGCCTTGAAGCAGCTATTGCAGGAGCTCACGCAGTCAGCGGCATGGACGCAATCCGGCGCGCATACCTTGCTGCTGCAACACCGCTACCTGCTGCAAAGCACCACCGAATGGCTACTCGGGGACGTCATCGAGGAAATGACCATCACCGAGGGCGGCCTGAAGTTTCGAGTGGACCTGGGGCGCAAGCAGAACACCGGGCTATTCCTCGACATGCGCTATGGTCGCGACTGGGTGCGGGCCAATGCCCAGGGCAAACGCGTGCTGAACCTGTTCGCCTACACCTGCGGCTTTTCGGTGGCGGCCATCGAAGGCGGCGCGGCCCACGTGGTCAACCTGGACATGTCCAGCCCCGCCCTGAGCCGCGGTCGCGACAATCACCGGCTCAACGGGCATGACCTGGGCAAGGTAACCTTTCTCGGTCACGACCTGTTCAAATCCTGGGGCAAAGTCATCGGCAAGGGCCCCTATGATCTGGTGATCATCGACCCGCCATCCTTCCAGAAAGGCAGTTTCCTGCTGACCAAGGACTACCAACGGGTGCTGCGTCGCCTGCCGGAACTGCTCGCCCCCCGAGGCACGGTGCTGGCCTGCATGAACGATCCGGCCTTCGGTGCGGACTTCCTCATCGACGGGGTGACCCGCGAAGCGCCGAGCCTGCGCTTTGAACGGCGGCTGGACAATCCGCCGGAGTTTCCGGATGCCGATGTAGAGTGTGGGTTGAAGGCGCTGGTGTTTACCCTGGCGGATTAAGCACCAAGGCAAACAACTCACCATGCCCGTTCACGTTGAGCTTGTGATAGAGATTGCGCCGATGCACCTTCACCGTCTCCGGGGAAATACCCATCCGCTGGGCGATGGCCTTGCTGGAGAAACCCTGGAGAATCAGGCGTGCGGTTTCGATTTCGCGCACCGACAAACGTGCATCGAAGCGATCGAGCAAGGTCGCCAGGTCCCCGGCTACGGCTTCGACCGCCTGGCCTTCCGGCGGTAGCAATTGCAGGTGCCGACGCATCGCCGCCAGCACCCAGTCGCGTACGCACAGCAGGCGTCCCTGCTCTTGCAGCGTGAAGCGTGTCGCGCGTCCGAGGGACAAACCGAGGACGGCGCCGTCGACGTTGACCATGAACTGCAATTCGTCCCCACCTACCACCGTGCGAAAGTAGCTCAGGTAGTACTCGCTTTGCTGAAACTGGTCCGGCGCCACCGAGTCGAGGCTGTGCAACCCATCGGCGATGCCGGCGCAGACGGCCAGGTAAAACGGGTCGAGCAAGTACATGCCGGCGCTGTAGTCCGCCAGTTCTTCATGCTCATCTCCGCTGCCCCTGGCGTCGAAATCGATCAGCAGGCGCGGCACCCGCCCTGGTTGCATCACCGCGACCAAGGCGTTGTCCAGCGGCACCAGCAAGCGCAGGGTGTCGACCAGCGCACGCCAGAATGCGTCCTGGCCCAACACGCCAAATACCCGCGCCAGTCCGTGGTGCAGCGGTAACTCTTTCAACAACGCGTCCACGCACTACCCCTTTTGAGTAACCCATCATGGGAATGGGTAACGGCCACCCCGATCGATACGCTGCAAACTCCTGATCATCACCGGCCTGCAGCAGGCCAGGAGTGCCGCATCATGATTGGTCACCGCTCGTATTTCAATCTGGGGCTGGGCGCCTGTCTGGTGGCTTCGCTATCAGCGGTTGCTGCCGATGGCCCCACCGTGCACGTGTACAACTGGTACGACTACATCGGCCCCAATACCCTGCATGACTTCAAGCGGGACACCGGTATCCAGCCGGTCTACGACACCTTCGACAGTGCCGAAGTCCTCGAAGGCAAACTGCTCACCAGCCGCAGCGGCTACGACGTGGTCGTGGCCAGCAACTTCAGTCTGCCAACCCTGATCAAGGCGGGTGCCCTCGCCCCTCTGCCCCGCGCCGAGATGCCCGATTTCAACAACATGGACACCGATCTGCTGGCGAAACTGGCCAACAACGATCCGGGCAACCAGTACGCCGTGCCGTATCTGTGGGGCACCAACGGCATTGGTTATAACGTGGACAAAGTGCGCGCCGTGCTGGGCGACAAGGCGCCGGTGGATTCCTGGGACCTGGTGTTCAAGGAAGAGAACCTGGCCAAACTTGGCGAATGCGGGGTGGCGATGCTCGACTCGCCCGCGGAAATGCTGCCGGTCGCCCTGCACTACCTGGGCCTGGCGCCCAACAGCACCAACCCTGAAGACTACAAAAAGGCCGAAGCGCTGCTGCTCAAGCTGCGGCCACATATCGCCTACTTCAATTCGTCGAAGTTCATCAGTGACCTGTCCAACGGCAACATCTGCGTCGCCGTGGGTTGGTCCGGCGCCATGCTCGAAGCCAAGGCCACCGCCGAGCAGGCCGGCAATGGCGTGAAGATCGCCTACAGCTTGCCCAAGGAAGGAGCACCAGTGTGGTTCGACACGCTGGTATTGCTCAAGGACGCACCGCATCCGCAACAAGGCCTGGCCTTCATCGACTACCTGATGCGCGCCGAGGTCATCGCCCCGGTCAGTAATCACCTCAACTACCCCAACGGCAACCGTAACGCGACAGCGCTGGTGGCCGAAGCGACGCGGACCAACCCGGCTGTTTATCCGTCGGCTGAAGCCATGGCCACCTTGTTCACCCTGCAACCCTTGCCGCCGGCCACCGAGCGTGTGCGCACGCGGATCTGGAGCAAGGTCAAGAACGGTCAGTAGCTGCACCACCGCCAATCCCTTGTAGGAGCGAGCCTGCTCGCGAAAGCGGAGTGTCAGTCGACATCAACCTTGCCTGATGCACCGCATTCGCGAGCAGGCTCGCTCCCACAGGTTCCGCGCCCGAACGATTTCCTTTTTGTCATTACCTTGAAGATGAGAACCCCCATGAAACCACGTGCCCGCGATCTCAACATCCAGTTTGGCCAGCTGCAGCCCGGTCCCCTCAACGCGATCACCGATGTACCCGGCGTGCGGGTCGGTCATAGCGATGTACGCGGTCGCACCGCCAAGGGTCGCGATATCGTCACCGGGGTGACCGTGATTGAGCCCCGTGCCGGTTCCACCAGCCAGCAACCGTGTTTTGCCGGGGTCCATGTGCTCAATGGCAACGGCGATGCCACGGGCCTTGAGTGGATTCGCGAAGCGGGTCTGTTGACCAGCCCGATCGCCTTTACCAACACCCATAGCCTGGGCGTGGTGCGCGATGCCTTGATCGTACTGGACCGTGAGCAGCAACCTGACGACGGGCGGCTCTACTGGAACATGCCGGTGGTGCTGGAGACCTACGACGGCTTGCTCAATGACATCAATGGCTTCCATGTGAAGCCCGAGCATGTCGCCCAAGCCCTGCACGCGGCGGTCGGCGGCCCTGTGGCCGAAGGCAATGTCGGCGGTGGTAGCGGCATGATCTGTCACGAGTTCAAGGGCGGCATCGGCACCGCTTCGCGACGCTTGAGCCGTGCCCAGGGTGGCTGGACGGTGGGCGCGATCGTCCAGGCCAACCATGGCATTCGCAATGAGTTGCGCGTCGATGGCTACCCGGTCGGGCGCTACATGGAACAGGTCGACTCACCGTTTCTCAAGGCGGCACTGCCGCACCCGGGCATGGGCTCGATCGTGGTGTGCCTGGCCACCGACGCGCCCTTGCTGCCGCACCAATGCACCCGCCTGGCCCAACGCGCCAGCCTCGGCCTGGCCCGCACCGGGGGCGGCAATGAAGACCACAGCGGCGACATCTTCATCGCGTTCGCCACCGGCAACCAGCATGTGCCGCCAGCGGCTTACGAGAGTAAAAAAGCGCCAACCTGCGATAACCTGAGCATGGTCAATAACGATCACATCAGCGAATTGTTCCTGGCGGCCACCGAGGCTGTCGAAGAAGCCATCATCAACGCCTTGCTCGCAGCCGAAACGACGGAAGGTAACGGCCACGCGGTGCCGGGGCTGGATGCCGAAACGCTGCTCGAGGCCCTGAACCAGGCCGGTTGGCCCGGGAAGGACAATCGCAGAAGCTGACACTTGTGGGGGGATTCGACTAGTGGTACTTGAGACCGCCCCCCCAACTTCCTACGATGGAGTTGCGCAATCGCTTGCTTGTCCAAGCCGTTGCGTAGGTGGTGAGTGCACTGAACCCCTATCAAGCTCACCGCCTGCTTCATGCGCATCTTGAGCCTCAAGGGCTCTACTTCTCCCCATCAAAGAGCTTTGAGGCTCTTTTTTAACTGCGCGAAAACCAGACCTGAAAAAGCCCGGCACCTGGCCGGGCTTTGTGCATTCTGATACCCATCGCAAATCACCCTGTAGGAGCGAGCATGCTCGCGATGGCTTCAAGGACAACGCGTTTCCCCAGGCAGCACGCGTCATCGTTAACGTCCATCGCGAGCATGCTCGCTCCTACAGGTTATCCGCGTTGCTCCAATCGCTCGCGCACGAACTCGCTGGCCTTGCGCGTCAACTGGTCCAGATGCCGGTCCCGCTGTTTCTCGGCATCGAGCATCGCCCGCTTGCCGTGCTTTTGCAGCAGGTAGGTATGAATCTGCCGCACCTCCAGTGAGCTGTAGATGGGCGCCACATCCAGCAACGCCCTCAAGCCGTCGCTGCCATGATCACGGGTGTTCATCAGCACCTGGGTGGCACGCACGCCCACCACCTCGAAGCCCATCGACTCAAAGTACGGCACCTTCGCCACTGCGCACGCCAGTTCGGCATGCGGGTAACGACCGACCATCTCGCGCAGCATCCTGCGTGCAATCCCCTGTCGGCGATGACCGGCATCCACGGCCATATAGGCCACGCTGCATGCGTCGGGATCGTCCTTGACCGGCAGGTACAACAGGAAACCTGCGACCTTGTCCGGATCATCCAGATCCGTGGCGACGATCAACTCCACCTCAATGCCTTTCGTCCCGTTCAAGGCCTCCAGATACAGATGCACTTCGTAGCCGATCGCGTACTGGTAGACGTTGTACAACAGGTTGCTCGGCGCGATGGCGACCATGCTGATGTCGGTCAGGTTGTCGACCACCATCTGCAGGATCTGGCTGTTGACCGACTCAGGGCACGGGGTTTTGTAGTGGGTGATCTGGGGCATTGCGGGGATTGACTCCGGGGAATGGGCGCGACTGCCTATCATAGCGTGCCGGACCGCGTTACTCGCCTGTCTTGATCGATTCATGAGCCACACCCATGACTCTAGCGTTGAAAACCGCTAAAACTTTTCGCTGATCGCGCAGGTCAGTCAATGGATGAGGGCTGTTATCGCCAATCAACCATAGGAAACGCACCGATGCTCGACGTCATGACGATTTCCCGACGAGAACTCCTGATCGTGGGCGTGGTAACCGCAGCGGCCGTGATCCTGCCTCCGTTCATTTCTGCACAGGCATCGGCCGCCAACGCGGCGCAGCCGGTCAAGACCAAACTGTCGATCTGGGTGAACGATGCTCGGCAGGAAATGGAGTTTGACACCCGCACCACCCTGCTCGACCTGTTGCGCGAACACCTGCAGCTCACCGGCACCAAGAAGGGTTGCGACCACGGCCAATGTGGCGCTTGCACGGTCATTGTCGACGGCCGGCGCATCAATTCCTGCCTGACCCTGGCGGTGATGCACGAAGGTGCGAAAGTCACCACCATCGAAGGGCTCGGAACGCCGGACCAGCTGCATCCGATGCAGGCGGCGTTCATCAAGCATGACGGCTATCAATGCGGCTATTGCACGCCGGGGCAAATCTGCTCGGCAGTCGCGGTGCTGGGTGAAATCCGCGACGGCATTCCCAGCCACGCCAGCCCGAATCTCACCGAACCACCCAGGCTGATCGCCAGCGAACTCCAGGAACGCATGAGCGGCAACATCTGCCGCTGCGGTGCGTACTCCAACATCATCGCGGCGATCACCGAAGTCGCGGAGGCCAGCGCATGAGACCCTTTAACTATCTGCGTGCGCAGTCGCCGGCCGAAGCCGCGTCGCTCTCTGCACAGGTCCATGGCTCGCGATTCATTGCGGGCGGCACCAACCTGTTGGACCTGATGAAACTGGACATCGAGACGCCGACGCAACTGATCGACGTCAACCACCTGGCACTGGATCGCATCGAAGCCACGCCCGAAGGTGGCTTGAGAATCGGTGCGCTGGTCAGGAACACCGACCTGGCCGCCGACCCGCGCATCAGGAAAGATTATGCGGTACTCGCGCGCGCCCTCCTCGCTGGCGCCTCTGGCCAGCTGCGCAACATGGCCACGACCGCCGGCAACCTGCTGCAACGCACCCGCTGCCCGTACTTCTACGACACCCATCAAGCCTGCAACAAGCGCCAGCCCGGCAGTGGCTGCGCCGCCATCGGCGGATTCAGTCGGCAACTGGGCATCATCGGTGTCAGCGATGCCTGCATTGCCACCCATCCCAGCGACATGGCCGTGGCCATGCGCGCACTCGATGCCCAGGTTGAAACGGTTCGACCCGACGGCACGACACGCGTCATTGCCATCACCGACCTGCATCGATTGCCCGGCAATACGCCGAATATCGAAACCGCCCTGGCGCCCCACGAGTTGATTACCGCCGTGACGTTGCCGGCGCCGATTGGCGGCACGCACATTTACCAGAAAGTCCGGGACCGCGCCTCCTACGCATTTGCCCTGGTTTCGGTGGCCGCGGTGATCCAGCAGGACGGCTCCGGCCGCGTGGCCCTGGGCGGCGTCGCGCCCAAGCCATGGCGCGTGGAGAGCGCTGAAACAGCGATGGCCAAAGGCACAAAAGCGCTCTCGGAACAACTACTGGCCGGCGCCACCCCCACCCATGAAAACGCCTTCAAACTGACACTGGTCGAGCGCACGCTCGCTTCGGTAATGGCGCAAGCGAGGGCCCAGGCATGAAATTCGACACCCCGGCCACCACCAACCCCATCGACCAAGGCAAGTTCATCGGCCAGCCCACCCCGCGCATCGAAGGGCCGCTGAAAACCACTGGCCAAGCGCCCTACGCCTACGAACACCATGACGCCGTGCCGAACCAGGCCTATGGCGTGGTGGTCGGTTCAGCCATTGCCAAAGGGCGCATCGCTACGATGAACCTTGCGCCCGCCGAGTCGTCGCCCGGGGTGATCGCCATCGTCACCGCCGCCAATGCCGGCAAGCTCGGCCAGGGCAAATACAACACCGCCAGGTTGCTCGGCGGGGCAGAGATCCAGCACTACCACCAGGCCGTGGCCCTGGTGGTCGCCGAAACCTTCGAACAGGCACGCGCCGCCGCAGAACGGCTGGAGATTACCTACACAAGCACCGACGGTGCATTCGATCTGGCCAGCTCACGCGGCTCAGCGGTGGAACCCAAGGAGCAGATGGAAGACACCCTGCATGGGGATTTTGAAACGGCGTTCGCGGCGGCACCGGTGCAACTGGACGCCACCTACACCACGCCTGACCAGGCCCACGCGATGATGGAACCCATGGCCTCGATGGCCGCCTGGGACGGCGACCGCCTGACCCTGTGGACTTCGAACCAGATGATTGACTGGTCGGTCGCCGACCTGGCGACCACCCTGGGCATACCGAAGAAAAATGTGCGCCTGATCTCGCCGTACATCGGCGGCGGGTTCGGCGGCAAACTGTTTATCCGCGCCGACGCGCTCCTGGCCGCCCTGGGGGCGCGCATGGCCGGCAGACCGGTCAAAGTGGCGCTGGCGCGGCCGCTGATCTTCAACAATTGCACCCACCGCCCGGCGACCATCCAACGCATCCGCATTGGTGCCGGCAGCGACGGCAAGATCAGCGCCATGGCCCACGAAGGCTGGTCCGGTGACTTGCCAGGCGGCAAGGTGGAACTTGCCGCGCAACCCAGCAAACTGCTGTACGCCGGGGAAAATCGTCGCGTGACCATGCGCCTGTCGACACTCGACCTGCCTGAAGGCAACGCCATGCGCGCACCGGGTGAAACGCCGGGCATGATGGCGCTGGAAATTGCCATGGACGAAATGGCCGAGAAGCTGAAACTCGACCCCGTGGAATTTCGCATCCTCAATGACACCCAGGTCGATCCAACGAAACCGGATCGGCCCTTTTCCCAGCGCCACCTGGTCGAATGCCTGCGCACCGGTGCCGAGCGTTTTGGCTGGGGCCAACGGCACACGCAACCGGCCACCCAGCGCGAAGGTCGCTGGTTGATCGGAATGGGGGTTGCCGTGGCCTTTCGCAATAACCTGCTGGTGAAGTCCGGTGCTCGAGTCCGCCTGAATGATCAGGGCATCGTCACCGTGGAAACCGACATGACCGATATCGGCACCGGCAGCTACACGATCATTGCCCAGACGGCCGCAGAAATGCTGGGCGCCAGCCTGGACAACGTGGTCGTGCGCCTGGGCGATTCGAGCTTTCCCGTTTCGGCGGGCTCCGGTGGGCAGTTTGGCGGCAACTGCTCGACGGCGGGGGTGTATGCCGCCTGCGTCAAGCTGCGTGAGGCCGTTGCGCAACGCCTGGGGGTGAAGGTCAACGAAGCGCAATTCACCGATGGCGAAGTGCGCGCGGGTGGTAAAAGCGTGCCGTTGCGCGATGCGGCGAAGTCGGGCGAAATCGTCGCCGAAGACAGCATTGAATTCGGCGAGCTGAGCAAGCAGTACCAGCAATCGACCTTCGGCGCGCACTTCGTCGAAGTCGCGGTCGACAGCGCCACCGGGGAAACCCGCGTGCGCCGCATGCTGGCGGTGTGCGCGGCCGGGCGCATTCTCAACCCGACATCGGCCCGCAGCCAGGTGATTGGCGCGATGACCATGGGCGTCGGCGCAGCGCTGATGGAGGACCTGGTGGTGGACAAACGCCTGGGCTTTTTCGTCAATCATGATCTGGCCGGGTACGAGGTGCCGGTGCATGCCGACATCCCCCACCAGGAGGTGATTTTTCTCGATGAGACCGACCCGATGTCCTCGCCGATGAAAGCCAAGGGGGTTGGCGAGCTGGGTATTTGCGGGGTCAGTGCCGCCATCGCCAATGCGGTGTACAACGCCACGGGGATTCGGGTGCGCGACTACCCGATCACGCTGGACAAGCTGCTGGATAAGCTGCCGCCGATGATTTAAGCGCCAGGATCAGGGCGCCGGGGCACCGGCGCGAATCCGCAGGCCACATCGCCAGCGAGCTTTGTGGGTGCTGGCCTGCCGGCGATGGCCGCCACTGGATGCACCGGCAGACCATGCACCCTTCCCGCTGGCAATCGAAGCCGAGTGGGCGGGTCAGCTGATTTTATTCACCGGCAGATAAGTGCCCGTCAAATGCACATCGACATGATTTTTCGGCCGATAATTCGCGATCGTGATCACCCGTTGCTGCACGGTGTCATCAATGCATTCCTGACCGAACGGGGTCTTGCCGATCGGCCGGAAATAGCGCGCGTTCAACAGTCGATAGGTGCCCCCCAGGAAGTCCTGATAGGAGTCGGTGATCTCCGGAAGCGCATTCGGTGGCCGGGGGATTTTTTTTGGATTGAGCTCCAGTCCGCATTCCATCGCCTTGTTCGCCATCCAGCGTAATGGAATGTCGGACAGCGAGTTATCGGCATAACCGCCCCCCACATTGGCGTGCGCGCCGCAGAACCAGACCTGCTCCATCACCTGATTGGGCTTGGCAATCGGGTCCCATAACGTGCATTCGTAATTGGCCCGATGTTCGTCGATGGCGACGGCATGGAAGGCATTGCGCACAATCCCGCTGAGCTCGGTGTCGTGAAACTCATAGTACTTGTGGTTGAACCACTCGGCCGACTTGAACGGAACACCCAAGGCGCCGACCGTGTCCCAGACACCCAGGAAATGGATATCGATTTCCCGGGAGTAACTCTGGCGGAAGAACCTGGCGTTTTCCGTATCCGCGCTCGAATCACGGGTGCGGTACAGGGTGTAGGCCTCATCGATACGGTCGACGTGTTTTTTCGTCAGCAGCCCGACGTTGCGGATCAGCCCCACCAGGCTACGCGCTGAGTAGGCACCGCGGCTGAAACCGAAAATGAACACCTGGTCGCCCTCCTCGTACTGCTTGGCCAGGGCGATATAGCCATCCTTGATCTTCTTCGACAGCCCGACGCCAAAGGCCCCGCCCTCGAGCTTGTCGTACCAGTCTGTACCCACCCCCGCGACATAGATTTTCTTCTGCACCGTGCCGTCCTTGTGGCTGGGGAGGATCGCGTCATGCAACTTGACCACGTTGGTGCTGGCGTCGCCATCGATCTCCGGCGCCTGATCAGGCAGGTTCCAGGTGCCGTCGAATGCGACGATGATTTTCTTTGGCATATTCATCTCCCGTCACTGTTCACTACCCCCGCACGCTCGCTAGCGCTGTGGCGCGACCATGCGAAACTGGATATTGATTTCGTTGGAAACAAAACTGTCGGCCCACTCACCTTCCCCGATCTTGAAGTCATTGCGCTTGAGCGTCAGCTCGCCGACGAAGATCCCGACCCCGCCCTCGGCCTTGAGCAGGACCGGCACATCCACCTTGCGCGTCAAGCCTCGCAGCGTCAGATTGCCGGTAATCAGGTAGCGGTCATTGCCGAAATCCTTGATGCGCGTTGATTCGAAGGTCGCCTGCGGATAGCGCTCGGTGTCGAACCAGGCAGGCTTTAGCAGTTCGCTATTGGCGTCTTCACTACCGGCGTCGATGCTGGTCAGATCGATGGTCAGATGGGCGCGGGCGGCCTCGGGGTTTTTCGTATCGAATTCAAGGTCCCCGACGAATTGGCTGAACGTGCCGTAGACCCTCGACCCCGCCTGATTGTAGGTGAAGCTGATGGTGCTGGCCTTGGGGTTCACATCTGAGTACTCAACGGCGTCAGCCTGCGCAGCAACGCCCAACGCAAACAGGACGACCAGGATCGAGAACCGCAGGAATCGAGAGTTCATGAAACACTCCGGGCCGGGGCGCCCTCATGGGCAAGTGTCGAACACACGCTAGCCAGCAACAGGAGGACTAAAGCAAAGAACGGCCGTCAATTCCACTGGCCGCAGGAATTGTAACCACTCGTCCCTAGATTGCCCACGCCCGTTGCAACAACCCGATGACCTCGGCATCCGACGTCTGGGAAAAATCCATGTACCAATGCCCGATCGACATGAACCAGTCGGGCATGATCGGGCAGATCAACTCATCCACTTCACGGCGCAACGCCTGGACCGTTTCAACCGGCGCCACCGGCACCGCCACCACGAGGCGCGCTGGCGCCTGTACTCGCACCGCTTGTACTGCCGCCAACATCGAGGCCCCTGTCGCCAACCCGTCGTCGACCAGAATCACCACCTGGTCCTTGAGCTGCACCGGCGTCCGCGTGCCTCGATAAACCCGTTCGCGACGCAAGAGCTCTTGGGTTTCCCGGGCGACCACAGCCTGGAACGCGGCTTTTTCAATGGGGTGAGCCCGCAGCGCCTGTTCATTGCGAATTTCGATACCGCCACTGGCAATGGCGCCCATGGCGTACTCCGGGTGGGACGGAACACCCAGCTTGCGCACCAGCATCAGGTCCAGGCGCACGCCGAGCGCCGTGGCCACTTCATAAGCCACCGGCACGCCGCCCCGGGGCAAGGCCAGGACGATTACATCGGCGCGATGGGCATAGGGGAGCAGCGGCTCCACCAGGCGTCGACCGGCGTCGATGCGGTCGCGCAGGATGGATTGCGATGACTGATTCATTTGAAAACCTCCCCGGGCGATCAACACCTGTCGGTTCGCATCACATCATCAATTGTCGGTTCGACGGTGACGGTCAGCAAGCTTGAACACGAGGACAATGCTCAACCGCAATTCCTTGTGGGAGCGAGCCTGCTCGCGAAAGCGGCCTGTCAGCCGACCAGTCGCTTGCGGATGTACCCGATCTACTGTGGGAGCGAGCCTGCTCGCGAAGGCGGCCTCACAGCCAACCCATCTCTCACGGCTGCACCGATCTACTGTGGGAGCGGGCTTGCTCGCGAAGGCGGCCTGACAGCCGACCAATTTCTTTCAGGTGTACATATCCAT
>NZ_JASCAE010000036.1:0-71412 GCF_029967975.1 Pseudomonas sp. V98_8
TCAAGATTAAATTCCAAAACCCCTATCTGCGTATGCAGGTAGGGGTTTTGTCTTTTTGGCAATCGATAACCCTCCTGTAGGAGCGAGCATGCTCGCGAGAAACCGGAGAGCGCCACGGGGTATCAGGCCCCCAGCCTTTATCGTTGACGACCACCGTCGAAACGCCGCCCGACGCATGCTCGATCCCTACCATGAAGCAAACCGCTCAATTCCACTCCCCTCGCTTCAAGAGAATGCCACTGCCGGCCGATAACCCTTAGGTCGCAGCGAGCTTTACATCTCGCAGCGTCAACAGTCATCACGGTTTCTAGAAAAACCCCTTGATGACTAATGGCTAACCGCTATCATCTGAGCGCCGTATAGGGCAGTGAAGCTGATCTTGTTCGTGTATTCGCCTCTCGGTTCTTCTTCTTAAATTGCCTGGAAATCTTCGATGCTGTCGTATCACCAAAAGAGTTTTCTGATCGTCGATGATTTCTCGGATTTCCGCAGTTCGGTCAGGTCGATGCTGCGTGAGTTGGGTGTCAAGGATGTGGACACGGCCGACTCTGGCGAACAGGCGCTGAAGATGTGTTCGCAGAAATCCTACGATTTCATCCTCCAGGATTTCCACCTGGGCGATGGCAAGAAGAACGGTCAGCAGGTGCTCGAAGACCTGATGATCGACAAGCTGATCAGTCATGAAAGTGTATTCGTGATGGTCACCGCTGAAACCAGCCAGGCCATGGTGCTCAGCGCCCTGGAGCACGAGCCTGATGCTTACCTGACCAAACCCTTCAACCGTTCCGGTCTGGCTCAACGCCTGGAGCGACTGGTGCAGCGCAAGACGTTGCTCAAGCCAATACTGCAGGCCCTCGACCGTGGAAAGCCGGTGGAAGTGCTCAATGCCTGCATAGCCTTGTGCAAACAGGACATCCGCTATTCGCCGTTGTGCTTGCGCTACCGCGCTGATGCCCTGCGTGACCTCAATCAGAACGAGGTGCTGGAGCGACTCTACGACGGCATCATCGCCGACCGACCCTTGCCATGGGCATTTGCCGGACTGGGCAAGTTGCTGTTCAAGCGGGGCCAGGTCACCCAGGCAAAAGCGGTCTACGAAAAAGCGCTGAAAGTGTTTCCGATGATGCCAGCGCTCTACGATGGCATGGCAGAGGTGCTGATTGCCGAAGGCGATACCAAGGCCGCTCAACGCGTTCTTGAAGAGGCGATTCGCTTGTCGCCACTGGCGGTGCGCAGACAAGCGCAATTGGGAAAATTGGCAATGGCCAATGAGGATTTTGACACGGCGTCCAAAGCCTACCGCCAGGCTGTTGCCCAAGGCGCCCAGTCACGCTTCAAGGATGCGGAAAGCAACCTCGGACTGGCTCATGCCTTGATCAGCAAGGGCAGTGAAAAGGGCCTTGATACCCGCACTCGTCTGGAAATCAACACGACCCTGAGTGCGGTGGCAAAGGAGAACCCGTCTGATCCCGGTCTGCAAATCAGGGCGCGATTGATGAAGGCGACCAGCCTGCTGCTCAACGACGCCGAAACGGCGGAAAAGCTGACTGAGCAAGCCATCATGCGGCTCGATGGCATGGAGCAGTTCATGAGTGCCGAAGCGGCGCTGTTGGTGGCCAAGCAATTACAGATGCTGGGCCAAGCCAATGCGGGCGCTTCGATGTTGAAAAACTGCGCAGAGATTTACGGCGACG
Organism: Pseudomonas sp. V98_8; assembly: GCF_029967975.1. Taxonomy (NCBI): domain Bacteria; kingdom Pseudomonadati; phylum Pseudomonadota; class Gammaproteobacteria; order Pseudomonadales; family Pseudomonadaceae; genus Pseudomonas; species Pseudomonas sp. V98_8. The sequence continues at coordinate 1,695 of NZ_JASCAE010000036.1, forward strand.
ACCCTGCGGTCATGAAGGGCATCGCCAAGTTGACTGATGATCCGAGCATCCTCAACTCCGGCAACGTTGCAGCCGATCTCAATCGGCAGGGCGTGCGCGTGTACAAGACCGGTGACTTGGTGCAGGCCCGAGGAATTTTTCGCAAAGCCCTGGCGCTGCAGCCCAAGAACATCAGCATCGCGCTGAACCTCGCACAGGCGTTGCTGCACGGCACCGATACCAATGTGCCCTCAGAGGAACTGGTGGAATGCCGGGCCTGCCTGAAAATGGTCGGCTTGATGCCGGACACCGATTCGCGTTTTGCGCGTTATCAAAAGCTCAAGAACAAGGCATTTGGCGAATGAACGAACACCAACAGGCACTGGATTTCTCGACGGTGATTGCGTCCACCGTCCATGACATGAAGAACTCGCTGGCCACACTGATGCAGGCTCACAGCCAATGCCTGGCGAGCTTGCCGGCGTCTGCCCGGCACTCTCCTTCGCTGGGTGCGATCGAGTTCGAGTTCGCGCACCTCAATGGCATGCTGGTGCAGTTGCTGGGCCTGTACAAACTGGGCGTCAACCAGATGCCCCTGCAGCCGGCCTACCACGAACTGGACGATTTCATCGAAGCGCAATTGGCGTGTCATCAAGACGTGTTCGCCAGCCGCGGTATTGCCGCCACGTTTGAAGTCGATCCCTTGAGTCCCCTGGGGTTTTTTGACCGAGAGCTGATCGCTTCGGTACTGGCCAATAGCATCAACAACGCGATCCGTTATGCCCGTCACGCAGTGTTGATCAGCGCCAGCGACGAAGCCGGGCAGTTGGTCTTGACCATCAACGACGATGGTGAAGGCTATCCTGCGCAAATGATCGAACACCAGGCCGAGTATGTGCAGGGCATCAACCACAGCACCGGCAGCACCGGCCTGGGACTGTACTTCGCCGGTCGGATTGCAGCACTGCATCAACGTAACGGCGTAGGCGGGCGCACGGAAATCAGCAATGGCGGTCCTTTGGGTGGGGGCGTCTTCCGGCTCTATCTCCCTTGAAACCTCGGGGCCTACATATTTGAGAATCCTGCTTGATATTCTGAACACGCGGAGCCTATTTTGTACGAGTTGCCGCTCGCGGCTCGTGTAAAAACAAGGATTGCGTCATGACAACCGATGGCCTGGGTTCACTCGCGCAGCGATTGACGGGCATTGATGAGATCGAATGCGTCACACCGGATTTGAATGGCGTGCCCCGTGGCAAGGTGATGACTGCCGAGGGCTTCCTCGAAGGACGCCGCTTGCAGATGGCGCGGGGAGTGATGTTGCAATGCATCATGGGCGGATATCCGCCTGCACGCTTTTACGGTTGCGATGACGGCGACCTCGCGCTCGTCCCTGATCCGGCGCAGATCCACCGCTTGCCTTGGAGCCAGCAACCTCGGGCATTGGCCATCTGTGATGCGGATGAATTGACGGGCGAAAGCTCCAGTCTGTCGACCCGCGGCCAGCTCAAGGCTGTCATCGCGCGTTACGCGGCGGTGGGGCTGGCTCCAGTGGTGGCGACTGAACTTGAGTTTTTTGTCTTCGCTCCCAATACCGATTCGACCCAGCCCTTCCTGCCGCCGACGGGCTTGGACGGTCGGCGCGAGGAAGGTCACTCGGCGTTCAGTGTCAGCTCCAACAATGGCCTGCGGCCATTCTTCCGCGAGGTGTATGAGTGCATGGCTGCGCTGGGCTTGCCGCGCGATACCTTTATGCACGAGATGGGCATCAGTCAGTTCGAAATCAACTTGCTGCACGGCGATCCTTTGCTGCTGGCAGACCAGACATTCCTGTTCAAGCATTTACTCAAGGAAGTCGCGCTCAAGCACGGCCTGATCGTGGTTTGCATGGCCAAGCCATTGGCGCACACGCCAGGCAGTTCGATGCACATTCACCAGAGCATCATAGAGATCGGCACGGGGCGCAATGTCTTCAGTGACGAAACCGGTCAACCGACTGCTGCCTTTCGCCATTTCATAGGGGGGCAGCAAGCCGGCATGGCGGATTTCACCGCGCTGTTTGCACCCAACGTGAATTCGTATCAGCGCTTGTGCCATCCCTTTGCATCACCGAATAATGCCTGCTGGTCCCATGACAATCGGTCGGCTGGATTGCGCATCCCCGCCAGCTCGCCGGTCGCTCGTCGGGTCGAGAACCGATTGCCGGGGGCTGACGCTAACCCATACCTGGCGATCGCAGCGAGCCTGGCCTGCGGGTTGTACGGCATCGAGCATCGACTGGAGCCCGACGAACCGGTTCAGGGTGAGTTCCAGGTGCCGGATAAACTTTCATTGCCCTGTACCTTGCATGCAGCGCTTGAGCGTCTGAAACGTAGCCATTTGGCAATTGAACTGTTCGGCAAGGAATTCATCGAAGGCTACGTCGCTTCGAAGACCATGGAATTGACCAGTTTCCTTGACGAAATTACTCCCTGGGAACGGCGTGTCCTGGCCGCCCAGGCCTGATGAAATGTCGACACCGGGCTATCGTTTGAATAGCCCGTCACCCACTGCAAGGAGTCGCTCGTTGCGCCTAATCTGGAAGTCCTTTCGAGCGCTTTATTTCGCGTCGCTGATGATGTTGATCGGCTCGGGCCTGCTGAGTACTTACCTGGCTTTGCGCCTGGCTGCCGATCATGTCGATAGCCTGTGGGTCGGTGCGTTGATGGCTGCCAACTATTTCGGCCTGGTGCTGGGCGGCAAGATCGGCCATCGGTTGATAGCCCGGGTCGGGCATATTCGGGCCTACTCGGCCTGTGCCGGGATAGTCGGCGCCGCGGTGCTGGGCCATGGCCTGGTAGACTGGTTGCCTGCGTGGTTGTTCCTGCGGGTGATCGTCGGTCTCGGCATGATGTGCCAGTACATGGTCATCGAGAGCTGGCTCAATGAGCAGGCCGATGCCAAGCAGCGCGGCCTGGTGTTCAGCGGATACATGATCGCCTCCTACCTGGGGTTGGTGCTGGGTCAGTTGATTCTGGTCATGCACCCGGGGCTGGGGTTGGAACTGCTGATGCTGGTAGCCCTATGTTTCACGCTTTGCCTGGTGCCGGTGGCCCTGACCCGACGGATTCACCCGGCGCCTTTGCATCCCGCACCGATGGAGCCGCGGTTCTTTATCAAGCGGGTGCCACAGTCATTGAGTACCGTCCTGGGCGCAGGCCTGATTGTCGGTTCGTTCTACGGTCTGGCACCGCTGTATGCCTCCCAGCAAGGGCTTTCCACGGAGCAGGTCGGCCTGTTCATGGGTAGCTGCATTTTTGCCGGGTTGCTGGTGCAGTGGCCGTTGGGATGGTTGTCCGATCGCTATGACCGGGCGCTGTTGATTCGCTGTTTTGCGTTCAGCCTGGCGTTGGCTGCCTTGCCGCTGGCGATCATGGAGCGGGTGCCGCTGGAAGTCCTGTTCGTTGCCGGTTTCCTCTGCTCGTTGGTCCAGTTCTGCCTGTATCCGTTGGCGGTGGCCTTTTCCAATGACCATGTCGAGGGCGATCGACGGGTATCGCTGACGGCGATGTTGCTGGTGACCTACGGCGTTGGCGCCAGCATCGGTCCACTGGTGGCGGGCGTGCTGATGAAGTTGTTCGGCAGCCAGATGCTCTATGCATTCTTCAGTTTCTTCGCGTTGGTGCTGGTGTGGCGAATTCGTCCGAAAGCGGTGACGAATTTGCATCAGGTGGACGATGCACCGCTGCATCACGTCGCCATGCCAGACAGTATGTCGAGTTCACCACTGGTGGCGGCCCTGGATCCTAGGGTGGACGAGCAGGTGGTGCAGGATCAGATGCAGAATCCACTTCCTGCCGATCCGAGTCCGGAAACCGAACCGGAAACCGATCCTCCCCCGCAAGAACCGGATTCTGGCAGGGAGCAGAGTTTTACCGAGGCCAGGCCCTGACATTCAGTCAAAAAAAAACGGGCAGTCACCGCAAGGGACTGCCCGTTTTTGCTTGAAGCGTTGCCTCAGAAGTCGTCTTTGTCGAAGCGCCGCGCTTCGCGTTGCAGCTGGTAGACGAACCGCTCGACCTGACGTTGCACCAGTCCGCTCATGTTGTGGAAACGAACGCCAGCGAAAGTGGTGGAGATCTTTTCTTCAAAGTGCAGGTAGCGCAGTTCAACCGGTGCCGTCATTTTGCCAAAAGGCAGATCGGCGTTGAAACGGTCGTAAACCTGACCCAGTTGCAGGCTGCCGGTGATATCGCCTTCGAAGCGCAACTTGCAGCCAGTGGCGGAGATGTCCAGCAGCTTGCCGCTAATCGACGCCTTGAGTTTTTCACCGTCCAGATTGACGTTGACCAATTGGGCCAATTTCAAGGCAGCACGGAATGCATTGCGGCGCTGGTGGTAGACAACTTCATCAGGCAGGGTGCCACGGTAGCAACGGCTGCCGTTGGATTCGTCGATGGTCAGCGGGCCATTGCTTTCCCACGCGATGCGCACGCCTTCATGAAAACCTTCGACTTTGAAGGGTTCGCCGGCCAGCAGGAAACGTTCGCCATCGCGGGGAATCATTTCGTCCAGGGCAATCATGTTGCGCTCACGATCAAGGTCCACCAGATAGCTCTGGAAGCGCTGGCTGCGCTCGTGGAACGTGATGATCAGCGGGTCATGGCTGTCTAGCAATTGGCGCAAATTGCCGGAGATTTCCAGGGGCGTTCTGAGCACCTTGGGTGGCTGCGGAGCATCTTCCGCGTTTAAGGCATTGGACACGGCTAATCAATCTCCAGACAAATGTTGACTACGGCAAGCAGCATTTTGCCATCATGTTTCGCGTCTTGATAGAGCGGGCTTATCGACAGGCTCAAGCCTGACTGAGCGGGCGTGGTTTCACTAATCGGGAGAATGATCCGCTGGCGTCATAGAGCGCGGGCTGGTCACCGCCGTTAAGGATTCTCAGCTGGGTGGCCGTGGCGGCCTGCTGTACAAGGATCGATTGTCCATTGTCGGCGTTGGTGGCGTGGCATTGAGCCAACAGGTCGGTCAGCGCATCACTTTGCACCAGCAGTTCTTGACCAATGCTTGATTGACTGGCCAGTTGCTCCAGACCGCTGCGGTTGGCTGGCAAGTTGAGGCTGGCAAGAATCTCACTGCGTCTGCGGCCATGCTGATCGAGTTCGATGACCAATGCCTGCTTGCGCGCCAGGATTTCTTCCAGCAACCGCATGTCGCGGCCGTGCAGGGCGAGGGATTCGGTGTGCAGTAATTCCAGCAAGCGTTGCGCTGGAGCAAGGTCGTCGGTGATCAGTTGCAGTAAATTAGTGTCGTGCATGGCTGGCCTTGGGGTTTAAGCGTCCAAAAGCCTGGCGCGGGCCTAGGCCTAGCGCTGGGCTTCGAAGTTGAGCAGTTTGCTGGCTACACGGTTGCTGTCGACTTTATAGCTGCCATCGGCGATAGCTGCTTTCAACTCAGCTACGCGGGATTTGTCGACGACAGGCTGATCACGCAGCGTATCGGAGATCTTTTGCAACTGTTGCGCCTCATTGCTCAGATGTACCGACTCCCCGCTCTGGACGGTACTGGCCTGTTCCGCCGCGGAGGCAGGCTCGGCAGGTTTGCCGGATTCGGCGGTTTCCCTGGCGGCGCTGGTACGTGTACTGCCCGTGACTGACGGGGAGCTGTTCAATCGGCTGAAATCGATAACCATGTTAAAAACCTCTGGGAATTTGGACGCTTGCCATGTTTTCGGCCATTCCCTGAAAAACTTTAGGCTCATTGATCAAATGAGCTTGCGCGCGCCAGCGCTTGCCGTGCCTGGCACACAGTTTAGGGAACCGCCGAGGCCGGCGCCACTTCTTCACCCACAGTAAATCCTACATGGACACTTCCACCTGGCCTGGTGCGATCACCTGGGCCTTGATGACCCGTTTGGAATTGAGATTCTTGACTCGGATCTGTTCGCTCAGGCCGCCACTGGCCAATGCCTCGCCGGGCATTCGCACGCTGAGCGTACCACTGCGGGCGGTAATCACCACCTGGTCACCCTTGCGTATCACTTCCGCTTGTTCGATGTGCACCAGGCTGATGACCTGATCGTTGACCATTGGTCGAGTAAGTCGCTGTCCCACGGCCTGGTCCACGGCAGTCAGGTACCCCTGGTTAAGCAGGCTGATATCGCGCTCACGCAGCATGACGTCCTGCGACTCGATAACACCGGCCCGGCGCAGTGGCCGGGTGGTCGTGACGACCTCGCGAAACAGGCGTACTTGAGCGGGCACGAAGACTGTCCAGGGGGATGCTCCCTCACAGCGAACCTTGACCGTTACACGGCCCAGGGGCTTGGCCGGACTCTCCAACGTGGCTGTCAATTCCTTGTCGCACGTCGGCATGCGCAGGCGCGGATCGAGCGGGTTTACCTGGATTTCATAGCGACCCTGGGTTTGACTGGTCGCCAGATAGTCCTCTACGGTGAATTCAAGAAAGCCCTGGGTGACGCCGATAAGCATGTCAGGCAAGGTAACCGCGTCAGCAAGGGCAGGGCTGCCAGCGTTGAACAGGCAAACAGCCGACATCACCCCCAGCCATTGGCGGCAGCGGGTGGTCAGGCGTCGGAATAATGTCGGTTCTGAGTTCATGACAGATAAAAAGCAAGCGCCGTGCCGTTTAGTGAAGAAGGCGCGTCGCAACAACACTTAGCGTTGGCGTAGGAGTCAGGCATGGCTGGTGTAATGGATTCGGTAAACCAGCGCACGCAACTGGTGGGGCAGAATCGCCTTGAGTTGCTGTTGTTCCGTCTCGACGGCCAGCAGCTGTATGGGATCAACGTGTTCAAGGTGCGGGAGGTGCTGCAATGCCCCAAACTGACGCTGATGCCCAAGTCCAGTCCTGTCGTGTGTGGCGTGGCAAATATTCGGGGGGCGACCATACCGATCCTTGATCTGGCAATGGCGACCGGTTCCGGTGGCTTGAAGGACAAGAACAACCCCTTCGTGATCATCACGGAGTACAACACCAAGACCCAGGGATTCCTGGTTCGCTCGGTGGAACGCATCGTCAACATGAACTGGGAGGAGATTCATCCACCACCCAAGGGCACGGGACGTGATCATTACCTGACGGCGGTGACCCGGGTCGACAACCAGTTGGTGGAAATCATCGACGTCGAAAAGGTGCTGGCGGAAGTGGCTCCAACCCCGGAAGCGATCTCCGCTGGCGTGGTGGATGTCGAGACCCAGCACAAGGCGCTCTCCTTGCGCGTGCTGACGGTCGATGACTCCTCGGTGGCGCGCAAGCAGGTCACCCGTTGCCTGCAAACGGTCGGTGTTGAAGTGGTGGCGTTGAACGACGGTCGGCAAGCGCTGGATTACCTGCGCAAACTGGTCGACGAGGGCAAGAGGCCGGAGGAGGAGTTCCTGATGATGATTTCCGACATCGAGATGCCGGAAATGGACGGATACACCCTCACGGCCGAGATCCGCAACGACCCTCGCATGCAAAAGCTTCATATCATCCTGCATACTTCGTTGTCGGGTGTATTCAATCAGGCGATGGTCAGGAAGGTCGGTGCCGATGACTTCCTCGCCAAATTCCGTCCTGATGACCTGGCATCCCGGGTAGTCGACCGGATCAAGGCAGCAGACATCAGCTAGGGGCGTTCGGCCCCCGGCAGTCAACACGATTTTAGAGGCGGCAGCATTGTCTACGGGTAATTTGGATTTCGAACAGTTCCGGGTGTTCCTGGAAAAAGCCTGTGGCATTTTGCTCGGTGAAAACAAGCAATATCTAGTCTCCAGCCGTCTCAACAAACTGATGGAGCAGCAAGGCATCAAGTCCCTGGGTGAGCTGGTCCAGCGCATTCAGACCCAGCCGCGCAGCGGGTTGCGCGAGATGGTGGTGGATGCGATGACGACCAACGAAACCCTGTGGTTTCGTGATACCTATCCGTTTGAAGTCTTGAAGAACAAGGTGCTGCCCGAAGCGATCAAGGCCAGCCCCGGCCAGCGTCTGCGGATCTGGTCGGCGGCCTGCTCGTCGGGTCAGGAACCGTATTCGCTGTCGATGTCCATCGATGAGTTCGAGCGGTTCAATGCCGGGCAGTTGAGGATGGGCGTACAGATCGTGGCGACCGACCTGTCGGGCACCATGCTGAACAACTGTAAGACCGGCGAGTACGACAGCCTGGCCATCGGTCGCGGCTTGTCTCCCGAGCGGCTGCAGCGTTATTTCGATCCCAAGGGACCGGGTCGCTGGGCCATCAAGGCACCGATCAAGAGCCGGGTCGAGTTTCGCTCGTTCAACCTGCTGGACAGCTACGCCGGCCTTGGCAAGTTCGACATCGTGTTCTGTCGCAATGTGCTGATCTACTTCTCCGCCGAAGTGAAGAAGGACATCCTTTTGCGCATTCACAGCACGTTGAAGCCGGGAGGTTATCTGTTCCTCGGTGCTTCCGAAGCGTTGAACGGATTGCCGGACCATTACCAGATGGTCCAATGCAGCCCGGGGATTATTTACCAGGCGAAGTGATGCAAGCGCGACAGGCATAAAAAATGGGAGCCCACAGGGGCTCCTTTTTTATGCCTGTCGCGCTTGCATCACGTAGGAGCTGCCGAAGGCTCGGGCCGCGTTCGGACGATCTTTTGGACTTGATCTTAAAAAACAAAATCAAAAGATCGCAGCCTGCGGCAGCTCCTACAGGGTATGTGTTGTCCACGGGAAGCGGCAGAAAAGCGGCATCCAGCGGAAACCGGTTGCCGCTTTTCTGTCGTTGCCGCATGGGTCGATGCCCGCAAAGCCCCGGTTTATGGGGTTTTGTGAATTGGCATGACGCTTGCTTTGACCATCGTACGAAAAACAGGTCAGCCGAAGGTTTCCCGCCATGAGCATCAGCTTCGATAAAGCGCTCGGTATTCACGAAAAGGCCTTGGGCTTCCGCGCTCAGCGTGCCGAAGTCCTGGCCAACAACATTGCCAACGCCGATACCCCCAACTACAAGGCTCGGGACCTGGAGTTCTCGAAAGTGCTCGAGGCGCAGAACGACAAGGCCAAAAATGGCACCTTCGCCTTGAACATGACCAACAGCCGTCACATCGAAGCCCAGGGCCTGGGCAATGCCGACGAGTCGCTGATGTACCGCACGCCGATGCAACCGTCGATCGACCAGAACACCGTGGACGCCCAGCTGGAACAGTCGAACTACGCAGAAAACTCGGTCAACTTCCAGGCCAGTTTCACCCTGCTCAACAGCAAATTCAAAGGGCTGGTGTCAGCCCTGCGCGGAGAATAAGTCATGTCTCTCTCCAGTGTTTTCAACATTGCCGGTAGCGGCATGAGTGCCCAGACCACGCGCTTGAACACCGTGGCTTCGAACATCGCCAACGCCGAGACCGTCTCGTCGAGCATCGACCAGACCTACCGTGCGCGTCACCCGGTGTTCGCCACCATGTTCCAGGGTGCTCAAGGTGCTGGCAGCGACTCTCTGTTCCAGAACCAGGACGCGGCCGGTCAGGGCGTGCAGGTACTGGGCGTGGTCGAGGACCAGAGCAACCTTGAGGCACGCTACGAGCCGAACCATCCGGCCGCCGATGCCAAGGGCTACGTCTACTACCCGAACGTTAACGTGGTGGAAGAAATGGCCGACATGATTTCCGCAAGCCGCTCGTTCCAGACCAACGCCGAAATGATGAACACCGCCAAAACCATGATGCAGAAGGTACTGACCCTCGGTCAGTGATAAGGGGCGACTCAGATGAGTGTTACCGATACCACCAGTGCTCCGAGTCTCAACGACATCCTGGCCAACTCGTCGATCAAGACCAATACCAATTCCGATAGCCTGGCATCGGCGGCCGGCAGTGCCACGGGTAAAAAGGCCCTGGGCAAGGACGCGTTCCTGCAATTGCTGGTGACCCAGCTGAAAAACCAGAACCCGTTGGAACCTCAGGATAACGGCGAATTCGTGGCACAGCTGGCGCAGTTCAGCAGCCTGGAAGGCATCACCACGCTCAACGATACCGTGTCCGGCATCGCCGGAAACTACAACTCGTCCCAGGCGTTGCAGGCTTCTTCACTGGTCGGGCGTTCAGTCATCGCGCCGGGCGACAAGGCCGTGGTCGATACCACGAAGGGCCTGACCGGTTCGGTTGTTCTACCGCAGTCGGTGGCTGAAGTGGCGGTGAAAATCACCGACAAGGATGGCAAGACTGTCCGCACCATCACCCTGGACGATCAGAAAGCCGGCACCAGCAGCTTCACCTGGGACGGCAAGGACGATGCCGGCCAAGTCGTCGATTCGGGTACTTACACCTTTGTGGCAAACACCACCATCGATGACAAGGCTGTTGCGCTGGTCACCAATCTGCCGGCAACGGTCAACAGCGTGACCATCAGCCAGACCGGCGGTGAGTTGATGCTCAACCTGGCCGGGCTTGGCAGTGTCGCCCTGTCCAAAGTGCAAACCATTGGTATATAGAGCCGACTAATGCGGCATAAAGGAGTGGAATATGTCTTTCAACATCGGCCTTAGCGGTCTCTATGCCGCCAACAAACAATTGGACGTCACCGGCAACAACATCGCCAACGTGGCAACCACCGGCTTCAAGTCGTCCCGCGCAGAATTCGAAGACGTGTACTCGGCGACCAAACTGGGTACAGGCAGCAAGGTCGTCGGCAGCGGCGTGCATCTGGCCAACGTTTCCCAGCAATTCACCCAGGGCGATATCAGCGCCACCGGTAACGTGCTGGACATGGGCATCAATGGCTCAGGTTTCTTCGTATTGAACAACAGCGGCTCGTTGTCCTATACCCGCGCGGGCACGTTCAAGGTCGACAAGGAAGGCTACGTCACCAACAGCGATGGCACCTCGCGCCTGCAGGGCTATGGAGTTGATAACAATGGCAAGATTGTCAACGGCGTATTGACTGACCTGCGCATCGACACCTCCAACCTGGCGCCAAAATCCACCACCACGGTGTCGTCGACGATCAACCTGAACTCGACGTCTCCCGTGATCGATCAGGCAGTGGCAACCAACAAGTTCGACCCTAGCAAATCGGAAACCTTTACCAAGCAGTTCAGTACGCCGGTTTTCGATACTCAAGGCAACCAGCACACCATGGATCAATACATGGTCAAGACCGGTCCGAACACCTGGGACACCTACACCCTGATCGATGATCGCAATCCGGATGGCAGCGACCCGACGGATGCTGCGACACCGCCAATCGCGTCGACCATGTCCTTCGACACTTCGGGCAAGCTGGTGTCGGTCAGTACGCCGGTTCCACCCACCGTGCCTCCAACCGTTCCAACGCCTGCACCGGTGATCAGTAATGAGCTGAAAATCACCAATTGGACCCCGGGCAAAGTCAAGGATGGTGTCTGGACGGCTAACGGTGCAGCCGCCGATCCGGCTGGCCTGACGATCGCCATGGGTAGCACGACTCAGTTCAACGCCGATACCGCGCGCTCCATTCCCGTGCAGAACGGTTATGCCACGGGTCAGATCACCAACCTGACCATCGACGGCAGCGGCGTGCTGTTGGCCAACTTCAGTAACTATCAGACCAAGCCGATTGGCCAACTGGCGCTGGCCAGCTTCACCAACGAACAAGGCCTGCAGGCAGTCGGCGGTACCAGCTGGAAAGAAACCTACGCGTCGGGCATTCCGGGCTACGACGCGCCGGAAACCGGCTCGCTGGGTACGATCCGCTCCAACTCCCTGGAAGAGTCCAACGTCAACGTGACCAATGAGCTGGTCGATTTGATCAAGGCGCAGAGCAATTACCAGGCGAACGCCAAGACCATCTCTACCCAGAGCACCATCATGCAGACCATCATTCAAATGGCCTGATGTGGAATAGCTCAAAGCACTGCACAAGGAGCCCCTCGATCGAGGGGCTTTTTTTTGTAGATCAAAAGATCGCATTTTCAATGTAGGAGCTGACGAGCGAAGCGAGGCTGCGATCTTTTTCGTGGGCAAAAGAAAACCCCCGACAAGCCAGGGGCCTGTCGGGGGGCTTGTGTTACCGGCTCAGCTTATTGGCAAGCTTCGCAATCCGGCTCGTCGATGGCGCAAGCCTTCGGCACTGGAGCAGGGCCGGCTGGTGCTGCCAGGACAGAGTCGTCACCGTGGTTGCCACCGCTGGAAACAGCGTTGAGCTTACCGGTGTTGATGGTCGACTTCTCGGTGCTGGTCGCGGCCAGGGCACGGAGGTAGTAGGTGGTTTTCAGGCCACGGTACCAGGCCATGCGGTAGGTCACGTCCAGCTTCTTGCCCGAAGCGCCAGCGATGTACAGGTTCAGCGATTGAGCCTGGTCGATCCACTTCTGACGACGGCTGGCCGCATCGACGATCCACTTGGTATCCACTTCGAACGCAGTCGCATAGAGCTCCTTGAGTTCTTGCGGGATGCGCTCGATCTGCTGCACCGAACCGTCGTAGTACTTCAGGTCGTTGATCATGACCGAATCCCACAAGCCGCGAGCCTTCAGGTCGCGAACCAGGTACGGGTTGATCACGGTGAACTCGCCCGACAGGTTCGATTTCACATACAGGTTCTGGTAGGTCGGTTCGATCGACTGCGAAACGCCAGTAATGTTGGCGATGGTCGCGGTCGGTGCGATGGCCATGATGTTCGAGTTGCGGATGCCTTTCTGAACACGGGCGCGAACCGGTGCCCAATCCAGGGTTTCGTTCAGGTCGACATCGATGTACTTCTGGCCGCGCTGCTCGATCAGGATCTGTTGCGAATCCAGTGGCAGGATGCCCTTGGACCACAGCGAACCCTGGAACGTCTCGTAGGCGCCACGCTCGTCAGCCAGGTCGCAGGAAGCCTGGATCGCGTAGTAGCTGACCGCTTCCATCGACTTGTCGGCGAACTCGACGGCAGCGTCGGAGCCGTAAGGGATGTGCTGCAGGTACAGCGCGTCCTGGAAGCCCATGATGCCCAGGCCGACCGGACGGTGCTTGAAGTTGGAGTTCTTCGCTTGCGGCACCGAGTAGTAGTTGATGTCGATCACGTTGTCGAGCATGCGAACGGCGGTGTTCACGGTGCGTTGCAGCTTGGCGGTGTCCAGCTTGCCGCCCACGATGTGGTTCGGCAGGTTGATCGAGCCCAGGTTGCAAACGGCGATCTCGTCCTTGTTGGTGTTCAAGGTGATCTCGGTGCACAGGTTCGAGCTGTGGACCACGCCGACGTGCTGCTGCGGGCTGCGCAGGTTGCACGGGTCCTTGAAGGTCAGCCATGGGTGGCCGGTTTCAAACAGCATGGACAGCATCTTGCGCCACAGGTCTTTGGCCTGGATGGTCTTGAACAGCTTGACCTTGCCTGGGTACTCGGTCAGGGCTTCGTAGTACTCGTAGCGCTCTTCGAAGGCCTTGCCGGTCAGGTCGTGCAGATCCGGCACTTCCGATGGCGAGAACAGGGTCCACTTGCCATCATCGAAGACGCGCTTCATGAACAGGTCAGGGATCCAGTTGGCGGTGTTCATGTCGTGGGTACGACGACGATCATCACCGGTGTTCTTGCGCAGCTCGATGAACTCTTCAATGTCCATGTGCCAGGTTTCCAGGTAGGCACACACAGCGCCTTTGCGCTTGCCACCCTGGTTCACGGCGACGGCGGTGTCGTTCACTACTTTCAGGAACGGCACGACGCCCTGGGACTTGCCGTTGGTGCCCTTGATGTACGAGCCCAGCGCACGAACCGGGGTCCAGTCGTTGCCCAGGCCGCCAGCGAATTTCGACAGCATGGCGTTGTCGTGGATCGCGTGATAGATGCCCGAAAGGTCATCCGGCACGGTGGTCAGGTAGCAGCTGGACAGCTGTGGACGCAGGGTGCCGGCGTTGAACAGGGTCGGAGTCGACGACATGTAGTCGAAGGACGACAACAGGTTGTAGAACTCGATCGCACGGTCTTCTTTCTGTTTCTCTTCGATCGCCAGGCCCATGGCCACGCGCATGAAGAAAATCTGCGGCAGTTCGAAACGCACGCCATCCTTGTGGATGAAGTAACGGTCGTACAGGGTTTGCAGGCCCAGGTAGGTGAACTGCTGGTCGCGTTCGTGGTTGATCGCCTTGCCCAGTTTTTCCAGGTCGAAGTCGGCCAGGACCGGGTTCAGCAATTCGAATTCGATACCTTTGGCAATGTAGGCCGGCAGGGCCTTGGCGTACAGGTCGACCATCTCGTGGTGGGTCGCGCTTTCGGCAACACCGAGGAAGCCCAGGCCTTCGGCACGCAGGGTGTCCATCAGCAGGCGCGCGGTCACGAACGAGTAGTTCGGCTCACGCTCGACCAGGGTACGGGCGGTCATCACCAGGGCGGTGTTGACGTCGGTCAGGGCCACGCCGTCGTACAGGTTTTTCAGGGTTTCACGCTGGATCAGGTCGCCGTCGACTTCTTCCAGGCCTTCGCACGCTTCGGTGACGATGGTGTTCAGGCGGCCCATGTCCAGCGGCGCCAGGCTACCGTCTGCGCGGGTGATGCGGATCGACGGGTGAGCGTTGACCGCTTCTTCGGCTGGAGCGTGGGCGGCGCGTTCCTTGGAACGCGCGTCACGGTAGATCACGTAGTCGCGAGCGACTTTTTGCTCGCCGGCACGCATCAGGGCCAGTTCGACCTGGTCCTGGATTTCTTCGATGTGGATGGTGCCGCCCGATGGCATGCGACGCTTGAAGGTGGCAGTGACCTGTTCGGTCAGGCGCGCCACGGTGTCGTGGATTCGCGACGAAGCGGCAGCGGTGCCACCCTCAACTGCGAGAAACGCTTTGGTGATGGCGACGGTGATCTTGTCATCGGTATAAGGAACGACAGTGCCGTTACGCTTGATCACGCGCAACTGGCCCGGCGCGGTGGCGGACAGATCCGAATTCGAATCAGCGGCCTGCGGCAAGGTGCCCTGCGGGTTCTCGCGAGTTGTGTCGGTTTGCATCGGGGGGTGTCTCCACATTCTCTATGTTTGATTGGGCACCATCTCGGTGCCCACCGTTCCGTCCTGAAGCACTACAACCGGCTAAGGCCGGGCATAACAACTTCGGGACAGTAGGAAGGGGGCTATTGGGCGCCGCTTCCATGCCGAAGTCTTTGGTCTCACGCCTTGGGCCTGAGACCTTGGTCCTTTTGAGATGACAGTTGGGAGGTGGCAGCTGCACTGCAACACCCGTACCGTTTTTCACCCCATGGGCCGAAATACAGTAGCCATCCGCGCGCGCGGTTTTGGGCTTTGGAAATTACGTTTGGTTCAACCGGAAAGAGGCAATAAAAGCGCTTGAATTTGGTATCCGGTTTGTGTTTGGTAATTTTCGAAAAACCCTACATCTAGGGTTTTTTTTACGCTGGGCTACAAGATAATGCGTTTTGGGGGGTGATTGCAACGTACTACCTGTGGATAAACCTGTGCGTAAATTGTGTGTTGTGAAAGGAATCGGCGTGCAGGCCGCGACGCTGCTGGACCCGGCTTTTTTTCATCGATTTTCAACCCGCGAAAACGCCCGAGCGGATTTTTAAGGGCGCGAACCCTATCACAAAAAACTCTGTTGTCCGAACGCATTTGCCAGCTTGTGTTCTGGGTGGGCGACGTTTATACAATCGGTCGGCGTGTACGCAATTTATCCACCCCTATCATTACAAAAAGACGGGCGGATCCTTCCTTATGAGCGTTCTGGCAAGTAGAGGTCACCGGTGGAACAAGAAGCCTGGCAGGTATTGATTGTGGAGGACGATCAACGTCTGGCCGAACTGACACGTGATTACCTGCAAGCCAATGGCCTGCGTGTATCGATCGAAGGCAACGGTGCGCTGGCCGCGAACCGCATCATCAAGGAACAACCGGACCTGGTCATTCTCGACCTGATGCTGCCAGGCGAAGATGGCCTGAGCATTTGCCGCAAGGTTCGTGACCGTTATGACGGTCCGATCCTGATGCTCACCGCACGCACCGACGACACCGACCAGATCCTCGGCCTGGACCTGGGCGCCGACGACTATGTGTGCAAGCCGGTGCGCCCGCGCTTGCTGTTGGCGCGCATCCAGGCATTGCTGCGACGCAGCGAGGCGCCGGAGGTGACCCCGGAAAAACAACGACGCCTGCAATTCGGCCCGCTGGTGGTGGACAATGCATTGCGCGAAGCCTGGCTGCACGACAGTGGCATCGAACTGACCAGCGCCGAATTCGACTTGCTCTGGCTGCTGGTTGCCAACGCCGGACGCATCCTGTCCCGGGAAGAAATCTTCACCGCGTTGCGCGGCATTGGCTATGACGGCCAGGACCGTTCCATCGACGTGCGCATCTCGCGCATCCGCCCCAAGATCGGCGATGACCCGGACCATCCGCGACTGATCAAGACCGTGCGCAGCAAAGGTTATCTGTTTGTCCCCGAGGCCTGCGTAGACCCAACCCCGTGAACTCGATCTTCCTGCGTATCTACGGCGGCATGTGTGCCGCGCTGATATTGGTGGCGGTACTTGGCGTGCTGGCCTTGCACATGCTCAATCAGGTGCGCGGCGAGCAGTACCGGGAACGACTGGCACACGGCACCTTTTCGCTGATGGCCGATAACCTGCAGCCGATGAACCAGACCGAGCGCCAGCGGGCGTTGCTGGTGTGGGAGCGGCTGCTGGGGATTCCGCTGGCGCTGAAAACCTTTGCCCAGACCGATCTCGACCTCACCCAGCGCACCCGCGTCTTGCGTGGCCAGGCCCTGGTGGAGAAGACCGGCCCGCATGCGGCCCGAGTCTATCGACTGGTCAGTGACCAGGAGCAGCTTGTGCTTACGGGGGACGTCCAGCAGATCAGCGAACAACTCGCCCGGGCGACGATTTACCTGTTGGCGGACGAGTTGGTGCGCTACCCCGTGGGCGAGCAGCCGGTGCGCCTGGCGCAATTGAAAAAGGACAAAGGTTTTGGCTTCGATTTGCGTCTGGTCACGGTCCAGGAAGCCGACATGGACGAAGACCAGAGCCGTCGGGTGTCCGAGGGTGACACTGTGATGGCGCTGGGCAAGGAGGGCGATTCGATCCGGGTGTTCGCCGGCATGGTTGGCACGCCGTGGGTGCTGGAAATTGGCCCGTTGTACCAGATGAATCCGTATCCACCCGAGTGGCTGGTGCTGATTGCCGCACTGGGGCTGAGCCTGATCGGCCTGATCGTCTACCTGCTGGTGCGGCAACTGGAGCGCCGTCTACGCGGGCTGGAAGCAGCGGCCACGCGGATCGCCAAGGGCAGTCTGGAAACCCGTGTGCCGACGCGGGGCGCGGACTCGGTGGGGCGGCTGGCGTCGGCGTTCAACGGCATGGCCGAGCACCTGCAACAACTGCTGGCCATTCAGCGCGAGCTGGTACGTGCCGTGTCCCACGAGTTGCGCACGCCGGTGGCGCGCCTGCGCTTTGGCCTGGAAATGATCGGCTCGGCCAAGACACCGCAAGCCTTGGAAAAATACTGCGAAGGCATGGACCACGATATCGAGGACCTCGACCGCCTGGTCGACGAGATGCTGACTTACGCGCGGTTGGAGCAGGGCTCGCCGGCACTGAATTTCCAGCGTATCGATCTGGACGCCTTGGTCAATCAGGTGATCGAGGAGCTGGCGCCCTTGCGCGCCGACGTCACGGTGCAACGAGGATTGTGCCTGTCGGCCGCCGACTGTGACGACGCGTGGGTCGAGGCAGAGCCGCGCTACCTGCACCGGGCACTGCAAAATCTGGTGAGCAATGCCATGCGCCATGCTCATTCGCGGGTCACCGTCAGTTATCAGGTGGGGCAACAGCGTTGTCGAGTGGATGTCGAAGATGACGGGCCGGGAGTTCCGGAAATGGCCTGGGAGAAAATTTTCACACCATTCCTGCGACTCGACGACAGCCGGACCCGGGCCTCGGGCGGCCATGGGTTGGGATTGTCGATCGTGCGACGGATCATCCATTGGCACGACGGCCGGGCGTTGATTGGCAAGAGCAAAAGCCTGGGCGGCGCGTGTTTCAGCTTGAGCTGGCCAAGGAGTCAGGAGAGGCGGTGAGCGGTTTTGTGTCGAACCTCATGTTGTGGATCGATGTAGAACTGTAGGAGCGAGGCTTGCCCGCGAAGAGTCCCTTACAAACTGCAGAAGTCTTCAGGCCTTGATGCTGACCAGACTCAACAACTGCCCATCCTTGACCCCGAACTGCGCCTCGAGCTCGGTACCGTTGCGCCACTCGCCGGACAGGTCGGTCAGCAACCGCAACCGCACTTCACCTGATTCGCTCCACTCCAACACCTCGGCGTGTTCGAAGTAGAAGCGTTGTTGGACGATCGGGTAAAGCGCCTTGAACAGGCTCTCTTTCACTGAAAAAGTCAGGGTGACCAGCAACGCCAGTTGATCACGATGCCCAGCGGTCATGCGCTGCATTTCCGGCGGAGTGAGGATTTCTCCGGCCAGGCGTTCGGCACGTTCGGCATTGAGCAGGTTTTCCAGGTCCATGCCCAACCCTCGCCAATGGGTTTTCCTGGCGACAATCGCCGCGGCCCGACCGGTGCTGTGAGTGATCGAGCCGGTGATGTGCGCAGGCCACACAGGTGCCCGATCATCACCGATGGCCGGGCTGAAGTTCAGGCCTTCCAATTGATGCAGGGCTGCGCGGGCGCAGATTCGCCCGGCGAGAAATTCTGCCTGGCGTTTGGCGACGGACCGCTGAATGCTTGCGGGCGCCTCGATGGCGCTGCGCTGGAAATCATCGCTGTGCAGTTGCGAAGTATCGAAGTGGGTACTCAGCAGCACTGCGTCGGGCAGCACCATCGGCAGCGGCCAATGGGCATCGAGGGGCGTGCAGCAGACGGGCAGGGCAGGGATGGAATTCATGTCGGGCATTTTGCCGGGTTGCCTTGATGCTGGGTAGTGCTTGCCACAAAAGCCCCTCAATACGGGATCTACTTGCTAAAGATCTTCTTGAAAAATGCCTGCATATCCGCCCACGATTTTTCATCCGCCGCCTTGTTGTAGCCGATATCCGGCCCCCCATGATCGCCATGGCTCAAGCGATCAGCATCGGGGTTGCTGAAACCGTGCTTGGCGCCGTCGAGGCTGACAAACTGGTAGTCAGCGCCGGCCTTGTCCATCTCGGCCTTGAAGGCCGCGACGTTTTGCGGTGTGACCAGGCTGTCCTGGGCGCCGTGTTCGACGAGGATTTTCGCCTTGACGCTGCCTGGTGTCGCAGGGGTATTGGTCGCCAGCGCGCCATGGAAACTGACGACACCGGCCAGAGGAACACCCTGGCGAGCGGCATTGAGCACCACGCCGCCACCGAAGCAATAGCCAATGGCGGCAAGCTTGTTCGGATCGGTTTGCGCCTGTCGCTTGAGCAAGTCGAGGCCCGCCTGAAACCGCGCGCTGGCAATTGCGTTGTCCCTTTGCACGGCCTGCATGAAAGCCATTGCGTCCTTGGGATGCTCGGTATTCTTGCCGTCGCCATACATATCGATGGCCAGGGCGCTGTAACCCAGACCGGCGAGGTCGCGGGCGCGACGCTTGGCGTAGTCGTTCAAACCCCAGAACTCATGTACCACCACGACACCGGGACGCGGACCTTTTATCGCGTCATCAAAGGCGTAGTAGCCAATCATCCGGGTGCCGTCGGGACCTTGGTACGGGATTTCCTGAGTCTTGATGGCGGCCTGGGCCAGCCCGCTGGCGGCGAGCAAGAAGAGGGCGAAGAGCATGCGCATGGTCGGTCTCCTGCAAGAAAATCCTCGAAACATCCAGGTGGATAGGGTTCAGCTTAGGTTAAGCGGGTGTTCAGGGTGAGTTCAGGGCTGCGTGGGTAATCTTGCCCCGTAGCCAAGACAACACTAATTCTTGAGGAGTCTCACCCATGACTGGATTCAAAAAACTGCTGCTGGCATTCACCGTCTTCGGCGCTAGCACCGCAGCGATCGCTTCCAACGACAGTTTCGCCAGCCTTACTTATGGGCAGACCAGCGACAAGATCAAAAAATCCCACGCCTTGAACAATAACCTGGACAGGCCGAACGCCGACGGCGTGATTGGAAAGGACAACACATGGGGCTTGCGTTTAGGCCAGCAAAACAGCCAAGGCCGCTACTACGCCACTTACGATAACGTGTCGGGCTCGCACAATGGCATTAAACTGCGCCAGGAAAACCTGCTGGGCAGCTACGATCTGTTCCATCCGCTGGGAGCCAATACCAAGCTGTTCGGCGGCGCCTCGGCCGGATTGACCAAAATGACCCAGGAATCGCCAGGCTTCAGTCGCGACAGCGACATCGGTTACGCCATTGGTGCACAGGCAGGCATTCTGCAACAGGTTTCGCAAAACACTTCTGTTGAACTGGGGTACCGTTACCTGCGCAGTAACGCCAGCACCGAAATGAGTGAGCGAGGTGGTAGCAAACAAGGTTCGCTGAGCTTGACCAGCAGCGCGCAGACTTACCTTTCAGCCAACTACGCTTTCTGAAAAGCGAGTGTGACCGCCGCGCCGGGTCAATCCAGGAGATTGATCCGGCGCGGCCCGTCAACCATGGAGGTCCGTCAATCGTGCCTCAGAAGTATTTGATTTGCCTGGGAGAGCGAGATGAAACTGCTGGTCGTCGAGGATGAAGCGCTGTTGCGTCATCACCTGCAAACCCGCCTGACGGATAGTGGCCATGTGGTCGAGTCCGTGGCCAACGCCGTCGATGCGCTGTACCAGACAGATCAGTTCAACCATGACCTGGCGGTGATCGATCTCGGGTTGCCGGGTATGGGCGGGCTGGATCTGATCCGTCAGTTGCGCTCGCAGGGCAAGACCTTTCCAATCCTGATCCTCACAGCACGTGGTAACTGGCAGGACAAGGTGGAAGGCCTTGCTGCCGGCGCCGACGACTATGTGGTCAAGCCCTTCCAGTTTGAAGAACTGGAAGCTCGGCTAAATGCCTTGTTGCGTCGCTCCAGCGGGTTTACCCAGTCAACGATCGTTGCCGGGCCGCTGCTGCTGGACCTCAATCGCAAGCAGGCGACCCTTGATGAGCAACCCTTGGCGCTGACTGCGTATGAATATCGGATACTCGAGTACTTGATGCGCCACCACCAGCAGGTGGTGCCCAAGGATCGTTTGATGGAGCAACTTTATCCCGATGACGACGAACGCGATCCGAACGTGATTGAAGTGCTGGTTGGCCGGCTGCGTCGCAAACTCGAAGGTACCTCCGGTTTCAAGCCAATTGATACGGTGCGCGGCCTGGGCTATCTGTTCACCGAGCGTTGCACTTGATCGGTTCTCTTCGCGTTCGCCTGATGCTCGCCGCCACGATCCTGGCGGTATTGTTCATGCTGGCATTGTTGCCGGCGATGCAGGGAGCATTCAGCCTGGCGCTGCAGGATGCCATCGAGCAGCGACTGGCGTCGGACGTCACCACGTTGATCTCTGCCGCAAGGGTCGAGAACAACCGCTTGCTGATGCCGGAACAGTTGCCCGATGAGCGCTTCAACCTGGCCGATGGCAATTTGCTCGGTTATATCTACAGCCGCGAAGGCCAATTGGTTTGGCGCTCGAAGGACACCCTTGACGAGAATATCAATTACACGCCGCGTTACGACGGGCGCGGTAATGAATTCGCCAGGATTCGCCAGGACAATGGCCAGGAATTTTTTGTCTATGACGTCGAGGTCAAACTGCTCGGTGGCAAAAGTGCGGCGTTCAGCTTCGTCGCGTTGCAACCGGCGCGTGAGTACGACGCCACGCTCGGCGGCCTGCGGGACAACCTGTACTTGGGTTTCGGCGCGGCGTTACTGGTGCTTCTGGCGTTGCTTTGGGTCGGCTTGACCTGGGGGTTGCAGGCATTGCGCCGGCTGAGCCAGGAACTGGACGAGATCGAAAGTGGCACCCGTGAAAGCCTGAGTGAACAGCACCCGCGTGAACTGCTGCGCCTGACGGGCTCTCTCAACCGCCTGCTGTTCAGCGAGCGCGAACAGCGTAGCCGTTATCGCGATTCACTCGACGACCTGGCCCATAGCTTGAAAACCCCATTGGCGGTATTGCAGGGTGTCAGCGAAGGCATGGCGCAACGCCCTGAGGACCGGGAGCAGGCCTGGGTGCTGCAGACCCAGATTGAGCGCATGAGCCAGCAGATCAGTTACCAACTGCAACGAGCCAGCCTGCGCAAAAGCGGTCTGGTGCGTCATCAGGTACGCCTGCAGCCGGTGTTGCAGAGCCTTTGCGACACACTGGACAAGGTCTATCGCGACAAACAGGTACAGGTAACCTTCGATTTGCCGGAGCCGTGTCTGGTCCCTATCGAGCAGGGCGCCTTGCTGGAAATGTTGGGCAATCTGCTCGAGAACGCTTATCGACTGTGCCTGAGCGAGGTGCGCGTCAGCGTGCGCGCCCTCAACGGAATCGAGATATGTGTAGAAGACGATGGTCCAGGCGTCCCGCTCGATCAGCGCACGCGGATCCTGCAGCGCGGTGAGCGCCTGGACCGACAGCATCCGGGGCAGGGTATTGGCTTGGCGGTGGTCAAGGACATCATCGAAAGCTACAGCGCAAGACTTACCCTGGGTGACTCGCCCTTGGGCGGTGCGGCTTTCCGTATTCAGTTTCCGCAGGCGTGATGCTGCATGAGCCGGCTTGCTGGCGATGGCGATCGTACAGACGCTATCGCCAGCAAGCCGGCTCCTACAAATCCCGAGCCCGATAGGCCCCTGGCGTCAGTCCGGTCCACTTCTTGAATGCCCTATGAAACGCTGACGGTTCGGAAAATCCCAATTGCTCGGCGATCTGTTGCAATGGCAAGTCGTTGCGGCCCAGGTGATAAATGGCGATGTCGCGGCGTAGTTGGTCCTTCAGTTCCTGAAAACTGGTGTTTTCTTCACGCAGATGCCGGCGTAGCGTTTGCGGGCTGATGTGCAGGTGCGCAGCCACGGCCTCCAGATCCGGCCAGGGTGACCGGTCGCGACTGAGCAAGCGTCGTAACTGGCTGCTCAGGCTATGGCCGTCATCGGGGCGTGATAACAGATCGGCAGGCGAGCGTTCAAGGAACTGCTTGAGCGTGCGTTCGTCTTGCAACAGTGGCATGTCCAAGTAGCGGCTGTGAAACAGCAGGCTGCTCTGTTGTGCCGAAAACTCGAGCGGGCACGAGAACAGCAACTCGTATTCGGCGCCATGTTCCGGTCGCTGATAGCTGAACGTGGCGTGCTCCAGCCGAATACGCTGGCCGATCAACCAGCTGGCGAAGCGATGCCAGATCACCAATAGACTCTCGGTGAGAAAATGTTCCGGGTCCCAGAGGTGTGAGTCATCCAGGCTCAGTCGAATCATTTCGTCTTCGCGCGCCAGCGTCAGGCGCGGGGAGTCCGGGAATAGGCTATAAAACATTAATCCGCGATGCAGTGCCTTATCCAGATTGCGGCAATGGATAACGGCATGACACATCATCGCGAAGCTGCCTGGCTTGCTGACACCTTGCCCGAAACCCAGGTACTCATCGTCCAGTGCCAGCCAAAGTCCCTGGATCAGGCGGGTGAATTGTTCCGGAGGAATGCGCGCTCGAGGCTCGTCGAGCAATTCGGGGCTGATCCCCAATTGCTGCAGCAGTCTTGAATAATCGTAGCCACGCCGTTGCGCCCCACCGAGGACGGCGCGGGCGAAATGACTGGCGATGGTGCGTTCGCGCATAGCTGGCAAGTCCGTCCATTGAACGACGGATGGTAGCCGCGCTTCATACCCATGAACAAGGCGGATATCCGCCAGATTGCCGGGGTGTGATTCGACGAGTGGGCGGAAATCCGCCATGGCGCAAACGTCGTGCGCGGCCCTGGAAAAACCTGCAGCCCTTGTTGTCACAAGGCTTACAGACTTTTCGTACAAGGTGGCACGGCCCTTGCGATTAAACCAGCAGATGCCTGCCGTCGCGCAGCTCGAAAAAACAAATCCCTCCAGTGCAGGAGGGTTCGCCATTGAGGTGGGGTGGGCAACAGATGGATGTTGTCGCCGCGCACTCTTGAGGAACTTTGCAATGACGACTCGTCAGCCACTGTACAAATCCCTGTATTTCCAGGTGATCGTTGCAATTGTCATCGGTATTTTGCTCGGTCACTACTATCCACAGCTCGGTGTGGCCGTAAAACCGCTGGGTGACGGGTTCATCAAGCTGATCAAGATGATCATCGCGCCGATCATCTTCTGCACCGTGGTCAGCGGCATCGCTGGCATGCAGGACATGAAGTCGGTCGGCAAGACCGGCGGTTACGCACTGCTGTACTTCGAGATCGTTTCGACCATCGCGCTGCTGGTGGGCCTGGTGGTGGTCAACATCGTCCAGCCGGGCGCCGGCATGCACATCGACGTGTCCACGCTGGATGCCTCCAAAGTGGCTGCCTATGTCTCGGCCGGTGCGGATCAAAGCGTCGTCGGCTTTCTGCTCAACGTGATCCCGTCCACCATCGTCGGTGCGTTCGCCACCGGTGACATTCTGCAAGTGCTGATGTTCTCGGTGATCTTCGGTTTCGCCCTGCATCGCCTGGGTGCCTACGGCAAGCCGCTGCTGGACTTCATCGATCGCTTCGCCCACGTGATGTTCAACATCATCAACATGATCATGAAACTCGCGCCAATCGGTGCCTTCGGTGCCATGGCTTTCACCATCGGTGCCTACGGTGTCGGCTCGCTGGTGCAACTGGGCCAGTTGATGGCTTGCTTCTACATCACTTGCCTGCTGTTCATCCTGATTGTGCTGGGCAGTATCGCCCGCGCTCATGGCTTCAGCGTGTTGAAACTGATCCGCTACATCCGTGAAGAGCTGCTGATCGTGCTGGGTACATCCTCTTCGGAGTCGGTGCTGCCGCGCATGCTGATCAAGATGGAGCGTCTGGGGGCGCAGAAGTCCGTGGTTGGTCTGGTGATCCCGACCGGCTACTCGTTCAACCTCGACGGTACTGCGATCTACCTGACCATGGCGGCCGTGTTCATTGCACAGGCCACCGACACGCACATGGACATCACGCACCAGATCACCTTGCTGGTGGTGTTGCTGCTGTCTTCCAAAGGCGCTGCAGGCGTGACCGGTTCGGGCTTCATCGTACTGGCGGCCACCCTGTCCGCCGTAGGCCACCTGCCGGTTGCCGGCCTGGCGCTTATCCTGGGGATCGACCGCTTCATGTCCGAAGCCCGTGCGTTGACCAACCTGGTCGGTAACGCCGTTGCCACCATCGTTGTCGCCAAATGGGTCAAGGAACTGGACACCGACGTGCTGCAGGCAGAGCTGGCCTCGGGCGGCCGCGGGATTGCCGACGAGCCTAAGGACGATGTCCTGGGCCACGTTGAAGGGGCTACCCCGACCAACGCCAAGTAAGCCTTGTTGTCTTGAAAAACCCGCTTCGGCGGGTTTTTTCTCGCCCGGGATTTGAGCGCAACGGTCATTGCGTTTGGCGCATAAGGTGATTGCTGCAAAGCGCTTGGCTGCCTAGGCTGGGGAATCATCCAGGGAGAACGCTCATGCTCGGTCCACTGGCATCACTCAAGGTTCTGGATTTCTCGACACTGCTGCCGGGGCCGTTCGCTTCGCTATTGCTGGCGGACATGGGCGCCGAGGTGCTGCGCATCGAATCGCCGGCCCGCATGGACCTGCTGCGCGAGCTGCCGCCGCACGATCAAGGTGTATCGGCCAGCCACGCCTACCTCAATCGCAACAAACGCAGCCTGGCTCTGGATCTCAAGCAGCCCGAAGCACTGGAAGTGGTCAGGCAATTGTTGCAGGACTACGACATCGTGCTTGAGCAGTTCCGCCCCGGCGTCATGGAACGCTTGGGCCTGGGTTATGAGGCCCTGAAGGCGATCAATCCAGGACTGATCTATGTATCGATCACCGGTTACGGCCAAACCGGCCCCTATAAGGACCGTGCCGGCCATGACATCAATTACCTGGCGCTGGCCGGGCTTTCGAGCTACAGCGGTCGCGCTGACAGCGGGCCGCTGCCGTTGGGCATGCAGGTGGCAGACATTGCCGGTGGTTCGCTGCACGGGGTCATCGGCCTGCTGGCCGCCGTGATCGCTCGACAGCAAACCGGACAGGGCCAGCACCTGGACGTGAGCATGACCGACTGCGTGTTCAGCTTGAATGCCATGGCGGGTGCCGGGTACCTGGCTTGTGGTGTCGAGCCGGATCGGGAAGCCCAGATGCTCAATGGCGGCAGCTTCTATGACTATTACCGTTCCCGGGATGGGCGTTGGCTGTCGGTGGGCAGCCTGGAACCGGGGTTCATGAAACAGTTGTGTGCGGCGCTGGGGCTGGAGGAGTGGGCCAGCCTGGGGCTATCTGCGCAACCTGCACAGCAACGCAGGCTCAAGGATGCGTTGAAGATTGAGTTCGAAAAGCATGATTTTGCCGAGCTGTGTGCGCTGTTCGCCGAGCTTGACGCTTGTGTCGAGCCGGTACTGAGCCTGGGTGAGGCGGTGCGGCATCCGCAGTTGCAGGCGCGGGAGCTGGTGACGCAAGTGCCCCGGGGGGATGGTTCGAGTCAGGCGCAGATGGCGTGCCCGTTGAAGTTTTCCCAAGGACTGCCTCAGCCTCGGCATATTGGCGCGGCGCTGGGGCAGCATACGGATCAGGTGTTGGGGGAGTTGGGGTTCACTGCTGAAAGGATTGCCGAGTTGCGGCGTGCCAAGGTAATTCTTTAGCGCCTGCCAGTGCGCCTTCGCGAGCAAGCCCGCTCCCACATCGGATTTGAGCTGGAACGAAAATTCCCTGTGGGAGCGGGCTTGCCCGCGAAGAGGCCGGCGCAGACACTGAAAATCCTGTTACTCGACCCGCATTTCGCCGCTGAATACCAAGGTGTTGCGACACCGCCGACATAAATACCGCCGCCCCTGGCGCACCAGGCCATGACGTTGCGCCGAGAACGGGAAATCGCTGTCGGCGCACGGGCACTTGTAGATGTAGCGGGTCACGCTGCGGCGCTTGACGTCGTAGGTGTGGCAGCGGTTGGGCGGCAATTCGTAAACGCCGCGCATGATCAGTTGCCACTCTTCGCCATGGGGCTGGATGCGGTCGCCGAACAATTGATGGGCGATCAGGTGCGCGACCTCGTGGGCGACGGTCTGCTTGAGAAAATCTTCGGTGTTTTCACGGTACAACTGCGGGTTGAAGCGCAGCAGGTTTTCGTGCAAGTGCGCGACACCGGCTTTTTGCCCACGCAGCTTGAAACTCACCACGGGGCGCTTGAAAGGTCGTTTGAAAAAGGATTCGGCTTGTTGGAAACAGTCTTCGACGCGGTTATTGAGTTGCTCGGGCATGCTTGATGGATCTCCAGAGCGGTCGAGTATGCCGCAAGCCAGGGGCCTTGCGAATCTGCGAGGTGCCGAATGGTCTTCGGACTCTTTGTGCCTGGGCATTAAAAGGCCGCCTTGCGGCGGCCTGTGTCGGCAGATCTGATTTTTTTGTGGTGAGCTGTTAATTGGTATAGACCGGCCCCACGCCGAGTCCCCAGACAATCACGGTGAACGCCATGATGGCGACCAGCACCACCAGGCCTACGGCGAGCACCGAACTTGAAAACAGAAAGCCCTCGTCAGATGGAATGTTCATGAAAGTTGGCAATCCCACATACAGCAGGTACACCGTGTAGCAGATGGCCGCCGTGCCGACGATCATCCCCAGCCACAAGTGGGGGTACAAGGCCGCGAGGCCGCCGATGAACAGCGGCGTAGCGGTATAGGTTGCGAACGCAATGCAGCGTGCGAGGCTCGGATTGGCGTCATAGGTGCGGGCCATCCAGTGGATGAACGCGCCCATCACCGCCACTCCGCCGAGCATCGCCAGGTACGACATGACTGTCATCCATAGTGCGCTTTCCACGGTCAGCATTACCGGCGGGCGATTGCCGATGACCCAGCCCACCTGCGTGGTCCCGATGAATGCCGATACCGCAGGTATCGCCGCCAGGATCAGCGTATGGGTCAGGTACATGTGGCTGATACTTTCTTCCTGATCGCCACGAATCTCTTTCCATTCTTGGTCAGGGTGGGTAAATAGCCCCACTACGTGATGGATCATGCCAGTCACTCCTCTTGTTTTTACCGTCGCCCCCCAGTGGAGCGCCCTACGGGCCAATGAGGCCAAGTAAGTACTAGGTCTGTATGTGATTGCGACCTTATGTCGCAGTATAGGAAGGACTTAACCCCACAGGGGGTAGGGCTTAGAGCAAATTGCGCTGTAAAGCACCGGGGTAATCGCTGTTGCATCTGTAGGACGGGCGATCCGTCGGGGCACTTCGCCCCTGGAGGGTTTTTGCGTAAAATGCCGGCCTTTCGTCACACCTCACGGATTTCGCGTCATGGGCACTCTTACGGTCAACCAGAACAAACTGCAAAAGCGCCTTCGCCGACAGGCCGGTGAGGCGGTCGCCGATTTCAACATGATTGAGGACGGGGACAAGGTCATGGTCTGCCTGTCCGGCGGCAAGGACAGCTACACCATGCTTGATGTGCTGATGCACTTGCAGAAGGTCGCGCCGATCAAGTTCGAGATCGTGGCCGTTAACATGGATCAGAAACAGCCGGGTTTTCCCGAGCATGTGCTGCCGGCCTACCTCAAGGAATTGGGCGTCGAGTATCACATCGTCGAGAAAGACACTTACTCGGTGGTCAAGGAGCTGATTCCGGAAGGCAAGACCACCTGTTCCCTGTGCTCGCGCCTGCGTCGCGGCACGCTCTACACCTTTGCCGACGAAATCGGCGCGACCAAGATGGCCTTGGGGCATCACCGCGACGACATCGTCGAAACGTTCTTCCTGAACATGTTCTTCAACGGCTCGCTCAAGGCCATGCCGCCGAAGTTGCGTGCCGATGACGGGCGTAACGTGGTGATCCGCCCCTTGGCCTACTGCAACGAAAAAGATATCCAGGCCTACTCGGACCTCAAGCAATTCCCGATCATCCCTTGCAACCTCTGCGGCTCCCAGGAAAACCTGCAGCGCCAAGTGGTCAAGGAAATGCTGCAGGACTGGGAGCGCAAGACCCCAGGCCGTACCGAAAGCATTTTCCGCAGCCTGCAGAACGTGATCCCGTCGCAATTGGCGGACCGCAACCTGTTCGATTTCACCAGCCTGAAGATCGACGAATCCGCCGCTTCGCGCTTCGTCAACGTGGTCAACCTCTAAACACGATGACTGTGGGAGCCAGCCTGCTGGCGCCCACAGGTGTTGTTTCCGGAGTGGGGCGTTTATTTTTCAATCCTCAGGAGAGGGCATGCGCGACTACAAGTGGCTGAACGAATACTGCTTGAACCGCTTCGGTTCGGCGGCTGAACTGGAAGCCCATCTGCCCGTTCCCAAGACTGCGGCACAACTGCGTGACATCACCGACGATCGTTACTTGTCGACCATGGCGCTGCGCGTATTCCGCGCCGGACTCAAGCACAGCCTGGTGGACGCCAAGTGGCCGGCCTTCGAAGAAGTGTTCTTCAAATTCGACCCGGAAAAAGTCGTGCTGATGAGCGCCGAACACCTGGAGCGGCTGATGCAGGACACGCGGATCATCCGCCATCTGGGCAAGCTCAAGAGCGTACCGCGTAATGCGCAGTTCGTGCTGGGCGTGGCCCATGAGCAGGGCAGCTTCGGGGCGATGATCGCCGATTGGCCGGTGACCGACATCGTCGGACTGTGGACCTTGCTGAAAAAACGCGGTCATCAATTGGGCGGCTTGTCGGCGCCACGATTCTTGCGCATGGTCGGCAAGGATACGTTTGTGCCGAGCTATGACGTGGTGGCGGCGTTGAATGCGCAGAAAATCGTCGACAAGGTGCCGAGCAGCCAACGGGATCTGGCGTTGGTGCAGGACGTGTTCAACCAGTGGCATGAGGAAAGTGGAGGGCGGCCGATGAGCCAGATTTC
This sequence comes from Pseudomonas sp. V98_8, assembly GCF_029967975.1. Taxonomy (NCBI): domain Bacteria; kingdom Pseudomonadati; phylum Pseudomonadota; class Gammaproteobacteria; order Pseudomonadales; family Pseudomonadaceae; genus Pseudomonas; species Pseudomonas sp. V98_8. The sequence continues at coordinate 31,493 of NZ_JASCAE010000036.1, forward strand.
GATGATGCTGGCCTACACCGTCAACCATTAAGACCGAGTTGCCCCCTTCGCTGGCAAGCCAGCTCCTACAAAAACACCAGACTTGTAGGAGCTGGCTTGCCAGCGATGAAGGCCGATCAGGCGACGGAGATTTCTCCCTCGCCAGCCAACTTGCGGTTCAATTGATATCGCCACCGCACATACAACAGTGCCGAACAGAACACCGCCAAACTCGCGGCCATTTCCAGCACGCCGAAGATCTGGCGATTCGGGTCATAAGCGGCCAATGCGCCCTTGATGAAATACAGGTTCACCACAAAGCACATCCACGAATGCCCGCGGGCATTGCCGACTATCATCCCCGGCGCGAGCAGCAGCAACGGCACCAGCTCAATCAGCAGAATCACCCACGGCCGCGCACCGTGCAGGTCGGCGACCATTAGGTAGTAAATGCACAGCAACCCCACCAGGCCAAAAAAACACAACAGGCTGATAACGCGCATGGCCCGAACCCGTGGTTCAAGCCATTCGATGGCGGGCAGGACCTTCGGTTTCCTGGCCACCCTTAACCCTCCAGTTTCTGAGCAGTCTTGGCCAAGCGCATGCCCAAGGCCCGGCACAGTGCAACTTCATGGGCATCCAACCCGCTTTTGCCATCGGCCCCGGCGTGATGGCTGGCGCCGTACGGCGTGCCGCCGCCCTGGGTTTCGAGCAATGCCGACTCGCTGTAGGGCAGGCCGGTGATCAGCATGCCGTGGTGCAACAGCGGCAGCATCATCGACAGCAGGGTGGTTTCCTGCCCGCCATGCAGGCTCGCGGTGGAGGTGAACACACCGGCGGGTTTGCCCACCAGGGCGCCGGTCAGCCACAAGTTGCTGGTGCCGTCGAGAAAGTACTTGAGTGGCGCCGCCATGTTGCCGAAGCGGGTCGGACTGCCTAGCGCCAGGCCTGCGCAGTTCTTCAGGTCATCGAGGCTGGCATAGAGCGCGCCTTCATCCGGGATATCCGGCGCGACGGCTTCGCACTCGGTGGAAATGGCCGGTACCGTGCGCAATCGGGCTTCAAGGCCGGCCTGTTCGACACCGCGGGCAATTTGCCGGGCCATTTCGTTGGTCGAACCGCTGCGGCTGTAATACAGCACCAGAATATACGGCGCAGTCACGGCAACAACTCCAGGATCTGCTCTGGCGGACGGCCAATGATGGCCTTGTCGCCGACTTCGAGGATCGGTCGCTCCATCAGTTTCGGGTGGGCGGCGATGGCGGCGATCAATTGCGCCTCGCTCAGGCTGCTGTCGGCCAGGGCGAGGGTCTTGTATTCGTCTTCGCCGGTGCGCAACAGTTGCCGTGCACTGATCCCGAGTTTGCCCAGCAGGCTCTGGATTTGCGCGGCGTCCAGCGGCGTTTCCAGGTAGCGGACCACCGTCGGAGCCAGGCCGCGGGCTTCAAGCAGTTCGAGCGCACCGCGGGATTTCGAGCAGCGCGGGTTGTGATAAAGCGTCAGATCGGTCATGAGCGGGTCGCATCTTGCGTAAGGTGGCGGCTATTCTAACTGGGCAGCGCGTAATCCTGAACCTTGCCGGGCGATGGGTCGCAGGCGCTTTCAATTTTTGACAAGGAACACGACATGACTAGGCGACTGGCAGCGGCATTGACGATTATCGGGGCGTTGATGTTGGGGGGCTGCGGTAACGACTACGGGATCGATCAGAACGGACAGAAGGTCGCCGCCGAGCGCCTGGATGGCAAATGGCTGGTGATCAATTATTGGGCTGAATGGTGCAGCCCGTGCCGTACCGAGATTCCGGAATTGAACGCGTTGGCCGACCAGCTCAAGGACAAGAAGATCGGCGTGTTCGGGGTCAACTTTGACAATGTGCAGGGCGAAGAGCTGAAAAGTGCCAGTGAGAAACTCGGAATCAAGTTCACCGTGCTGGCGCAGGACCCTTCCGAGTTATTCGAATTGCCGCGCAGTGAAGCACTGCCGGTGACCTACATCATCGATAACAAGGGCAAGGTGCGCGAACAGTTGATGGGCGAGCAGACGGCGGCGGGGGTGGTGGCGAAGCTGGAGGCGTTGCAGGCTAAAAACTGATTGAGCAGATGGTTCCCCCTGTGGCGAGGGGATTTATTCCCGTTGGGTTGCGAAGCGGCCCCAAAAAAGGGACTGCTGCGCAGTCCAACGGGGATAAATCCCCTCGCCACAAGAACGATCAGGCAGAGGAGATCAACCCTCTTCCAGCCACCAGCGCAACGGCTTGCCTTCAGCGGGCCAGAAGCGCATCTGGTCGATCGACGAGACGTCCCAGCGCTGCACGCTTTCCAGCGCCTGGAGGAAGCGTTTTTCCTGCTCCATCAGCGCCGGTGCGCAGAGTTTGCGGGTGCTGCCGATCTTGCCGAAGCTCAGCTTGTCGCCTTCCAGTGTGTACGGCGCGAACCAGTGGTTGCAGCCTCCGCTACCGTAGGCGCGACCGTCTTCACCCAGGGTGATGGTCAGGTGGCTGTAGTCCATCAACGGCCGTTCGCCGATCCACTCCAGGATGTAGCTGCGATTTTGCTGCAGTTGCACTGGCTCCGCGGCGCAACCCAGCAGGCTTGCACCGGCCATCGCGGTCAGGGCGAGGCGTTTCATCACGCAGGCTCCTGGCATTTGGGGCACAGGTGTTTTTCGCCAACGGTGGTCCAACCCAACTCGGCAATCCGCGCGGTGGCAGCAGGCTTTTCGGCCTTGTTGCCGAGCTTGGCGTCAACGGCGAACTCGAAACTCAGTTCCTTGGCGCAGCTGTCGCAGTTCACCTGCCAGGTATGGATCGCCAGTTCGCCGAACACCGGGCCACTGGCCACAGCGACCCATTGCCCTGGCGGGTTGATCAGGTGTCGAACCGTTTCGACGGTCAGGCGCATGGACAGGTCCTTTGCGCCCTTGAGAGTCACGACCAGCACGTCGTTATTACGAATCGAGCCGCCGTTGCCGGTGACTTGATAACGTCCCGGCACCAGGGCGCGGCATTCAGTGAGGGTGTGTTGCGGGTTCATCAGGGTGTAGCGGAAATCGTGTTCGACCATGGGTCCTCCAAATATGCGCGATATGCTAGCACGGGCATAAGCGCAGCATGGCGCAGGCATATGACCTTCGATCAGGTTCAATCACCCTCGACCTGATTCTGCGGGGTTCCTGCCGCCCAGGCCGCGATGTTCTGCAAGGTGGTCGCGGCAATCGCGCCCAGGGCTTCGCGGGTGAGGAAGGCCTGGTGTGCCGTGACGATCACGTTGGGGAAGGTCAGCAACCGCGCGAGTACATCGTCCTGCAACGGCAGATCGGAACGGTCTTCGAAAAACAGTTGCGCTTCCTCTTCATACACATCGAGTCCCAAATAACCCAGTTGGCCGAGCTTCAAGGCATCGATCAGCGCCGGGGTGTCCACCAGGCCGCCGCGGCCAGTGTTGATCAACATGGCGCCAGGCTGCATGTGCGCCAGGGACTGGTGGTTGATCAAGTGCTTGCTCTGCTCGTTGAGCGGGCAGTGCAGGCTGATGATCTGCGACTCGGCCAGCAGCTGCGGCAAGCTCAGGTAACGGGCGCCCAGCGCTTCGACCTGCGGATTGGGGAAGGGATCGTAGGCCAGCAACTGGCAGCCGAAGCCATGCATGATTTTCGCAAAAGTCGCGCCGATCTGTCCGGTGCCGACCACGCCGACGGTCTTGCCCACCAGGTCGAACCCCGTCAACCCGTGCAGGCTGAAATCGCCTTCGCGCGTGCGGTTGTAGGCGCGGTGCAGGCGTCGGTTGAGGGCCAGGATCAGGGCTACCGCATGCTCGGCCACGGCGTGGGGCGAATAGGCCGGGACGCGCACGACCGCCAGCCCCAGTCGCTTGGCTGCCGCCAGGTCGACATGGTTGTAACCGGCCGAACGCAGGGCAATCAGACGGGTCCCGGCCGCAGCCAGGCGTTCGAGCACCGGGGCGCTTAGATCATCGTTGATGAAGGCGCAGATCACCTCGTGGTGCTCCGCCAGCGCGACGGTATCGAGGCTCAGTCGTGCCGACTGGAAGTGCAACTCGATACCCGGTGGCAGGCTGGCGGCGAGAAAGCTGTCGCGGTCGTAGGTCTGGCTGCTGAAAAGAATCGTGCGCATCTGTTCTCCTTGAAGACTCATGCCCTGGCGTTTTCACAACCTTGCAGGAGCTGCCGCAGGCTGCGATCTTTTGATCTTGAAAATCAATATCAAAAGATCGCAGCCTGCGGCAGCTCGTACATTATTAGCCCTCCCATCGCCCGGCGCCTTGCGCTGCATCAGGCGTTGATGCGCGCCTGGGCGGCCAGGCGGTTGATCGCCCGGTCGAGATCTTCAAGTGCGCCGAAGGCCTTCGGGTCTTGCTGCTTGAGCAAGGTTTCACTGCGTTGGCAAGCGGCGCGCAATTGCGGAACGCCGCAATAGCGGGTAGCGCCATGCAGGCGATGAACCCGTTCGATCAAGGCGTTGTGGTCATTACTTTGCCGAGCCTGGCGGATGGCTTCGCGGTCGGCTTCCAGAGATGCCAGCAGCATTGCCAACATGTCTGCCGCCAGATCGGCCTTGCCGGCGGCCAGGCGCAAGCCTTCTTCGTGATCGAGCACCTGCAACTCGTAGGTGTTGGCGTGGCCATCGCCTGCACGCTCTGGCGAATGGTTGCGCAGTGCCAACCCGCTCCATTTGAGTACCACTTGCGCCAGTTGCCGCTCGCTGATCGGCTTGGTCAGGTAATCGTCCATGCCGCTTTGCAGCAATGCGCGTTTTTCATTGGCCATGGCATGCGCCGTGAGGGCCACGATCGGCAGCGGCGTGCAATGCCGTTCGCTTTCCCATTGGCGGATCGCTTCGGTACTTTGGCGCCCATCCATGCCGGGCATCTGCACGTCCATCAATACCAGGTCGAATGTCTCGTTCTGCACCGCCTTGATCGCCGCGTAGCCGCTTTCCACGGCGAGCACCTTGGCGCCCATGTCTTCAAGCAGGGTTTGCACCAGCAGCAAATTGGCCGGATTGTCGTCGACGCACAGCACCTTCGGCGCACGGCTCGACAGCGGCTCGCTGGACTCGGTGCGCGACTGCCGCGGGTTGGCCAGGTCGGACAGCGCGCGCCGCAGCTTGCGGGTACAGGCCGGTTTGGCCTGGAGCTGGCTGTGGGGGTTGGGCACCGACAGGTGGAATAGCGTCTGCTCCGTGGTGGGGCACAGCACCAGCACCTTGCAACCCAGGTGCTCGAGGTCCCAGATGTGTTGGTTCAAGCGTTCCGGTGGCATGTCGTTGCTGGTGATGCCGAGGACCGCGAGTTCGATCGCCTGATCGGTCTGATGCACGCCGGTGACGCCGTTCGTCAGGCTTTCCAGGGTATTGAACGTGGTGACGTCCAGGCCACAGTCTTCCAGTTGATGCTGCAACGCCTGGCGTGCCAGCTCATGATTTTCCAGCACGGCAACCCGCCGTCCGAGCAGCGGTGCACTCGGCAGGTCCTCGGCATCGTCGCGGGTCTTGGGCAGGTTCAGGCTGATCCAGAACTCCGAACCCTCGCCCGGGGTGCTGTCGACGCCAATCTCGCCCCCCATCTGTTCGATCAGGCGCTTGGAGATCACCAGGCCCAGGCCCGTGCCACCGGGTTGGCGCGACAGCGAGTTATCGGCCTGGCTGAAGGCCTGGAACAGCGCGCGCACGTCCTGGTTCGACAGGCCGATGCCGGTGTCCTGGATGCTGATGCGCAATTGCACGCTGTCTTCGTGCTCTTCTTCGAGCATGGCCCGGGCGACGATGGTGCCCTCGCGGGTGAACTTGATCGCATTGCTGACCAGGTTGGTCAGGATCTGCTTGAGCCGCAACGGATCGCCCACCAGCGACAGGGGTGTATCGCGATACACCAGGCTGATCAGTTCCAGCTGTTTGGCGTGGGCGGCCGGGGCGAGGATGGTCAGTGTGTCTTGCAGCAGGTCACGCAAATTGAACGGAATATGGTCGAGCACCAGCTTGCCTGCCTCGATCTTCGAAAAGTCGAGGATCTCGTTGATGATCCCCAGCAGGCTGTCGGCAGACTTTTCGATGGTGCCCAGGTAATCGAGCTGGCGCGGGGTCAGTTCACTTTTTTGCAGCAGGTGGGTGAAGCCGAGGATGCCGTTGAGCGGCGTGCGTATTTCATGGCTCATGTTGGCCAGGAACTCGGACTTGATACGGCTCGCCTCCAGGGCCTCCATGCGCGCCAGGTCCAGTTCGATGTTCTGGATCTCGATGGTCTCGAGGTTCTGGCGCACGTCCTCGGTGGCCTGGTCGATGCTGTGTTGCAGTTCTTCCTGGGCATTCTGCAGGGTGCCGGCCATGCGATTGATGCCGGAGGCCAATTCATCCAGCTCCTGGCTGCCCAGGGGGGGCAGGCGGGTTTCCAGATGACCGTCCTTGAGTTGAGCCACGGCTTGTTTGATCTGGGTCAGCGGCCGATTGATCGTGCGGCCCATACGCAATGCCAACAGCGCCGCGCCGCCGAGACCGGCGCCGATCATCAGCAGGCTGGCGAACAGGCTGCGGTAGCCACGCAGCAGCATGCCGTTGTGGGACAGTTCGAGTTCGACCCAGCCCAGCAGGCGGTCGGCTTCATCGGGGATCACGTCGCCGGCGAGGTTGCGGTGTTTGCCAAACACCGGCAGCAGGTAACGCGTTGCTTCGCTGCCACTGCGACGCTGCATCTGCGAGCCTTCGCCCATTGGCGCCTGGGTCAGCATGATCGGCCCGGCGTGGGCTCGCGGCGTGCGGTCTGGCGCAAGGAAGGTCACGGCTCGCACGTCCGGTTGTTCCAGGGACTGGGTGGCGATACGTTCCAGCATTTCGTTGTTGTTGTGCCCCATGGCTGGCGCCACCAGCGGCGCCAGTTGCTCGGCGATCATTTCGCCGCGCTGAAGCAGTTGGGTTTGCAGGTCCGATTGCTGCATCCAGGTGAAATAGCCGCCCAGGACCAATGCCATGAGGCTGGTCGGCAGCAACGTCAGCAACAGCACACGGCCCTTGATTCCCAGTTTCGTCAGCACGCCACTCTCCTGCAACCGGCTGTTTATCGAGCTGCGCGTGCGTCTGGCACGCGCCACTTGCGCAGTGTAGCGATTTGCAGGCGGGCGATCCTCGATAATTGATGCCGTCACTCGTCGGTTGGTCGTGCGCTTTTGCCCCCCGCGCAAACCCTTGGGTTGCCCCAAGAGAAGCAATCTTGAATAATTACCAACTGAGAATTATTTGCAGATACTAATGACGACCATCAACGCTGGCCATCCCCGTATCCTCTCCATCGAAGACGACCTCGTACTCGGTGCCTATGTGCATGAACATTTGTGCCGTAGCGGCTTTCAGGTGACGTGGTGCCAGAACGGCCGGGAGGGCCTGGACATTGCCCGCGAGCAGGCCTTCGATGTGGTGTTGATGGACATTTTGTTGCCAGGTATGGACGGGCTGGCGGTACTGACGCAACTACGCCGCAGCCATTCCACTCCGGTGTTGCTGATGTCGGCACTCGGTGCCGAAGCCGATCGCGTTAGCGGTTTTCGCCTGGGGGCCGATGATTATCTGCCCAAACCCTTCAGCATGATCGAGTTGCGCGTGCGCATCGAAGCCATCCTGCGCCGCGTAGCGCTCGATCGCCGGCCGACGCCTGTGGCGATGGTGGCCGAGGTGGACAGCCTGCGTTTTGACGACGATCACTTCGACGTTTTTCACGGCCAACAGCCTGCCGGCCTGACTCGAACTGAGTATCGCCTGCTGGAAACCCTGAGCCGCAGCGTCGACGAAGTGCTGAGCAAAGCCTTTCTTTATCAACAGGTACTGCAACGCGGTTATGCCGCCCACGATCGTAGCCTCGACATGCACATCAGCCAGATTCGCCGCAAACTCAAGGCCATCGGCTATACCGAGCGGGAGGTGCGCACGGTCTGGGGCAAGGGCTATATCCTGAGTGCCGTCGATGAGATGTAACTTGCCGGGCCGGCACTCGCTGTTCTGGAAACTGGCGTGCCTGTTGGTGGCGTTCTGTCTGCTGATCATCTGGTTGAGCTGGTCCTGGGGCCGCTACATGGAGCAGCGCAACCAGTTTCTCTCCGATGAGGCCCGCGGCACCCTGGCGCGCTATGCCGCCGAAGCCGAACAAGCCTGGCAGCAGGGCCAGAGTGTCGGCGTCGATGACTGGCTGCAGGGCATGCATCAGCGGGAGAAAGGATGGGTCGGTGTCATCGGCGGTGATTTGCAATCCTTGAGCAACCAATCGCTGACGGACAAGGAAGTCGAGCGCCTGACTTTTTTGCGCGGCCTCGATTGGCCGATCCACAAGAAAGGCCGGCCGTGGATGCGCATACCGTTTCCCAGTGACCCGTCCGTCGGCAGCCTGGTGATCGAACTGCCGCAACGTTTCGTGCCCGGGCGCTACCGGGTGTTCTGGCGGGTGATCACCAACGGCGTGATTCCGGGCTTGTTCACCTTGCTGTTGTGCGTCGGCCTGTATCGCTTGTTGGTGGTGCCGCTCAATCACTTGCGCGAACAGGCCAATGCCTGGCGTGCCGATCAACTGAACGTACGGCTGTCGAGCCGCACCACCAATCGTTCCGATGAATTGGGCGAATTGGCCAGGGCGTTTGATCACATGTCCGAGCGCCTGCAAAGTACCGTGGCCCTGCAGCAACAACTGTTGCGCGACCTGTCCCACGAATTGCGCACGCCGTTGAGCCGCCTGCGGGTGGCCAGTGAAAGCGAGCAGGGGCTTGAACAATTGCGCGAGCGTATTGGCCGCGAAGTCGATGGCATGCAACGGCTGGTGGAGGACACGCTGCAACTGGCCTGGCTCGATACCGAACGTACGCGATTACCCGACGAATCGATCCAGGTCCAGGCCCTGTGGGAAATGCTCACGGAAAACGCCTGCTATGAAAGTTGCTGGCCGGAAACGCAGTTGCAATGCTCGGTGGACGCCTCCTGCTGGGTGCGCGGCCATCTCAACACCCTGGCCCAGGCTCTGGAGAACATGCTGCGCAACGCCATTCGACATTCACCCAAGGGTGGCATCGTCCATCTGGGCGGGCGGCGCGACGGCGACTTCTGGCACCTGTGGCTGGAGGATCAAGGTGGCGGCGTGGCGGAGGCGGATCTTGAGCGGATCTTCCTGCCCTTTACCCGCCTCGACGGCTCGCGGCCGGGGGATGGCGGATTTGGCCTGGGCTTGAGCATTGCCAGGAATGCGGTGCGGCGTCAGGGTGGAAGGCTTTGGGCTCAGAACACAGGGAGCGGGTTGCGGATGAATATGCGCCTGGTGGCGGATGATGGAACTGTCAGTGACGATGCCATCGCGAGCAGGTTCTCCCATCCTGCAACGCGCTGATTTTGCCGGAGCGTTCCTGAGTTTCTGTACGACATTTCCCAAAGGGTATCACCGGTCATTTCAAGCAGCCTTGACGGTTTAAGCTCAGGCTCTAACTCGTGCCCAAGGAGCCATTGCATGACTGTAACCCAGGTGCCTGGTGGTACCACCGACGATCGCTTCAAGTCGCACCACTGGCGCGACAATTGTCCTGGGCCCATAACTTGATCATCTTCGGCCAAAGCAGGCACCCGCAAGAGCGCGAGTTTTATCTGCGAAGCTCAATCGGAAGAGGGCTGAATCAGACGCTTATTCCCATAAACCATAAGCACCACACTTTGCGTGATATGGCCTTGCGAGGTTTGCCGGTATGATAGGCGCCCCCGCAGTCTGGATTGCGAATACGCCATGACCTTGCAGTACCCAACCATCGCCGATTGCGTCGGCAACACTCCGCTGGTCCGTTTGCAGCGCCTGCCCGGCGAAACCAGCAACACTCTTTTGCTCAAGCTCGAAGGGAACAACCCGGCGGGTTCGGTCAAGGACCGTCCGGCGCTGTCGATGATCACCCGCGCCGAGTTGCGCGGGCAGATCCATGCCGGCGATACGTTGATCGAAGCGACCTCCGGTAACACCGGCATCGCGCTGGCCATGGCCGCGGCGATCAAGGGTTACAAGATGATCCTGATCATGCCGGACAACTCCAGCGCCGAACGCAAGGCCGCCATGACCGCTTATGGTGCCGAACTGATTCTGGTCAGCCAGGAACAAGGCATGGAAGGCGCCCGCGACCTCGCCCAGCGTATGGAAGCAGAGGGCCGCGGCAAGGTGCTGGACCAGTTCGCCAACGGTGACAACCCTGAGGCGCACTACACGACCACCGGTCCGGAAATCTGGCGCCAGACCCAGGGCACCATCACCCATTTTGTCAGCTCCATGGGCACCACCGGCACCATCATGGGCGTCTCGCGCTACCTGAAAGAACAGAACGAGAACGTGCAGATCATCGGTCTGCAACCGATGGAAGGCTCGGCGATCCCGGGTATCCGTCGCTGGCCCCAGGAGTATCTGCCGAAGATCTACCAGGCCGATCGCGTGGACCGTATCGTCGATATGGCCCAGAGCGAAGCCGAAGACGTGACCCGTCGGCTGGCTCGCGAAGAAGGCATCTTCTGTGGCGTGTCATCCGGCGGTGCCGTGGCAGCGATGCTGCGCCTGTCCAAAGAAGTTGAAAACGCGGTGATCGTCGCGATCATCTGCGACCGTGGCGACCGATACCTGTCGACCGGCATTTTCGACGCGCCCAACTGATGGCCAAGCATGAGAGAGGCCTGCGCTTCCAGCCCACGGGCGGCAGCAAGGCCCCGCAAGTCCCGACCGGCAAAAAGCAGCGCCTGAACATCGAACGCCTGGCCAACGACGGTCGCGGTATCGCGTTTTTCGAAGGTCGCACCTGGTTCGTCATCGGCGCACTGGCCGGTGAAGAAGTCGAGGCACGCGTGCTCGGTGCCCACGGCAAAGTGGTCGAGGCGCGTACCGAGCGGGTGTTCAAGTCCAGTGAACTGCGTCGCCCGGCACCGTGCGCCCATGCTGGTCGTTGTGGCGGCTGCAGCGTGCAACACCTGCCCCATAGCGAACAGCTCGCCTTGAAACAGCGCATGCTCGCCGAGCAATTGTCGAAGGTCGCCGGTGTCGAGCCCGAAGAGTGGGTTGCGCCATTGAGCGGTCCGGAGTTCGCTTATCGCCGTCGCGCGCGGGTAGCGGTGCGCTGGGACATGAAAGCGAAAAAACTCGAAGTCGGTTTCCGCGCCGCCGGCAGCCAGGACATCGTCGGCATCGATGATTGCCCGGTGCTGGTACAGCCCTTGCAGCCGATCATGGCCCACTTGCCGCAGATGCTGCGACGATTGAGCAAACCTCAGGCCCTGGGGCACGTGGAATTGTTCAGCGGCTCATCGCTGGCGGTATTGCTGCGCCACATGGCGCCGTTGTCCGAAAGCGACTTGACCATCCTCAAGGAATTCTGCGCGCGCCATGAAGCCCAGTTGTGGTTGCACGGGGACGGCGAGCCGCATCCGGTCGAGGCCGATCAGTCCTTGGGCTATCGTCTTGAACAGTGGGATTTGAATCTGGCGTATCGGCCCGGGGATTTCATCCAGGTCAATGCCGGGGTCAACGAAGCGATGGTTGCCCAGGCGCTGGATTGGCTGAAACCGCAAGCCGATGAGCGAGTTCTCGATCTATTCTGTGGGTTGGGTAACTTTGCCTTGCCATTGGCTAAAGCCGTTCGCGAAGTCGTTGCGGTGGAGGGTGTGCAGGTTATGGTCGATCGCGCAGCCGCGAATGCTGTCAGCAACAATCTGCATAATGCGCAGTTTTTTCAGGCCGATTTATCCCAGCCTTTGACCGATGCTGAATGGGCGCGTGAAGGCTTTTGTGCGGTACTCTTGGACCCACCGCGTGACGGCGCTTTCGAGGTCGTGCGCAAGCTCAAGTCCCTGGGGGCCGAGCGGTTGGTCTACGTGTCGTGCAACCCGGCAACCCTGGCGCGCGACACGGTCGAATTGATCAAGCAGGGCTACCGGTTAAAACGTGCCGGGATTCTCGATATGTTTCCTCAGACGGCACATGTCGAAGCCATGGCGTTATTTGAAGCGAGCTAGGATGCTCGTCTGGTCCGACTGGCCCGCCCGTGCAGCCGCGTACCAGCCCGACGTGGGCTCATGGGCAACGAAGGTCAGCGATTTGACGCATTGAATCTGCGTCGTAGGGAAGGTAAGCAAGATGGTACAGGTGAGAGCACACCAGCCGATCAACACCGACGGCAGTATCAATCTCGAGGCTTGGCTCGATCACGCGGTCAGTGTCGATCTGGCACTGGATCGCGAAGCCTTGAAAGAAGCCTGCGAGTACGCTCGCGAGGCCGAACAACAAGCCAATGCGGCGAAGAATTTGTGGTCCGAAGGGACCTCCAGTTTCCGCACCGGCCTTGAGATCGCCGAGATCCTCGCCGACCTCAAGCTCGATCAGGACTCGCTGGTTGCCGCGGTTCTCTACCGCGGTGTGCGTGAAGGCCAGATTCCGTTGCCGGCCGTCAGCCAGCGCTTTGGTCCCGTAGTCGCCAAACTCATCGACGGCGTGCAACGCATGGCCGCGATCAGCGACAGCCTGAGCCCGCGCAAGTCCATGGTGATGGGTACTCAGGGCCAGGTTGAAAACCTGCGCAAGATGCTGGTGGCCATGGTCGACGACGTTCGCGTCGCCCTGATCAAACTGGCCGAGCGTACCTGTGCGATCCGTGCGGTAAAAACCGCCGATGACGAAAAGCGCAACCGCGTTGCCCGCGAGGTGTTCGACATCTACGCGCCGCTCGCTCATCGCCTGGGTATCGGTCACATCAAGTGGGAACTGGAAGACTTGTCCTTCCGTTACCTCGAGCCGGACCAGTACAAGCAGATCGCCAAGCTGCTCCACGAGCGGCGACTGGATCGCGAGCGCTTCATCAGCGACGTGATGAGCCAGCTGAAAAACGAATTGCAGGCCACCGGGGTCGATGCCGACATCAGCGGCCGGGCCAAACATATCTATTCGATCTGGCGCAAAATGCAGCGCAAGGGCCTGGAGTTCAGCCAGATCTACGACGTGCGCGCCGTGCGTGTGCTGGTGCCGGAAATGCGCGATTGCTACACCGCGCTGGGCATTGTCCACACCTTGTGGCGGCACATCCCCAAAGAATTCGACGACTACATCGCCAACCCCAAGGAAAACGGCTATCGCTCTCTGCACACGGCGGTGATCGGTCCTGAGGGCAAGGTGCTGGAAGTACAGATCCGTACCCACGCCATGCATGAGGAGGCCGAACTCGGTGTATGCGCCCACTGGCGCTACAAGGGCACCGACGTCAAATCCGGCTCCAATCACTATGAAGAAAAAATCTCCTGGCTGCGTCAGGTGCTCGAGTGGCACGAAGAGCTGGGTGACATTGGCGGGTTGGCCGAACAGCTGCGGGTCGATATCGAACCGGATCGGGTCTACATCTTTACCCCGGACGGTCACGCCATCGACTTGCCCAAGGGTGCGACACCACTGGACTTCGCCTACCGTGTGCACACCGAGATCGGTCACAACTGCCGTGGCGCCAAGATCAACGGGCGCATCGTGCCGCTCAACTACAGCCTGCAAACCGGTGAACAGGTCGAGATCATCACCAGCAAGCACGGCACGCCAAGCCGCGACTGGTTGAACCCCAACCTGGGTTACGTCACGACGTCACGGGCACGGGCGAAGATCGTTCACTGGTTCAAGTTGCAGGCCCGCGACCAGAACGTCGCCGCCGGTAAAACCCTGCTGGAACGGGAACTCAATCGCCTCGGCTTGCCAGCGGTGGATTTCGACAAGCTGGCCGACAAAGCCAATATGAAAACCGCCGAGGACATGTTTGCCGCGCTCGGTGCCGGCGACCTGCGCCTGGCGCAACTGGTCAACCTGGCGCAGCAACTGGTCGAGCCGGAACGCGGCAACGAACAGCTGGAACTGATTCCACGCAAGGCCACCGGCTACAAGCCAGGCAAGCGTGGTGATATCCAGATCCAGGGCGTGGGCAACCTGATGACCCAGATGGCAGGTTGCTGCCAGCCGTTGCCGGGGGATGCGATCGTCGGCTACATCACCCAGGGGCGCGGCGTCAGTATCCACCGCCAGGACTGTGCCTCGGTGCTGCAATTGGCCGGGCGCGAGCCTGAACGGATCATTCAGGTCAGCTGGGGGCCGGTACCGGTGCTCACCTACCCGGTGGACATCGTCATCCGTGCCTACGACCGTTCCGGATTGCTGCGTGATGTCTCGCAGGTGTTGCTCAACGAGCGAATCAACGTGCTGGCGGTCAATACCCGCTCGAACAAGGAGGACAACACCGCGCTGATGTCCCTCACCATCGAGATTCCAGGGCTGGACGCGTTGGGGCGGTTGCTGGGGCGGATTTCCCAGTTGCCGAACATCATCGAAACCCGGCGTAACCGTACGCCATGAACCTCACCCCTGTAGGAGCTGCCGCAGGCTGCGATCTTTTGATCTTGATTTTTTAAGATCAAAGGATCGTAGCCTGCGGCAGCTCCTACAGTGCGTTTGAATGGGATTAATGATGTACAGCCTTGAAGACTTATTGCACCTGATGAACCGCCTGCGCGACCCGCAGTACGGCTGTCCGTGGGACATCAAGCAAACCTACGCCACCATCGTCCCGCACACCCTCGAGGAAGCCTATGAAGTTGCCGATGCCATCGAGCGCGGTGATTTCGATCACCTGCAGGGTGAGTTGGGCGACCTGCTGTTCCAGGTGGTTTATTACAGCCAGTTGGCGCGGGAAGAAGGGCGTTTCGAATTCGCTGGCGTGGTCGACAGCATCACCCGCAAGCTGATCCGCCGTCATCCGCATGTATTTCCCACCGGTGATCTGTACGCGCCGCTGGATGTACCGCGCTTGAATGAAGAGCAGGTCAAGCAGCGCTGGGAGGAGATCAAGGCCGAAGAGCGCGCGGAGAAATCCGCTGCACCGCAACAGCTGTCCTTGCTCGATGATGTCCCGGCAGCATTGCCGGCATTGTCCCGTTCTGCAAAATTGCAGAAGCGCGCAGGGCAGGTCGGTTTCGACTGGCCAGACGCGTTACCCGTGCTGGACAAGGTCCGGGAAGAACTCGATGAAATACTCGAAGCGATGGCCGATGACGACTCGGTGGCGATTGCCGATGAAGTCGGCGACCTGCTGTTTTCCGTGGTCAATCTGGCGCGTCACCTCAAGGTCGATCCGGAAACCGCGCTGCGTGGTGCCAACAGCAAGTTCGAGCGACGCTTCCGTTTTATCGAACAGGCATTGCGCGACACCCATCGTCCCATGGAAGATTGCACCCTCGAAGAGTTGGACGCCCTGTGGGGCGAAGCCAAACGCCAGGAAAAGAATGTGCCCAGCTGCGGTTGAGCAGTTGCCTAAGTGAGTAATAAGCACCATGAGCATTTCCCTTCGCGACCAGTTGCTCAAAGCAGGGCTGGTCAACCAGAAGCAGGCCAAGCAGGTCAGCAAAGACAAACAGAAGCAGCAACGCCTGGCCCACAAGGGACAGATCGAGCTTGATGATTCCCAGCAGCGCGCAGCCCAGGAAGCCATGGCTGAGAAGGTCAAGCGTGACCAGGAACTCAACCGCCAGCAGCAGGAAAAAGCCGAGGCCAAGGCCCGTGTCGCGCAGATCAAGCAATTGATCGAGGCCACGCGCCTGCCGAAATTGACGACCGAGGACTACTACAACTTCGTCGACGACAAGAAGGTCAAGCGTCTCTCGGTCAACACGCTGATGCGTAACAAGCTCAGCAACGGTTCGCTGGCTATCGTGCATCACGCCGGCGGTTATGAAGTGATCCCCCGTGAAGCCGCCCTGAAGATCCAGGAGCGCGATCCGCAGCGCATCGTGCAACTGAATGTGCAGACCGAAGAAGTGGCCGCCGAGGACGATCCGTACGCGGCCTATCAGATCCCGGATGACCTGATGTGGTAAGTGGTTAACCGCTGCAATAACGACAAACCCCGCTCATGGCGGGGTTTGTCGTTTTCAATGCGGTCATTGCTCAAGCGGAGCGTAGCGCTCGTTGCTGCTCCAGGGTTTCCAGTTCGGCCTTGTAGTTGTGGGCGTCAGTCTCGCTATGGAACATCCCGACCAGCAGGTCTTGTTGATACACATCCCAGATGCGGACACCGGCGGCTACGCCTTCGTGTGACATGCGTGAATCGTCGCGTTCAGTTACTTTTACAGTCATCTGCTAGCTCCAATTTCTATTATCTGCAGCAAGGCATGTGCAGGACTTCGTTATAGAGTTTGGTAGCTTGCTAAGTAAACGACTGGGTTTGGAAAGAGTTTGTTGCAGAATTGGAAACAGTCCTGCAGCCCGCGTAATCCGCGACATTCGGTCGCAGCGCCGTAAGTTTCATGACAAAAGCTTCATCTCCAGAGGCCTCACGCACCCCCGTAGGAGCAGCCTTCGGCAGCTCCTACAGGGGTTTGTGTTTGCCGCGAGGTTTTCTCAAGACGAAAAAAACGCCCCGAACCAGTCGGGGCGTTTTCATGTGCGACTCAGCAGCGGGGAATTACTTGCCTTCCCAGCGCTTCAGTACCAGCGTGGCGTTGGTGCCACCGAAACCGAAGCTGTTGCTCATCACGGTGTTGATGGTGGCGTTTTCGCGGGTCTTGGTCAGCACCGGCAGGTCGGCCACTTCAGGGTCCAGCTCGTCGATGTTGGCGGAACCGGCAATGAAGTTGCCTTCCATCATCAGCATGCAGTAGATCGCTTCGTGAACGCCGGCGGCGCCCAGGGAGTGACCCGACAGGCTCTTGGTGGAGCTGATGGCCGGAGCCTTGTCGCCGAACACTTCACGCACGCCTTTCATTTCCGCGACGTCGCCGACCGGAGTCGAAGTGCCATGGGTGTTCAGGTAGTCGATCGGGGTGTCGACGGTGGACAGCGCCTGCTGCATGCAGCGGATCGCGCCTTCGCCGCTTGGGGCGACCATGTCGTAGCCGTCGGAGGTCGCGCCGTAGCCAACGATTTCCGCGTAGATCTTCGCGCCGCGGGCCAGAGCGTGTTCCAGCTCTTCCACCACGACCATGCCGCCACCGCCTGCAATGACGAAGCCATCACGGTCTGCGTCGTAGGCGCGGGAAGCTTTTTCCGGGGTGTCGTTACGCTTGCTGGACAGTGCGCCCATGGCATCGAACAGGAACGACTGGCTCCAATGCTCTTCTTCACCGCCGCCAGCGAACACGATGTCCTGCTTGCCCATCTGGATCTGTTCCATGGCGGTACCGATGCAGTGAGCACTGGTGGCACAGGCAGAAGCGATGGAGTAGTTCAGGCCCTTGATCTTGAACGGCGTGGCCAGGCAGGCGGAAACGGTGCTGCTCATGGTCCGCGTGACGCGGTATGGGCCAACGCGCTTTACGCCTTTCTCGCGCAGGATGTCCAGCGCTTCCATCTGGTTCAGTGTCGATGCGCCACCGGAACCGGCGATCAGGCCGGTGCGCGGGTTGGACACTTGCTCTTCGGTCAGGCCGGAGTCAGCAATGGCGTCTTTCATGGCCAGGTAGGCGTATGCCGCCGCGTGGCCGACGAAGCGATAGATCTTGCGATCGATCAGTTCTTCAAGGTTGAGGTCAATGGAGCCGGAAACCTGGCTACGCAGACCCATTTCGGCATATTCCGGGTTGAACCGGATGCCAGGGCGGCTTGCACGCAGGTTAGCGGAGACGGTCTCTTTGTCATTGCCCAGGCACGAAACAATGCCCAGACCAGTGATAACGACGCGGCGCATGCGGATAACCCTTAGAAGTTGTCAGTGGAGGTGAAAACGCCGACCCGGAGGCCTTCGGCGGTGTAGATTTCGCGACCGTCGACAGTCACCGAACCGTCGGCGATGGCCAGGTTCAGCTTGCCCTTGAGGACGCGCTTGATATGAATGTTATAGGTGACTTTCTTGGCGGTCGGCAGGACCTGACCGAAGAATTTCACTTCGCCCGAACCCAGCGCACGGCCACGGCCCGGCAGGCCTTGCCAGCCCAGGAAGAAGCCGACCAATTGCCACATGGCGTCGAGGCCCAGGCAGCCCGGCATCACCGGATCACCTTCGAAGTGGCAGGCGAAGAACCACAGGTCCGGAGTGATATCCAGCTCGGCGACCAATTCACCTTTGCCGTACTTGCCACCCTCTTCGCTGATCAGGGTGATGCGATCGACCATCAGCATGTTCGGGGCGGGCAGTTGCGCGTTACCTGGGCCGAACAGCTCACCGCGACTGCAGCGCAGCAGGTCTTCCCGGGTAAAGGCGTTTTGTTTGGTCATGCGAGCTCCTCAATAGTCCCATGCGGCAGGTGGGGCAAATCATCCCGGCCGATCGAAGCGTTCATGCCTCGAACCGGCAGCCTACTCATAGACTATTGCGTTGTAGTGAAAGTCACAGCACCAAGGACATGAATGTACACTTGTGCACTGAAATTTTTAATCAAGCCCCTTTTCGAGCTTGTTCGGGTGCCTAAGACTGCCGCACTTTCGCCTTTCACGCCAGTCACAGATGCTCGAAAGGCCTGTACTACTGCACCCATCGCTGCAGAATTTGCTGAAGATCAGTGCGTTTGAAGGGCTTGGCCAGGTAATCGTTCATTCCCGCCGACAAACAAGCTTCGCGATCCCCCTGCAAGGCGTTGGCGGTCAGGGCAATGATCGGCAAGTCGGTACAGCCAGGCAGTTCACGAATCTGCCGGGTGGCCTCATAACCGTCGATGACCGGCAGTCGGCAGTCCATCAGTATCGCCTCGAAGATCAGGCTCTCGGCACTGCGCACTGCCTGTGCGCCATCGGCGGCAACGCTGACAGTAAAGCCCAGGCTGCGCAGCATGGCTTCGATCACTGTCTGGTTGACCGGATTGTCTTCGACCAGCAGCACATTGCGCCCTTCGCCATCCCCCTTGTGGGTCGGTACGCGCGGTACCCGAGCCGGCAAGGCCTGCTGATACAACGCCAGCGGAATTTCGAGGGTAAAGACCGAGCCACGGCCTTCCTCGCTCTGGGCGCGCAAGGTGCCACCCATGCGTTCGGCGAGTGTGCGTGCAATCGGCAGGCCCAGGCCGGTCCCACCATAGCGTCTTGATATGGAGCTATCGGCCTGTTGAAACGCGTCGAACATCAATTCCAGGCTTTCGGGGGGAATGCCAATCCCACTGTCGCGCACCGTGCAGGTGAACCACAGCAGTTCGTGATCCAGGGACTGCCACTGCGATTCGATGCGCACGCGTCCCTGTTCAGTAAACTTCAAGGCATTGCCGACCAGATTGACCAGTATTTGCCGGATGCGCGTCGGGTCACCCTGAACCTGCAGCGCGCGCATGTCTTGTGGGATCTGCAACTGTAGATCGAGCCCGCGTTGGACGGCGCTGTGCTGGAACGACTGGGCGCAACTGCCGATCAGGTCGGCGAGATTGAAGGGAATATGCTCCAACTCCAGTTCTGAGCGTTCGATACGCGAAAAATCCAGGATGTCATTGATGACTTTGAGCAGGTGCTCGGTGGATTCCGAAGCCAGGGCAGCGTATTCGAGCTGTTCTTCGGTCATCCGGGTGGTTTCCAGCAACTGCAGCATGCCCAGCACGCCATTCATCGGCGTGCGCAGTTCGTGGCTCATCATGGCGAGGAAGTCGGACTTGGCGTTATTGGCCTTTTCCGCTTCCTCGCGGGTCTGGATCAACTGCGCCATGGCCTGGTGCTGTTCGTGGCTGGCCTGCTCGAGTCCCTTGGCGAGGTTGTTGATGTGTTGCGACAGGGCGCCGAGTTCGGTGTCATCAACGATGGGCAGGGGCGTTTTGTAGTCGCCAGCCTGGATCGCCTTGACCGCATTGCCGATATCGCGGATCGGTTGCGACAGGCTCGCGGCCAGGCGCCGGGCGACCATGAAGGTAAACAACAGGGCGAACAGCGCCAGAATGCCAGCCTTGAGCAGGATCTCCTGCTGACGCTGGCTGAACGCATCACTGGAAAGCCCCACAATCACCCGACCCAGGTAATCCTCGGTGGGAGCCGTGGGGGGCACGCTGGCGTCCTGGAAAAAATCATTGTGCAGCGCGATCCGTTGCAGGCGCACGGGGGCCTGGAAGACTTCAACCTGGTGCGGCTTTTGGTAGCTTGCCGAAGGTTGCTCGACATACACCAGAATCCGGTTGGCGCTGTCCTGCACCTCCAGGAACCGTACGTTGGGCGTGGCCAGCGTGGCCTTGAGCAGGCTCTCGAGCACTTCGTTATTGCCCGAAATCACCCCGTATTCGGTAGCCGGCGCCAGTTGGTTGGCAATCAACTGGCCGGTGTGGTTGAGCTCCTGGCGCAGGTCCTGGATCCGCACGAAAGTGAAGAAGCTGATCAACAGTAACGTCAGCAGCAGGGCGGGGCCGAGGCTGATGATCTGGGTACGGGTACTGATGTCCCAGCGGCGACGGAAGGTCATGGCTGGCGTTCTCCTTCTGCCAACAGCGTTGCGACAGCCACTTCATTGACCTGTTCAAGCCCCAGGGAACGAGACACCTGCCGATTGCTCGAGACTTTGAAGCGGTGTGGATATTGCGTGCGTGGCCACGTGGCGGGTGGCAGGTCGAGCAGCTCATCGAGAATCGCCAGCCAGTCGCTTTGATCGCTGTAGGTACTGGCCAGGCTACCGGCCTTGACGAACCCTGCATTGGGACCGATCAAGGCCAGTTGTCGCGCATAGCTGCTGAGCAACAGGTTTTTCGCGGTTTTCGGGTTGTACAGATCGGGGTCGTCGAGGCCCAGTACTACATCGCTGTTGTCCAGCAAAGCCTGCAAGGGACGACTGTCCTGGGTGTTTTCCCAACGTTCGGTGACCACTTCAAGACCCAGGGGATAAGCGGCCTGGCGCAATTCCCGCAACAGGAACTCGCTATGGCTGTCGTACAGGACGCCAACCCGCTTGGCCTGGGGCAGCAGGACACGGGTGAGGCGCAATTGCCGGTCCAGTGGCGGATCGCTCCAGAGCAGGCTGAGGTGCGGGGGCAGGGCGTGCCCAAGGTGTTGTCGCGCCTGCAGGCGGGTGATGCGCAGCACCAGTGTCGCCGGGCCGCGAGGGTCCTGCAGGCGCCAGTCGAGACTGGGCAGGTCGAGCAGGATCAAGCGGGTGTCCGCCGCCAGCTTGCCCGGTGGCGGCAGGCTGGCCAATGGCTGGAAGTGCACGTTGTCGGCCGGTCGCATTTGCACCAGGGCCTGGACGAAGGATTGCACGCCGGGGCTATCGTCGACACCGGTGAGCAGAATGTCCGCGGCGCTGGCCGACTGGTTGTGTAGCCAGCCACCGGACAACAGGCAAGCCATGGCCAGCAGGTGGCCAAGGATTGACGGCTTGCGTGACGGACGATGGGGCATCTTAAAACGCCAACTGCGCGCTGAAATACATCAAGCGACGCTCGTCATAGTTGTTGTCGACAAAGGAGGTGGGCTGGTTGTCGAGGCGCTGCTGCAGCACACCGGCCAGTTCCAGATGAGTCTTGCCCAGGCGGATGCGCCTGGCGATGCGCGTGTCGACGCGTTCGAAGCGGTAGCCGTTGAGCGCGTCGTCAGCATAATAGAAGAGCGCGCTGTTCCAGCCATGGCCCCAGTCGCGCAACCAGGCGGCAGAACCACTGTTGCCTGCAGTCTGTTGTGCATCTAGCCGGTTGCTCGCGTCAGCGTCGACGTAGGCATAGGTCAGGCGCACGCGGTCGGCGCTGCTGATTTTCCAGTCGAGTTGGGTTTCCGCTCCGGTGTAGCGAGCGGTGTTGGCATTGCTGGCGATGTACTGGTTATTGCGCAACGGCTCACTGATCATCCCGGTGATCTCGTCGTAGAACAGCTTTACATCGACGGCCAGGCCCGATTCGGCAAAGTAACCGTTATAGCCCAGTTCCCGGGAACGCATGTGTTCCTGGTCGAGGTCGCCGGGGCCGCGGGTCTTGACGAAATAGCGGGCACTGGGCTGGCCATAGGCGCCGGGTTGCAGGTGGGTGACCTGGTAGCTCCAGTTGACGTTGTTCTCGAACATGTCCGGCGAGCGGACGGCTTGCGAGTACACCGCACGCAAGCCGTGGCGCGGATTGATCAGGTAGTTGACCGCCATCCGTGGGCTCAGTGAGCTGCCGATCAACTGCGTGTCTTCGAACATGGCACCGCCCTGCAGGAGCCAGTGTTCGCTGGCGCGCCATTCGAGCTGGCCGAACGCTCGCCAGGTGGTGTCATCGAGAGTGCCATTGAAGTAGGTCTCGGAATCTGCCCGGTCGTAACGATAGTTCAATCCGCTGACCAGCCGCAGGTTATCGGACAGGCTCAGGGTGTCCTGCAATTCAAGGTCGTAGCGAGATTCCCGAGTGCTTTGGTCGATATCGCCGCAGACCGTTTGCCGGGCGCCGTTGCGCCACTGGTCAAGGACTTGATTGGCCAATGCGCGTTGGGTCGGATCGGCGTCAGGGGGCCCGGAGACCAGAAAGCTCTCGATGTTACGCGCCAGGCGTTCCGTGTAGTTCGGGTTGAGTTGCCAAAGCTCGCTGAGTTCGGGGCTGAACGATACTTCGGCATCGCAGGCGCGCCAGGTTTGCTGACGGTCCCAGTGCTGGGCCGACCCCTGGATGTAAAGGCTGTGCTCGGTGTCCAGGTCGAGATTCCAGCGCAGCGAGCCGGCGTAGTCCTTGGCGCTGACGTCGGAATTGTCCCCAGCGCGGGTAATCCCTGAAAACACCGGGCGGTAGGTATAGGGGCGCTGATTGGTGCCGTCCTTGGCATTCACCTGCCATTCGATGCCTTGTCGTTCGTCGAGCGACTGACTGACGGCAAGGTTGAAGCGCTTCAAGCGTCGACTGTCATGGTAGTCGCCGCCCCAACGGTCGGTATCAAAGCCATCGTCTTGCTGGCCAGACAGCGACAGACGTAAATCGCCGTCCTCCCAACCCACGCCCTGGCTGGCATAAAAGTCGTCGATGCCACGCTGGCCGCGGGTGACTTTCAGGCGCGTACCGTGGCTGTCGGCCGGATTACGCGTGATGATGTTGACCACCGCCATCAGCGCATTGGCGCCATAGCTGACGGTGTTCGGGCCGCGGAAAACCTCGATACGCTCGATGTCCTCCATGGCAACCGGAATATCGCTCCAGTCGACCGTGGCCAGCCCCGCGCGGTACACCGAGCGGCCGTCGATCAGCACTTGCAGGCGCCGTGCTTCGGTGGCGCTGGTGCCGTGGTAATTCACCGTGGCCTGATTACCGCTGATATTGCCGACCATCATGCCGGGTACCAGGCGCAGCACTTCACTGATGTCGCGCGCGCCGCTGGCATTGATCAGCGCAGTGTCGAGCACCGTCATGCTCCCCGGCACGGCAGCCGGCGACTGTTTCAGGCGCGTGGCCGTGAGTACTTGCGGCAACGGTTCGCTGTCGAGAAACAAGTCGTCGGCCATCGCCGGCGAGCTGAACACCAGCGCCAGGACCAACGGCGAATGGGGTGAAGTCGAACCCAGGGACACAGCACATCCTTGTTAACGATCGATGGCGCGCATGTTAACCGAGCCCGTTGACTTTTCCAGTCACGATGTAAGCATTTTCCTGGGTATTACCGGACTTCTTCCTACCCGTGCCGGTAATTGACGCGGGGACTGGCCGACACGGGGGCGCTCCGTATAATGCCGACATTGCCACTGGTATGGATTAACGGATTACATATGACTCAACAGCGCCCGATCGCGGTTTTGGGAGGCGGAAGTTTTGGTACCGCCGTGGCTAACTTGCTGGCCGAAAATGGTCATCAAGTCCTGCAATGGATGCGTGACCCTGAACAGGCCGAGGCCATTCGGGTCAATCGCGAGAACCCGCGTTACCTCAAAGGCATCAAGATCCTGCCCGGCGTCACGCCGGTCACTGACCTGCTGGCCACCCTGGATGCGTGCGACCTGAGTTTTGTCGCGCTGCCCTCCAGCGCGTTGCGCTCGGTGCTGGCCCCGCAGGCTGATCGACTCAGCGGCAAAATGCTGGTGAGCCTGACCAAGGGCATCGAAGCCCACACCTTCAAGCTGATGAGCCAGATTCTCGAAGAGATCGCGCCACAGGCACGCATCGGTGTGTTGTCCGGGCCGAACCTGGCTCGTGAAATCGCCGAACATGCATTGACCGCCACAGTGGTCGCCAGCGAAGACGAGGCGCTCTGCCAGCATGTCCAGGAAGTGCTGCACGGCCGCACCTTTCGTGTGTATGCCAGCGCCGACCGGTTTGGCGTGGAACTGGGCGGTGCGTTGAAAAACGTCTACGCGATCATTGCCGGCATGGCGGTGGCGATGGGCATGGGCGAAAACACCAAGAGCATGCTGATAACCCGGGCGCTGGCGGAAATGACCCGCTTCGCGGTGAATCAGGGTGCCAACCCGATGACATTCCTCGGCCTGGCGGGCGTGGGTGACCTGATCGTGACCTGCTCGTCGCCAAAAAGCCGTAACTATCAGGTCGGGTTCGCCCTCGGCCAGGGCCTGAGCCTCGACGAGGCAGTCAATCGCCTGGGCGAAGTCGCCGAAGGCGTGAATACCCTCAAGGTGCTCAAGGCCAAGTCCCAGGAAGTTGGCGTGTACATGCCATTGGTCGCCGGGTTGCACGCGATCCTGTTCGAAGGGCGCACGCTTGAGCAGGTGATCGAACTGTTGATGCGGGGCGAGCCGAAGACCGATGTCGACTTTATTTCCACCAGCGGCTTCAACTGAACCCCCACTTCACAGGAACGGAGCGAGAAATGAGTGATCCAAAAGTAGAAGCCAAATACGAGTCCATCCTGCTTCGAGTGCTGTGGATGGTGGTGTTCCTGCTGGTCTGGCAGGTGGCGCAGTTCATGCTTGGCGCCGTGGTGCTGGTGCAATTGATCTATCGTTTGATCTATGGCGCCCCGAGCGCCAGCCTGATGAACTTCGGCGACAGCCTGAGCCAGTTCCTGGCCCAGATCGGTCGTTTCGGCAGCTTCCACAGCGACCAGAAACCTTGGCCGTTCGCCGATTGGCCGACGCCGCGTACGCCGGAAGGTGAAGCGCCGCACGTGGTGGCGCCTGCGCCGCACCCGGCCAGAGATGAGGAACCCAAGCTATGAAACTCTGGGTATTGCGTCATGGTGAAGCCGAGCCACACGGCTCCAAACCCCACGATTCGGAGCGGGAGCTGACCGACAATGGTCGTGAAGAAGTGCTGCGGGCCGCCGCCAACCTGGTTGGCCAGCCGCTGACAGCGATTTACGCCAGCCCTTACATGCGAGCGCAGCAAACCGCACACCTGGTGAAAGATGCATTGGGTTTCGAACCGGAAATCCGCACGGTTGAGTGGCTGACCCCGGATTTCGATCCCGACCGAGTCACCGATCAACTGAAATCGGTGACCAACGTGCTGCTGGTTTCTCATAACCCGCTCGTGGGAAACCTGCTCAGCTACCTGCAACATGGTGCGGGTCATCCGCCAGAGAAGGTCAGCACCGCGGGCCTGGCCGAGCTGGAAAACTCTGAATTGCTGATTGGCGCAATGAAGCTCAACAGCATCAAGCACCCTTAAAGGCAAAAGACCACTGCCAGCGGCGGCGCCTAAAAGGGGTTTCAGCGTTTCCCCCGTAGGAGCTGCCGCAGGCTGCGATCTTTTGATCTTGAAAAATAGCCAACCAAGCATTTGCTTGGTTGGCTACGCTTGCTCCAGACCAAAACAAAGGAGCGAGTCCCATGCCTGCTGCTTCCCGTTTGCCCCTGGACGTCTTCTACGAGCGCGAGGCCCGTCATCCTCGCCAGCGCTTTCTCGTCCAGCCTGTGGGCGGTGGCCGAGTCGAGACCTTGAGCTGGGAGGACGTCGGTCATCAGGCACGCTGCGCGGCCCATTGGTTGCGATCCCGGGAACTGCCCCAGGGCAGTCATATCGCCCTGATCTCAAAAAACTGCGCACACTGGATCATTGCCGACCTGGCAATCTGGATGGCCGGGCATGTCTCGGTGCCGTTGTACCCCAACCTCACCGCCGAATCGGTGGCCCAGGTGCTCGAACACTCTGAAGCGGCGCTGGTATTCATCGGTAAACTCGATGACTGGCCTGGCATGTCCCGTGGGGTGAATCCCGAGCTACCGACCATCAGCCTGCCGCTACATCCGCCCGGCACTTTCGATTTCAGCTGGGACGACCTGCAACGCAGTTCGCCGATCCAGGACGATCCCAAGCCCGCCGCCGATCAACTGGCAACCATCATCTACACGTCCGGCACCACCGGCATGCCCAAGGGCGTGATGCACAGCTTCGCCAACCTGGGATTCGCCACCACGCGCGGCACGCAGTTATTCGGTCTCAATGAGTCGGATCGACTGTTGTCGTATTTGCCGTTGTGCCACGTTGCCGAACGGATGTTCGTCGAACTGGCATCGATTTACACCGGGCAAACCGTGTTCTTTGCCGAAAGCCTTGACACCTTCCTGACGGACTTGCGACGTGCCCGGCCAACGGCGCTGTTTGGCGTGCCGCGCATCTGGACCAAGTTCCAGATGGGGGTGTACAGCAAGATCCCGGCAAAGCGCTTGGATTTCCTGCTCGGGCTGCCGATTATCGGCAAGCGGGTCGGGCACAAAGTCCTCGCCGGGTTGGGGCTCGATGCCTTGCGCGTGGCCTTGTCCGGTGCGGCGCCGGTGCCCCTGAGTCTGCTGCTGTGGTATCGCAAGCTCGGACTGGACGTGCTGGAGGTCTATGGCATGACGGAGAGTTGCGGTTACTCGCACATTTGCCTGCCGGGCCAGAACAAACCAGGCTGGATTGGCATGCCGTGCCCGGAGGTCGAGGTGCGCATCGACGAATCGGGCGAGGTCATGGTACGTAGCGGGGCGATCATGCTGGGGTATTTCAAGGATCCGCAGAAAACCGCCGACACCATCACCGAGGACGGCTTCCTGCGCACCGGCGACAAGGGCGAGGAAGATGCCGAAGGCAACCTGCGCCTGACCGGGCGCTTGAAGGAAATCTTCAAGACCAGCAAAGGCAAGTACGTAGCGCCGGCGCCGATCGAAAATCGCCTGGCGGTGCATTCGCGCATCGAGCAGGTGTGCGTGGTCGGTGATGGCTTGAATGCGCCACTGGGCCTGTGCGTGCTTTCGGCCGTCGGGCAGCAGGAGACACGGGCCGGGTTGCATTCAAGCCTGGAAAAGCTGCTGGAAGAGGTCAACAGCGTCCTCGACAAGCACGAACGCTTGCGGCGGCTGGTGGTAGTCAAGGACAGCTGGGCGGTGGAGAACGGTTTTCTCACACCGACCCTGAAGATCAAGCGCAACGTCATCGAAGCCACTTACGGCGCTCGCTTCGAAGAATGGAGCGAGCACACCGAAGCGGTGCTGTGGCAGGATTGAGCCACGATAAAACCAACAAGGAAAACCTGCTATGAGTCTGTGGCGTACCGTTCCCAACATCGAACAACTGAACGCAATTCAGAAAAACACCATCGGCGAACTGTTGGACATCCGTTTCGAAGCCTTCGATGAAGAGTCCCTGACCGCGAGCATGGTCATCGACCATCGCACCCATCAGCCGTATGGCTTGCTGCATGGCGGCGCTTCGGTGGTGCTGGCTGAATCAGTCGGCTCCATGGCCAGTTACCTGTGCATCGATGCCAGCAAGTTTTACTGCGTGGGGCTGGAAATCAACGCCAATCACCTGCGCGGCTTGCGCAGCGGCCGAGTGACGGCGGTCGCCAAACCCATTCACATCGGGCGTACGACCCATGTCTGGGATATCCGCTTGACCAGTGACGAAGGCAAGGCCAGTTGTGTCTCGCGGCTGACCATGGCTGTGGTGCCACTGGGTGATAATCCGCCAGCACGTTGAACTCCCCGTTCCTTTATTCGCATGGCCGGACTGTCATCATTCCTGTCAGTTACGGTCATTGCTCAAGAACGCGGTCTTGCGGACAATCGGGTTTGTTTTCGCGGATGGATCGACCGGTATGTCGCAACAGATATTTTTCGCCCACGCCAATGGTTTTCCTTCGGGAACCTACGGCAAGTTGTTTGCGGCGCTGGCACCCGAATTTCAGGTGACGCATCTGGAGCAACACGCCCACGACCCACGTTTTCCGGCGGACGACAACTGGTACAACCTGGTGGATGAACTGATCCACCACCTGCAGCAGCAGTCGCAGCCGGTGTGGGGCGTCGGTCATTCCTTCGGTGGCGTACTGCATCTGCACGCGGCGTTGCGTTGCCCCCAGTTGTATCGCGGTGTGGTGATGCTCGATTCGCCGGTGCTGACGCGTACCGATCAATGGGTCATTCGCGCAGCCAAGCGCTTGGGTTTCATCGACCGCCTGACCCCGGCCGGGCGCACCCTGGGGCGTCGTGAAGAATTCGCCGACCTCGAGAGCGCCCGCCGTTATTTCGCCGGCAAGAGCCTGTTTCGCAGCTTCGATCCGGAGTGTTTCGATGCCTACCTGCACTATGGTTTGCATCAGGACGGCGACAGGTTGCGCTTGCGTTTCGACCCAGCCACGGAAATCAGCATCTACCGTGGCGTACCCCACACCAGCCCGGGCCGCCTGCGGCAGTTGCAAGTGCCGCTGGCGGTCGTTCGCGGGCACGAGAGCCGGGTGGTGATGCGGCATCACACCAGTTCAGTCGGGCGCATGCCAAATGGCGAGGCGCTGAGCATGCCTGGCGGGCACATGTTTCCTCTGGAACGGCCGCAGGAGACGGCCGTACTGCTGAAAAACCTGTTCGAACGCTGGACCTCTCGCCAGCAGCGGGATTGCGCATGAGCCAGGTCGTCGAAGAAGTGCGCCTGAGCCTGCCGCATATCGAGTTGGCGGCGCATTTGTTTGGCCCTGAAGACGGTTTGCCGGTCATTGCCCTGCATGGCTGGCTGGACAACGCCAATAGCTTCGCCCGCCTGGCACCCAAGCTCAAAGGCTTGCGCGTGATCGCCCTGGACATGGCCGGTCACGGGCACTCAGGGCACCGCCCACCCGGCGCCGGTTACGCCATGTGGGACTATGCCCACGATGTGATGCAAGTTGCAGAGCAGCTTGGATTGAAGCGCTTTGCGTTGCTGGGACATTCGATGGGCGCCATCGCCTCGCTGATCATTGCCGGCTCGTTTCCGCAGCGAGTCACTCACCTGGCGTTGATTGACGGGGTCATCCCTCCCACGGACAAAGGCGAAAACGCTGCCGAACGCATGGGCATGGCCCTGCAGGCGCAACTGGACCTGCGGGAAAAACGCAAACCGGTCTACAGCACCCAGGACCGCGCCATCGAAGCGCGCATGAAAGGCCTGGTGGCGGTCAGTCGCGAAGCCGCCGAGTTGCTGGCCCAGCGTGGCTTGATGCCGGTGCCGGGCGGCTATACCTGGCGCACCGACAATCGCCTCACGCTACCATCGCCGCTGCGCCTCACCACCGAGCAGGCCATGGCCTTCGTCCAGCGGGTCGCCTGTCCGGCGAAACTGGTGGTCGCCGCTGACGGCATGCTCGCCAAACATCCGGAGTTGCTGGAGCGTCTACCCTTTAGCCTTGAACAGCTGCCAGGCGGCCATCATTTGCACTTGAATGATGAACCCGGTGCCGACCTTGTCGCAGACTGTTTCAATCGGTTCTTCGCCATTCCTTGACTTGCGCCGGGCAACTGTCGAGGCTGGGTGGGTTGAAAAGGGAGACAACCATGATAGACCTCTACACCGCTGCGCCCCCGAATGGCCACAAGGGCATGCTGATCCAATGAGTCTATCCATGCGCTCATTCAGTTTGCTGGTGCTCTGTTGTTTCAGTCCACTCTCATTAGCCGCCGATCTGCCCGGCAGTCAGGACTTGCCGATCGTGCCGCGCATGACCGATGCGCAAATCGTCGACTATCGCCCCATGGCAGAGCTTGAACGGATCTACCCGCTCGGCTCGATCCGCAAGATCAGCGGTCAGTTGCGCTTTGACGGGCAGGTCAGTGCTCGTGGGCATGTTACCTCGGTGACCTATGAATTGCCGGCGGAGCATTCCTCGACCGAGGCCTTCACCGCTGCGCGCGAAGCGCTTCAACAGCAGGACGCCCAATTGCTGTTCTGGTGCCAGGCGCGAGATTGCGGCGAAAGCAGCCTATGGGCCAACGAAGTGTTCGGCAACGCCAAGCTCTATGGCGCCGATAGTGAGCAGGCTTACCTGCTGTTACGCCTGGCCGCACCGAAGGAAAATACGCTGGTGGCGCTCTACAGCATCACCCGTGGCAATCGCAAAGCCTATCTGCACGTCGAACAATTCGACGCCGTCGCCCCGCTGGGGGAATTGCTGCCGACGTCCGCAACCTTGTTGCGCGAGCTCAGGAGTACCGGTGAACTCGATTTCCCCAAATTGACGCAAACACCCGATGAGACCTGGTTGCGCCTGATCTCCCGGGGCCTGAACCTGGACACCACCTTGCGGGTCAGTGTGTCCGGGCCCAACGCTGAAGCCTGGCGTCAATCGTTGATCGAGCAGGGTGTACGTGCGGCGCGGATGGAAACCGGTGGTGTCGACGGTTCTGGATTGCATATCAAACTGCTGCGATAAGTGTCATCCGGCGAACACGCGTGGCGTGTTCGCCTACTCTTTTTGCTGAATGACTTTTTCGAGACTGTGATGATCAATAACGATCGGCTGTTGGTGCAGATCCTGCTCCTGGTGCTGTTTGGCGCGAGCTTATGGGTGATGGCGCCGTTCTGGTCGGCCCTGTTCTGGGGCGCGGTACTGGCATTCGCCAGTTGGCCACTGATGCGCCTGCTGACCCGCTGGCTCAATGGCCGCGAATCCCTGGCAGCGGCCCTGCTGACCGTGGGCTGGATGGTGCTGGTGGCGGCGCCGCTGGTGTGGCTGGGGTTCAACCTGGCGGACCATGTGCGCGACGCCACGGCGTTCATCAAGGACGTGCAAGTCGACGGCCTGCCTGAAGCGCCGCAGTGGCTGGGTGGCATTCCCCTGGTGGGCGAGCGGCTGGTGGTCATCTGGAACAGTGTCGATCAGCAGGGCGCGGCGATGATGGTGTCGCTCAAGCCTTATCTGGGGCAGGTCGGCAACTGGTTGCTGGCGCGTAGCGCACAGATTGGCGGCGGCATCCTCGAGCTGACCCTGAGCATTGTCTTCGTATTCTTTTTCTATCGCGACGGCCCACGGTTGGCGGCCTTTGTTCATGGATTGCTGGAGCGGCTGATCGGCCACCGTGCCGGTTACTACATCGAGCTGGTTGCCGGCACCGTGCAACGGGTGGTAAACGGCGTGATCGGCACCGCCGCGGCCCAGGCGGTCCTGGCGTTGATCGGCTTCCTGATTGCCGGGGTCCCCGGGGCACTGGTGCTCGGTATCGTGACCTTCCTGCTCAGCCTGATTCCCATGGGGCCGCCGCTGGTATGGATTCCAGCCACTGCCTGGCTGGCCTGGAAGGGCGAGTACGGGATGGCGGTGTTCCTCGGCGTATGGGGCATGTTCATCATCAGCGGCGTGGACAACGTGCTCAAGCCTTACCTGATCAGCCGGGGTGGGAATTTGCCGCTGGTGATTGTGTTGCTAGGGGTGTTTGGTGGGTTGATCGCGTTCGGATTCATTGGCCTGTTTATCGGGCCGACGTTGCTGGCCGTGGCTTACAGCCTGTTGACCGACTGGAGCAAAAGCCATTCGCGGATTGATGACCGTCGCTGAATTCAATCCTTGCGCTGCACTCAAGTCCTGGGCAGGCGGATGATCGCCGTCAGCCCACCACCGGGCGTTTCTTCCAGGCTGAGCTGCCCGCCCAGGCGTTGCGCTGCCTCGCGAGCAATGGTCATGCCCAGGCCGACGCCGCCGGAGTTGCGGTTGCGTGAGCCCTCCAATCGGAAGAACGGTTCGAATACGGCTTCACGTTTATCCGCCGCGATCCCTGGACCATGGTCGATGACCCTGATCACCAGGTGTTGGCGATTATCTTCGAGCGTGATCAACGCATTCCCGGCATAACGCAAGGCGTTGTCCAGCAGGTTGTTGATACAGGAGCGCAGCGCCATCGGCTGGACTTGCAGCGGCGCGCAATGACCGCTGGCCTGGACGTTTGCCCCCTGATCCTGGGCGTTTTCGCTCAGGGACTCGACCAGCGCCTGCACATCCATCCACTGTGACGCCTCGCTGGTGCGCTGTTCGTGCAGGTAGCCGAGCGTTGCATCGAGCATGCTGATCATGTCGTCCAGATCCTGGCGCATCTGTCCTTGCAGCTTGTCATCGTCAATTTGCTCCAGGCGCAGTTTGAGCCGCGACAGGGGCGTGCGCAGGTCGTGGGACACCGCGCCGAGCATGCGCGAGCGCTGCTTGACCTGCTCGATGATGCGTTGCTGCATTTTGTTGAACGTGTGCGCCGCTTGTCGCGCTTCCCGCGGGCCGGATTCCTCCAGTGGCTTACTGTCGAGGTTTTCACTCAGGCGTTCGGCCGCGTCGCTCAGGCGCTGAATCGGCCGGCTGAGTAATTTGGCGCCGTACCAGGCTGCAATGATCAGCGAGATCAGCTGAAACGTCAGCGGTACCAGTGGTCCGCCAAACCATGGCCTCGCAGGGTGGGGGGCCAGGCGCGGGTCCATCGGCGGGCGTTGACCCGCCAGGTCTTCGGAAAATGTCGGTGGCGTGGGGGGAGGGGGCGGCGGGCCGTAATAGTGAAACCATGCAAATGCCAGCAGGTGTGCCAGGACAATCGCGATCAGCAGTACTCCAAACAGGCGGCCGAACAACGTATCGAAGCGCGCCCGCATCAACCGATGTCCCGGGCGTCAAACAGGTAACCCTCACCACGGACGGTTTTGATCAGTTGCGGGGCCTTGGGATCGTCACCGAGTTTCTGCCGCAGGCGCGACACCAGCAGGTCAATGCTGCGATCGAAGGCTTCGATCGAACGGCCACGAGCGGCATCCAGCAGTTGCTCGCGGCTGAGGACCCGGCGCGGACGTTCAATAAACACCCACAACAGGCGAAATTCGGCATTGGACAGCGGCACCACCAGGCCATCGGCTGCAACCAATTGGCGCAGCACGCTGTTCAGGCGCCAATTGTCGAAACGGATGTTCGCCCGTTGTTCGCTGCGGTCGTCCCGCACCCGGCGCAGAATGGTCTGGATGCGTGCGACCAGCTCGCGGGGTTCGAACGGCTTGGCCATGTAGTCGTCGGCGCCGAGCTCGAGGCCGATGATCCGGTCGGTGGGTTCGCAACGTGCCGTGAGCATCAGGATCGGAATATCCGATTCGCCGCGCAACCAGCGGCACAGCGACAGGCCGTCTTCGCCGGGCAGCATCAAGTCGAGCACCACCACGTCGAAATGCTCCGCCTGCATCGCCAGACGCATGGCGGCGCCATCGGTGACACCGCTGGCGTGGATGTTGAAGCGCGCCAGGTAGTCGATCATCAGCTCGCGGATCGGCACATCATCGTCGACGATCAGGGCGCGAATGCTCCAGCGCTTTTCATCGCCGGGCGCTTTTTGATCGTCGTTCACGGGGGCTGGAGAGTTGTGCATGCGTGGGTTCATCTGCCAGGTAGGCTGCCAACCACAAAGATAGGCTGCGAGGTTGTGGTTCCAGCATAGGCGTCCTGCCCGGAGGCGGGAAGTGCTGAGCCAAGGACGTATTGCGGTTGCCGAGGGTAGCGGACAAGGATGTTGGGGGCGTGTCCTGACTGTACCGAACTCGACACAATTGCCGCAGAGGCTAGTCTTGGCGCAGCGATCTCGACGATTTACCGATCATCGGGTCCCGCAGGGCCATTGGTTCCGCTACAATGCGCGCCGATTTCGACTTGCCTGAGAGCCCACTCATGTCCGCCTGCCAGACTCCTATCATCGTCGCCCTGGATTTCCCTACCCGTGACGCCGCACTGAAGCTGGCCGATCAATTGGACCCGAAACTGTGCCGGGTCAAAGTCGGTAAAGAACTGTTCACCAGCTGCGCTTCGGAAATCGTTGGCACCCTGCGTGACAAGGGTTTCGAAGTGTTCCTGGACCTCAAGTTCCACGACATCCCCAACACCACGGCCATGGCCGTCAAGGCCGCGGCGGAAATGGGCGTGTGGATGGTCAACGTTCACTGCTCCGGTGGCCTGCGCATGATGGCGGCTTGTCGCGAAGTGCTGGACCAGCGCACCGGGCCAAAACCGCTGCTGATCGGTGTGACGGTGTTGACCAGCATGGAGCGTGAGGATCTGGCGGGTATCGGTCTGGACATCGAGCCGCAAAAGCAGGTTCTGCGCTTGGCCGCCCTGGCGGAAAAAGCCGGTATGGATGGCCTGGTGTGCTCGGCCCTGGAAGCCCAGGCGCTGAAATCGGCGCACCCGTCGCTGCAACTGGTGACCCCTGGGATTCGCCCGGCGGGCAGCGCCCAGGACGATCAACGCCGTATCCTGACTCCGCGCCAGGCGCTGGATGCCGGTTCCGATTACCTGGTGATCGGCCGCCCGATCAGCCAGGCCGCAGACCCGGCCAAGGCTTTGGCTTCTGTAGTGGCTGAGCTTGCCTGAATACCTGTAGGAGCCGGCTTGCCGGCGAATGTATCACCGCGGTTCACCTGAATAACCGCGGTGCCTGCATCGCTGGCAAGCCAGCTCCTACAGAACAGCGTCAGACTTTCAGCACCAACTTGCCGAAATTCTCCCCGCTGAACAACTTCATCAGCGTCTCCGGGAAGGTCTCCAGGCCCTCGACGATGTCTTCCTTGCTCTTGAGCTGCCCCTTGGCGATCCAGCCAGCCATTTCCTGTCCGGCGGCGGCGAACTGCGCGGCGTAGTCCATCACCACAAAACCTTCCATGCGTGCGCGGTTGACCAGCAGTGACAGATAGTTGGCCGGGCCCTTGACCGCTTCCTTGTTGTTGTACTGGCTGATGGCGCCACAGATCACCACCCTTGCCTTGAAGTTCAAGCGGCTCAATACCGCGTCGAGGATATCGCCGCCCACGTTATCGAAAAAAACGTCCACGCCTTTGGGGCACTCGCGCTTGAGGCCGGCAACGACATCTTCATTCTTGTAGTCAATGGCGCCGTCAAAACCCAGCTCGTCGATGAGGAACCTGCACTTGTCCGCGCCGCCAGCGATACCGACTACCCGACAGCCCTTGATCTTGGCAATCTGCCCGGCAATGCTGCCCACCGCACCGGCAGCGCCCGACAGTACGACGGTATCGCCGGCCTTGGGTGCACCCACGTCAAGCAACGCGAAGTAAGCGGTCATACCGGTCATGCCCAGTGCGGATAAATAGCGCGGTAGCGGCGCCAGTTGCGGATCGACTTTATAGAACCCGCGCGGCTCACCCAGGAAATAATCCTGTACGCCGAGGGCGCCGTTGACGTAGTCGCCCACCGCAAAGCCAGGGTTGTTTGATGCGATGACTTTGCCCACGCCCAACGCGCGCATCACTTCGCCAAGACCGACCGGCGGGATGTAGGACTTGCCTTCGTTCATCCAGCCGCGCATGGCCGGGTCCAGGGACAGGTATTCGTTCTTGACCAGGATCTGGCCTGCAGCCGGTTCGCCGACCGGTACTTCCTGATAAGTGAATGTTTCCCGGGTCGCGGCACCCACTGGGCGTTTGGCGAGCAGAAATTGGCGATTGGTCTGGGACGTCATGGCAGGCACTCAGGATGAATGAAACCTTGTTGATAGACCCTCGAGGTCGATGCCGCAAGTTCGGCTGATCCGGCGAATACAGTCTTATCCAGTGCGGTGATAGTTAGTACGGTAGTTCCATCACTGCCACTCATGGGGACTCAACCGGCCTTTTGATAGTGCTGCCGGGCCATGGGGGCTGTGGCTATGCTGGGAACTCGCGATCCCCCGCAAACTACTCTTCGAGGACAGCACAATGAACATGACGTTTTCCGGCCAGGTGGCAGTGGTGACAGGCGCGGCAGCCGGCATCGGCCGAGCCACTGCCCAGGCGTTTGCCGCCGAAGGCTTGAAGGTGGTGGTGGCCGACCTGGACACAGCGGGCGGCGAGGGCACGGTCGCGCTGATCCGTACGGCTGGCGGTGAAGCGACCTTCGTGCGGTGCAACGTGACAGTGGAAAGCGATGTAAAGAACCTGATGGATGAAGTGGTCAATACCTACGGCCGTCTCGACTATGCATTCAACAATGCCGGTATCGAGATCGAAAAAGGCAAGCTGGCCGAAGGTACGGTCGAGGAGTTTGACGCGATCATGGGCGTCAACGTCAAAGGCGTCTGGTTGTGCATGAAATACCAATTGCCTTTGTTGCTGGCCCAGGGCGGCGGTGCAATCGTCAATACCGCGTCAGTGGCAGGTCTCGGGGCTGCGCCGAAGATGAGCATCTACGCGGCGTCCAAGCACGCTGTCATTGGCCTGACCAAATCGGCCGCGATTGAATACGCCAAGAAAAAAATCCGCGTCAATGCCGTGTGCCCGGCGGTGATCGACACTGACATGTTCCGCCGTGCTTATGAGGCAGACCCGAAGAAGGGCGAGTTCGCCAATGCGATGCACCCGGTCGGCCGCATCGGCAAGGTCGAGGAAATCGCCAGCGCGGTGCTGTACCTGTGCAGTGATGGTGCGGCGTTCACCACCGGGCATTCATTGGCCGTGGATGGCGGGGTTACGGCGTTTTGATAGCGGATCGACCTCCAGCGTTCTGAAAACGACGCGGGCGTAGCTTTTTGCCATTATTCAGGCGCCAGAGTCTTGTGTTGATCCGGGGCCGTTGCGACTCTGCCGTAACGATAATGGCGGGGGACTGAGTGCAATGAATTCGGCCGTGCAAGGACGTTTTGCCAACCTCGGTATGGCAAAAAAACTGGGTATAGGGTTTGCGCTGGTGTTGCTGCTGACGGCCCTGGTGGCGGCGATCGGTGTATGGTCGCTGCAAACCATCAGCCATCGCTTCGACGGGCTCAAGCAGATGTCTTCGCTCAACAGCGGTTTGCTCAAGGTGCGACTGTTGGAGCAGGAATATGCCTTGCATGGCAGCTCGAAAACCGTCGATGCCCTGCACGCAGGCGTTGACGGCCTGATCGCCCTGGCAAACCAGCTCAAGTCAGCATCGGCGGCCAATGTACCGGTCATGAATGATGTCGAGCAGTCCCTGGGGGCTTACCGCAAGGCGTTTGACGAGTTTGTCTCGCTCAGCCAGGCCAAGGACCTGGCGCTGGAAATGGCCAGTTGGTCGGTGTCCAGCGTGGCCAACAATCTCGACATCCTGCAAGCCGGGCTCGCCGATGATGGCGCTTACACGCTGAAGGAAACCGAAGGCAAGGACGGGGCCGCGTTCATCGAGCAAGCCAGTCAGGTCAGCCAGGTTTCGCGGTTGATGTTGCAAGCCATGAACGAAGCACACGTGCGTCTGGCCCAGAGCCGCAAGGGCGACGACAGCGCCGGGCAGGGCAAGATCGAGCAGGCCAGTCAGGCGCTGGCCCAGGCCGAGCAACTCAAGACCACGGTCAAGGATGAGGGCTACCAGACGGTCCTCAATGAAGTCACCGGCCATATCGCCAGTTTCAGCGACAAGCTCGCTGAGTACACCGGCCTGCTGGAGCAGGAAAAAACCGTCTACCAACAATTGCACCAACGCGCTGCCCAAGTGGTGGAGCGGGTGGATCAGGCCTATGTCGCCGAAGACCAGTCGATGCAGGTGCAACTGAAAAACAACTCGCTACTGATACTCGGCTCTTCGGTGCTGGCCTTGCTGGTCGGCTTGATTGCAGCGTGGGTGATTACCCGCTTGATCGTGGCGCCGCTGCGCTCTGTGATTCGTGTGGCGCAGCAGATCGCTGCAGGGGACCTGAGTGCGAAGGTCGAGGTGACCCGCCGTGACGAGATCGGCCAGTTGATGCAGGCCATGCAGCAGATGGGCGCAGGGCTGAGCCAGATCGTCAGCGGTTTGCAGGCGGGCATCGAGCAGTTGGCCACTTCAGCGCAATCCTTGTCTGCCGTGACTGAGCAGACCAACCTCGAAGTCAGCAGCCAGAAGGAAGAAACCGAACAGGTTGCCACGGCCATGAACCAGATGACCGCCACCGTGCATGACGTTGCGCGTAACGCCGAAGAGGCCGCGCTGGCGGCGCAAACGGCGGATGGCAAGGTTGAAAGCGGGCAGCAGGTGGTGCGCCAGAGTATGGTGCGGATCGAGCAACTGGCGGATTCCGCCACGTCGGCCAGTTCAAGTATCGAAAGCCTGAGCGCGGAAATCCAGAACATCGGCACGGTGCTCGGCGTTATCAAGAGCGTGGCGGAACAGACCAACCTGTTGGCCCTGAACGCGGCCATCGAAGCAGCCCGGGCGGGCGAGCAGGGCAGGGGGTTTGCGGTGGTGGCCGATGAAGTGCGGGCCCTGGCCAAGCGCACCCAGCAATCGACCGAAGAGATCGAGCGACTGGTCAGCGCCTTGCGCGCGGCGGCGCAGGCCTCGGTGCAGCAGATACAAAGTAGCGGTGAGTTAGTGAAGCTGGCCGTCAGCGATGCACTGCAGACCGAGAGTGCGCTGGGGAGTATCGCGGCGGCCGTGTCCTTGATTCAGCAGATGAACCAGCAGATCGCCGCTGCTGCCGAGGAGCAGAGTTCGGTGGCCGAGGAAATCAATCGCAGCGTCACGAGCATTCGAGAGAGTGCGGACCAGTCTTCGCTGGCGATGCAGGGCAACGCGGCGTCGAGTATCGAGCTGGCGCAGTTGGGGGTTGAGTTGAAGGGGATGGTGGGGCATTTCAGGCTTTAATGCTGGCCTGACAGCCGCTAAAAGATCGCAGCCTGCGGCAGCTCCTACTGGATCACATTTCATGTAGGAGCTGCCGCAGGCTGCGGTCTTTTGATCTTCGTGTGTATTACTGCTTTTTTACGTTCGTTCTGTGATCAGTCGTAGATCACTTTCTTCTTCCAGTCCGCATCCGCCTCGACGTCCTTCAGGCCTTCGGTCAATTGGTTGACGTCACCTTCTACCGGAGCGATACGGTCCATGACCTGGTCGTTGGCGCGGGCCAGGAGTTTTTCCAGGTATTCCAGTTGTTCGGCGTAGACCTGGGGTTCCTGTTGTTTGCGCAGGTACTGCACGCCGCGTTCGAACGCCAGTCGCGCTTGGCCGGGCTGGTTCTGCTGCAGGGAATGCTGGCCGAGGTTGTTGAAAAACTCGATGTGCAGCAGCACAAGGATATGGCGCACTTGACGAATCCAGCCCTTGGCTTCATTGGGTGGCAAAAAACCATCCTGGGCAGCGCGGGTGATTTGGCCGTGCAGGGCTTCGAGCAGGAAACGCACGTCCTTGGCCTTGGCCTCGGTCTGGATCGGTGCCGGCGGGTTGTTGACTGGAATTGATTCGCCCTGGCCGACCAGAGCCTCCAGTTCAGTAATCCGTGCCTTGAGGTTGGCGCTGGTCTTTTCCAGGTTCAGCAGGCGTTGGCAAACATTCAGTTCCAGGCGCGTCAGCAACAGTTTCAGCGCTGGCGTCATCAACTGGCCGGGAAACGTCTCGGTGATCTCCCCACAGCGACGCAGTCGATCATTGAGTTCAACCTTGGTGCGGGCCCTTTCCAGCTTATTGTTTTCCACCACATGGTTGATGTAGCCAATGGCGATCAAGAGTGCAATCCCGGCTACGACGAGCAGGGTGATCATGAGTGGTGTCACCGGTAAGACCTCTTTATAGGGTTTGCATGCGAGTGAAGTGGCCTGGCCTTCAGGCGCCTGGCTCGGCGTGGCTGAAGGTTTATCGGCCGCGGTCCGCGTATATAAATGCTGGCACTCTGAAGCATATTGCCATCACTCATGGCGTCGACTATAACGTCTTGGCGAGTGTCAGAATATAGGCGCCAGACCCCAGGCGACAGAAAAGCCGGGAGGGGTCGCAAAGCAGCGCGAAGTCATTGATTTAAATAAATTTATAACAGGGGGTTGACGACCTCTCAATCCATCCATAGAATGCGCGCCACTTGCAGCGTAAAGCGAACAGCGAAACGAAGCAGGGAGTGAATGTTGTAGTGTGTCCCCTTCGTCTAGTGGCCTAGGACACCGCCCTTTCACGGCGGTAACAGGGGTT
>NZ_JASCAE010000037.1:0-71291 GCF_029967975.1 Pseudomonas sp. V98_8
GCGATCTTTTGATCTTGATCTTAAAAACAAGATCAAAAGATCGCAGCCTGCGGCAGCTCCTACAAAGGAACGCAGCGCATGCTCAACTATCGACAATTGCATTACTTCTGGGTGGTGGCCAAGACGGGCAGCATCGTGCGCGCTTGCGAGCAACTGAACCTGACGCCACAAACCATCAGTGGGCAGATCTCGCTGCTCGAACAAACCTATGGCATTGAATTGTTCCGCCGGGTGGGTCGGCAGCTTGAGTTGACGGAGGCAGGCCGGCAAACCTTGCCTTACGCCGAGCAAATGTTTCAGTTGGGGGGCGAACTGGAATTGATGCTGCGCGCGCAGCCCAACGAGCAGCAGATCCTGTTTCGCGTGGGCGTGGCCGACGTGGTGCCCAAATCCATCGTCTATCGACTGATCGCGCCAACCATGGAGTTGAGTGAGCCACTGCGCATCACCTGCCGCGAAGACAAGCTTGAACGGCTGTTGGCCGACCTGGCCATCCAGCGCCTGGACCTGGTGATCTCCGACAGCCCGATGCCCTCACACCTGGATATCAAGGGCTACAGCCAGAAACTCGGCGAATGCGGGATCAGTTTCTTCGCCACTGCCGAATTGGCGGCGCGCTATGGCCAGGACTTCCCCCGTAGCCTGCACGGCGCACCCCTGCTGATTCCCGGGCCGGAAACCGTGGTGCGCAGCCGCTTGCAACGCTGGTTCGCCGAGCAGCAGATCCAGCCGCAGATCGTCGGCGAGTTCGACGACAGTGCCTTGATGCAGGCGTTCGGCCAATCCGGCAGCGGAATCTTCATCGGCCCGAGCGTGATCGCCGACGAAGTACAGCGCCAGTACGGCGTGCAAGTGATTGGCCAGACCGACGCGGTCAGCGAGTCGTTCTACGCCATTTCAGTGGAGCGCAAGGTCAAGCACCCCGGCATTGTCGCCATTACCGAAGGTGCCCGACGCGAGTTGTTTACCGAACTGTAAGGCCTCAGGCGCAGACTTCCCGGGGCTTGAACGTCATCAGGGCGATGGCCAGCAGGATCGAGGCGAGGATAAAAGCCGCCGCCGCGAAGCCAAGGCCTTGCAGCCCAACGCTGTCGATCACCCGCCCGCCAATCATCGCGCCCAGGCCAATACCCAGGTTGGCACCGGCAATGTTCAGCGAAGCGGCGAACGCTGGCGCTTCAGGCGCGGCCTTCATCAGGCGCACGTGACTGACCAGGAACATCGCCGCCTGGGTCACGCCCCAAATGCCCATCGCCGCGGCCAGACCGAGGGGCGAATGAATGTTCGGCACCAATGCCACCAGGCCGGCAATCATGAACGCACAGAACATCATCGACGCCATCAGCGGGTGACGATCCACCGCACGACCGCCCAGCGAGTTGCCGATCAACCCGACCGCGCCGAAACCCATCAGGCACCAGCCAACCACGGTGCCGTTGAACCCGGCCAAGCGCTCAAGGATATCGGCCAGATAGGTGTAGGCCGTGAACATGCCGCTGAACACAATCACCGAGAGCAACACATGACCCAGCATCAGCGGGCTACGCAGGATCTTCAATTGCGACAGCAAGCTCACCTGATGCTGGTGCAGGTTGGTTTTCGGCAAGTAGATAAACAGCAGCAGTGCCTTGGCAAAGGCGATGACCGCCAGAATGGCGAAAGCACTGCGCCAGCCGAACGCATCGGAAATCAACGTGCCCACGGGAATGCCGAACACCGTGGCACAGACAATGCCGAAGCCGATCTTGGCGATGGCGCGGCCGGCGTAATCGGGACCGACGATGTCCACCGCGGTCTCACTGGCCAGCGCCCAGAACACCGGCAACCCCAGCGCCGGAATCAGCCGGGCAAGCGCCATGACCCAGATGTTCGGCGCCAGTGCGGCCAGGGTGTTGGCCAGGCCAAACATGATCAACACCGAGATAAACAGCTTGCGCCGCTCGAAGCGGGCGAAGTATGCCGTGAGGAACGGTCCGAATGCGGCGACAGTGAAGGCGAACAGGGTGACCAGCAAACCAGCTTGCGGGATGCTGACGTCCAGGTCCCGGGCAATGGCCGGTAACAGGCCGACGATAACGAATTCCGTGGTCAGCACCGTGAAGCCGGCGGCAGACAACAGAAGAATGGGCAACAACATGTACAACTCCAGAAAACGACGACACCAGCGATAGCCCGAAGGCCCGCTGGCAGACATGAAAATGAGGATGGCGAATATTAACAGAGTGATAACGCACGCGGTTGCACGAACCTGCAAATCGCGTTGCGTAGCCGAGCGGCAGTTCGTCACAGGCCTGAAGGATTCTTCCTACGCTGTGATAAAGTCCGCGCCCTGCAAAACGTACACCCAGCGTTCATCGACCTTTCATGAAGTCGATGGCGCGACCCTCTTCGGTTTCCTGCCTGAAGCTGCTCAACAGCAGCGGTGAAACCTTGCACTTATAAAAATCCGAGATGCCGTTTTATGACTGCTTCAGCCCCTTCTATATTGCAACCCTTGAAACGCCTGAGCCTGGTCACGCAAATCGTGATCGGCCTGATCGCCGGTATCGCCCTGGCCTCGTTCGCGCCTGAAGCGGCGAAATCCACGGCGTTCATCGGCAAAGTCTTCGTCAGCGCGCTCAAAGCGGTCGCGCCGATTCTGGTGTTCGTATTGGTCATGGCATCGATCGCCAACCATAAGCACGGCCAGGAAACCCATATCCGGCCGATTCTGTTCTTGTATCTGCTGGGGACTTTCGCTGCCGCCGTGGTCGCGGTGGTTGCCAGCATGATGTTCCCGTCCAGCCTGGTGCTGTCGACCCATGACGTTGCAGTGACCGCGCCGGGCGGGATTGGTGAAGTGCTGCAAAGCTTGCTGCTGAGCGTGGTCGACAATCCGGTCAGCGCCTTGATGAACGCCAACTTCATCGGCATCCTGGCGTGGGCCATCGGCATGGGCATCGCCATTCGCCATGCGGGCGACACCACCCGTGAAGTGCTTGGGGACCTGTCCAATGGTGTGACCGTGATCGTGCGCCTGGTGATCTGCTTCGCGCCGCTGGGGATCTTCGGCCTGGTGGCCTCGACCCTGGCCACCTCCGGTTTCGGCGCCTTGATCGGCTATGCGCACCTGCTGGCCGTGTTGCTGGGCTGCATGCTGTTCGTGGCGCTGGTGATGAACCCGCTCATCGTGTTCTGGAAACTGCGCCGCAACCCGTATCCGCTGGTGCTGACCTGCCTGCGCGAAAGCGGCATAACCGCGTTCTTCACCCGCAGCTCGGCGGCGAACATTCCGGTCAACCTGGAACTGAGCAAGCGCCTAGGCTTGCACGAAGACACCTATTCGGTGTCGATCCCGCTCGGCGCCACCATCAACATGGCCGGCGCGGCGATCACCATCACCGTGCTGACCCTGGCGGCCGTGCACACCCTGGGCATCGCCGTGGACATCCCGACCGCCATCCTGCTGAGCGTTGTTGCGGCAATCTGCGCCTGTGGCGCCTCGGGCGTGGCCGGTGGTTCGTTGCTACTGATCCCGCTGGCGTGCAGTCTGTTTGGCATCCCGAGCGAAATCGCCATGCAGGTGGTGGCGGTCGGCTTCATCATTGGCGTGCTGCAGGACTCGGCCGAGACTGCGCTTAACTCGTCCACTGATGTGCTGTTCACCGCGGCGGCTTGCCTGGGCGAAGAACAGAAAGCCCAAAGATTGGCGTAACGCTGCAGATTCTGTGGGAGCGGGCTTGCTCGCGAAGGGGCCGTCAGCTTCAACATAAACGTTGCCTGACACACCGCCTTCGCGAGCAAGCCCGCTCCCACAGGTCCGGTGGTGAGCATGAAAAATGATCGCCCACGAAAAAGCCCGCCCAGGCGCAAACCTGGGCGGGCTTTTTTTGCAGCTGGACGGTTTAGAACGCGCCCATGTAGTCGCGCTTGCCCACTTCCACACCGTTATGACGCAGCAGCGCGTAGGCGGTGGTGACGTGGAAGAAGAACTGCGGCAGGCCGTAGGTCAGCAGGTAAGCCTGGCCGGAGAAACGCTTCTCTTTCGGCGTGCCTGGGCGGGTCACGATCTCGATGCCTTCCTTGCCGTTGATCTGCTCGGGCGTGAACTCGCCGATGTAGGCCAGGACCTTGGCGATCAGTGCTTGCAGTTCGGCGAAGGTGGTTTCGCTGTCGTCGTACTTCGGCAGTTCGACTTCAGCCAGACGGGAAGTCACGCCTTTGGCGAAATCAACGGCGATCTGCACCTGACGCACCAGTGGGAACATGTCCGGGTACAGGCGCGCTTGCAGGAAAGCGTTCGGGTCGATGTTTTTCGCAGTGGCGTGGGCCTCGGCTTTTTTCAGCACGTCGCTCAGGGCGTTGAGCATTTGCTGGAAAACAGGAACGGAGGCGTCGTACAGGGAAATGGTCATGGCAGTCTCGTGTGATGACAGGAGGAAAACGTCGGCCGATTATAGCCGTGCGCGGTCCTCCCGAGATCGCTCTTTTTGTTACTTGCCCGCACGCGCCTCCCTGGGCATGCCCAAGGCGCGCTCGGCAATGATGTTGCGCTGGATCTCGTTGCTGCCGCCATAGAGGGTGTCGGCGCGGCTGAACAGGTACAGGGACTGCAGCCGAGTCAGTTGATAAGGCGCGGCCTCGAGCAGTTCCGCCTCGGCGCCCAGTACGTCCATCGCCAGCTTGCCGAGGCTGGCATGCCAGGTCGACCAGAACAGCTTGTAGATGGTCGCCTCCTTGCGCAGAGAACCGTCCTGGCTACCCGAGAGCATGCGCAGCGAGTTGTAGCGCATGATGCGCAACCCGCTCCAGGCCTCGGCCAGGCGTTGGCGCAGGATCGGATCGCGGGCAGCCCCGTTGCGCTTGGCGATGGCGATGATTTCGTTGAGTTCGTTCTGGAACTGCATCTGTTGGCCGAGGGTCGACACACCGCGCTCGAACCCCAGCAACGCCATGGCGATTTTCCA
This sequence comes from Pseudomonas sp. V98_8, assembly GCF_029967975.1. Classification (NCBI taxonomy): domain Bacteria; kingdom Pseudomonadati; phylum Pseudomonadota; class Gammaproteobacteria; order Pseudomonadales; family Pseudomonadaceae; genus Pseudomonas; species Pseudomonas sp. V98_8. Next base: position 4,947 of record NZ_JASCAE010000037.1, read on the forward strand.
GCCGTCGCCCGGCGCGCCGATAATATTGGCGGCGTCGGTGCGGGCGTCATCGAAGAACACTTCGTTGAACTCCGAGGTGCCGGTCAGTTGCTCGATCGGTCGCACGGTGATTGAAGCCTGGGCCATCGGAACCAGCAGGAAAGACAAACCGCGATGGCCGCCGCTGCCCGGTTCAGTGCGAGCAATCACAAAGCACCAATCCGATTCATGGGCCAGGGAGGTCCAGACTTTCTGCCCGTTGATCACCCAACTGCCGGTCGCTTCGTCCAGGGTTGCGCGGGTCTTGACGTTGGCCAGGTCGGAGCCTGCCCCAGGCTCGGAATAGCCCTGGCACCAGAAGCTCGTGCCGTTGACGATCCCTGGCAGAAAACGCTGTTGCTGCTCGACCGTGCCGAACGCGGCGATAGTCGGCCCGGCCAGGCCTTCGCCGATATGCCCCATGCGCCCTGGGCCGCCAGCGCGGGCGTACTCTTCGTGAAAAATCACCTGCCGGGTGATCGACAGCCCACGCCCGCCATGCTCTGGCGCCCAGCCAACACATGTCCAGCCGCCCTCGGCCAGTTTGCGCTCCCAGGCTTTGCGCTCCTGGGGAAACATGTGCTCATCGCCCGGGCCGCCGCGAAAGCGCAGGGACTCGAATTCACCGCAGAGGTTGACGCTCATCCAGTCGGCGACTTCCTGGCGAAAGCACTCGTCTTGCTCGCTGAAACTGATTTTCATGGTTGCTCTCCAAGAATTACCGCGGCGATCCGCTCGCGATGCCAGGCCGGCAGCCCGAGGAAGCTCTCGCTGGCGCGGGCGCGCTTGAAGTAGAGGTGTGGGTCATATTCCCAAGTGAAACCGACGCCGCCATGCAGCTGGATCGACTCGGACGCGCAGTGGAAAAAGGTTTCCGAGCACTGCGCCTTGGCCAGCGCTGCGGCCAGCGGCAGTTCGCCCGCCACGTCGGCATCGCCCCGGGGATCAAGGGCTTCCTGAGCGACGCACGCCGCGTAGTAGCAGGCCGAACGTGCGCATTCGACTTGCAGCATCATGTCGGCGGCACGGTGCTTGAGGGCCTGGAAACTGGCGATGGGGCGACCGAACTGCTGGCGTTCCTGCATGTAGGCCACGCTGAGGTCGAGCACCTGCTGCGCGCCGCCGGTCTGTTCGGCAGCCAGGCCGATGCAGGCCAGTTGCAGGACCTGCTCCAGGTGCGTCCAGCCGTTGCCGAATGTACCCAGCAGGCAGTCGGCTTCGAGGTACAGGCCCTTGAGCTCGATGCGAGCCTGGCGCCGGGTCTGGTCCATGGTCGGCAGCATTTGCCGCTCGATGCCCGCTCGCGCGCCGTCAACGGCGAACAGACTGATGCCCGCCGCGCCGGTCGATCCGGGTTGCCGTGCGGCAATGATCAAGAGGTCGGCACCATGGCCATCCAGTACATGCTTGAGCGTGCCGTCGAGGACAAAACCGTCGCCCTCAGCCACCGCCGTGGCCTGGACGTCGCCAGCCGACCAACCATTGGCACTGCTGAACGCCAGGGTCGCGGTCAGGCTGCCGTCAGCAATCGAAGGCAACCAACGCTGCTTCTGTTGATCGTTGGCAGCCAGCAATAACGCAGGTGTGGCCATGCAAGCCGTGGCGAAAAACGGCGAGCACAACAATCGCCGCCCCATCTGCTCCAGCAGGATTGCCAGCTCGACGAAGCCCAGCCCGAGGCCGCCATAGGCTTCGGGAATATGGATCGCCGGCCAGCACATTTCCTGGCATAACCGCTGCCAGAGGGCCTCGTCGAAACCCCGTTCGCTGACCATCGCCGCGCGCACGGCGGCCGAATCCGACACATCGGCGAGCAAGCCCTCGGCCGATGCGCGGATCATTTCCTGTTCGTCGCTGAATGCAAACTCCATCGCGGCGCCTTCTGTTCGTCTGGTGGGGCACGCGTGGCGCAACACCCCTTTGAACATGAAGTCTGCCGCTGTGCGGACGCGGTGAAATCGTCAGCCTTGCCTAGTCCGAACGAGCGATGCCGTGGACAATGAAGCGCTGCACGCAGGCAAGGCTCGACTAACCTCCATCAACGAGGTCTTATAAGCCGAGAAAATCCAGACCAACCCTTAGCGAGGTTCCAGACACTGTGAGTACTGAGCAAGAAACGACTTTCGACGAACCACGCCTGAACAGTACGGAAATCCGCATTCTGGGTTCCCTGATCGAAAAACAGGCCACCAGCCCGGAAACCTACCCGCTGACCCTCAATGCCCTGGTGATTGCCTGCAATCAGAAAACCAGCCGCGAGCCGGTGATGAACCTCACCCAGGGCCAGGTCGGCCAGAGCCTGCGCGCCCTCGAAGGACGCGGCTTCGCCCGACTGGTGATGGGCAGCCGTGCCGATCGCTGGGAGCACAAGGTCGACAAGGCACTGGAACTGGTGCCAGCGCAGGTGATCCTGACCGGGCTGATGTTTCTGAGGGGGCCGCAGACGGTCAACGAACTGCTGACCCGCAGCGGGCGCATGCATGATTTCGAGGATGCCGAGCAGGTCGTGCATCAGCTGGAACGCCTGATCGCCCGTGGCCTGGCAGTGCTGATCCCGCGTCAGGCCGGACAGCGCGAAGATCGTTATACCCATGCACTGGGCGATCCGGCAGATATCGAAGCGATCCTCGCGGCCCGCCAAAACTCGCCGGAGCGTGGTGCTGGCGGCGCTGTGTCGGTGGAGCGTATCGAGGAGCTCGAAGCACGAATTGCCGCGCTGGAAGAGCGCTTGGCACGCCTCGAATAAAGGGGCGAGCCTTTGCGGGCGGCGATTGCGGCTGCCCGTCAATCAATAGGCAAGGCTGCTGCGGGCAAATTCCACGGCTTTTTGAAACTGCTCATCGGTCGGGCGCACACCGGTATAAAGCACGAATTGCTCCAGTGCCTGGATCGCAATCACTTCGAGCCCGGTGATGACATGTTTGCCCTCGGTACGAGCGCGCACGATCAGCGGAGTTTCCGCAGGGACTGCGACGACATCGAAGACGATATCCGCAGCCGCAACGGCATGGGCATCGAACGCCAACTGCTCGGCATGTGGGCCGGTCATGCCGATGGGCGTGACGTTGATGAGCATTTGCGGACGTTGCTCACCGAGCTCGGCTTGCCACGGGTAACCCAGCGACTGGGCCAATGCCTGGCCCGCGCGCTCATTACGCGCCACGATCAAGCCGTTGCGGTAACCGCCATCGCGCAAGGCGCTGGCCACTGCCTTGGCCATGCCGCCACTGCCAAGCAACGCAAACGTGGTGTCCTTGGACACCTGGTGGGTCTGCAGCAACTGGGCAATGGCGATGTAGTCGGTGTTGAAGGCCTTGAGATGGCCGTCGGTATTGACGATGGTATTGATCGACTGGATGGCTGCGGCAGAAGGGTCCAGTTCATCGACCAGGGCTATGCAGGCTTCCTTGAACGGCATCGATACACCGCAACCGCGAATTCCCAGGGCGCGAATGCCGCCAACGGCGCCCGGCAGATCCTGACTGGAAAACGCCTTGTAGTAGAAATTCAGCCCCAACTGCTCATACAGGTGATTGTGAAATCGCAGGCCAAAGTTCCCAGGGTGTCCGGAGAGGGACATGCACAGCTGGGTGTCTCTGTTGGGGTTCATCTGCATATGAATCTCCTTGTGCTGCACTTTCGGATGGACGGGATTAGCCTGCCCATCGGGTTCTGATCAATCATATTTGCGTGCACTGGCGGACGCCGCGTGACCGTAAGGATGACGACACAGACCTTACACAAAATTTACCCGGCGGCTGTGCTGATTTTTAAAAAAAAGCTGTCTTAGAAGTATCCCCGCGACATTCCTTGAGTCTATTGCTGACACAAGCGCCGGGGCGAAGCACCGAGGAATCATCATGATCCGTAGAATCCCCACAGTGGCTTTGCTGATCGGCGCCTTCGCGGTCGCAGGCCAGGCAGAGGCCCATGGCGGTGGCGGTTGGGAAGGTCCGGCGGTATTTGGCGCGATCGTCGGCTCTGCCATCGTTGGCTCGGCAATCATCAACAGCAACCGGCCTGTGTACGTGACGCCGCAACCGGTCTACGCCCAGCCGGTTTATGCGCAACCGCAGCCGGTTTACATGGCGCCGCCCCCACCGGTCTACTACCAACCCGCACCGGTGTATGTGGGGCAACCGATCTACTACCGCCCGGCACCGGTCTACTACGGCCCACCCCGTGGTTACTACGGCCCACCTCGCGGCTACTACGGTCCGCCCCACGGTTACGGCCGCTGGTAATCCCGCGCGCGCAATCCGCCGTTCGTCGCCACAGGTCTGGAAAGATCCTGTCGGCGTCGTTCTCGGGACAGTGTCGACCGGTGAAGTCGGCAAGATTGACTCGCCCTTCCCTTTTGCGCCAGCAACAGCAATAACGGCGCCTGCAACGGGTCAATAACAACAAGGACGAGCTCATGCCCACGCAAAACCCGCACCGCATCAATGGCCTGTGCACTTGCAGCAAGGTCTACAACGCCCTGACGGAACTCAAGCAGCTCGAAGGTCATCGCAGCGCCAAGTTCCTTTCGCTGCTGACGCAGAACCTGGTGAGAAAGGGGCTGCTCAGCGAGCAGGAAGTGGTTCATATGCTCGACCAGGTGGTCGTCTGAGCGTCAGCCGGTGATCTGACCTCACTGGCATCAATGACCACTATTGAAAACGTTGATTTTCCCTCGACGCATGCGGACCGTAAGGTGACTCCACAGATTGATGGAGGTCCCTATGATGTCTCAGATTCAGATCATGTCCGTTATCGGCAGCGCCGTTCCCGCACCGCTCAGAGCGCTTGGGTTGCTCGCCTGCTGGTACCTGGTCCAGGACGGCGAACAAATCAGCGGCCCGCTGACCTCACTACCGGACGCCCAGGCGTTGTCCCTGCAAATCGGCACGGGACAGCCAGGCAAGCTCAGTGCCTAAGGCAACTGAACCCGCGGTTTTGTCTCGATGAAAATGGCCCAGCTCGACATGAACAGGGCCGCGATCAACGGACCGATGACAAACCCGTTGAGCCCGAACAACGCCAGGCCGCCCAGGGTCGAGATCAGGATCATGTAGTCCGGCATCTTCGTGTCCTTGCCCACCAGGATCGGGCGCAGCACATTATCCACCAGGCCGATCACGAACACCCCGAACAACCCCAGCACCACGCCTTGCCAGACTGCGCCGGTCAACAGGAAAAACGCCGCCACCGGCGCCCAGACAATCCCTGCCCCGACCGCCGGCAACAAGGACAGAAGCGCCATCAACACCGCCCAGACCAACGCGCTCGGAATGTCGAGAAACCAGAAAATTATTCCGCCCAATGCACCCTGGGTAATCGCTACCAACAGGTTGCCCTTCACCGTGGCTCGCACCACGCGATTGAACTTGAGCTGCAAACGGCGTTTCTGGTGTTCCTCCAGTGGCACGGCCATGCGTACCTTGCGCGCGAGTTCAGCGCCGTCGCGCAGGAAGAAAAACAACAGGTAGAGCATGATGAAAAAGCTGACGATGAACTCGAATGTACCCTGGCCAAGACTGAACACCCGATTTGTCACCTCGCCGCCTGCCATCGCGCTCTTGACGATTTTCTCCCGAAGCCCGTTCAACTCACCCACGCCGAACCGATCGAGCAAATGCTGGAAATACGGTGGCAAGTGATGCTTGAACTGCGTTACATACGCGGCAATGTCCAGCTCACCGCTCTCGATACTCTTGTACAGCGCCGTGCCTTCCTGAACCAGCAGGAAGCTGATGATGATCACCGGCAGGATCGCACTCACCAGGCAGATGCTTAACGTACAGAACGAAGTCAGGTTGCGCTCCCAGCCGAACTTTAGCTGCAGCCGGCGCTGCATGGGCGCAAAGACAATCCCCAGGATCACCGCCCAGAACACCGCACCGTAGAAAGGCAGCAGGATCCAGATGAACGCGATGCTCACCAACACCAGCAAAACCGCCAGCGATTTATCTTTTAGCGTCTCTTCGTTCATATCCGATCCTGGCCAGTCACCGGACGCAACGTTGCGCCCTGATGCTTAGGCCATCACAGCTCGCGCGAGTGCCGTAGGTTGTTCAAAAACATTGGAGGAAGGTGCCCAAGGGACCAATGGTAAATGTCCGGGCAAAAAAAAAGGGGAGCACATGCCCCCCCGAGGTTTAAAGCGTTGTATCGCGGCCGTTAACTCAGCCTTCGATCTCGATCAGGATCTCGCCCGGATTCACCCGGTCGCCCTTGGCCACGTGAATGGCGGTGACTTTGCCGGCGATGGCGGCCTGGACTTCGGTTTCCATCTTCATCGCTTCGGTGATCAGCACAGCCTGGCCCGCCTTGACGCTGTCGCCTTCCTTGACCAGCACATCGACGATGTTGCCCGGCATGGTGGTGCTGACGTGGCCTGGTGCGCTGGCCTGCTTGCGCTTGCTGCTGCCGCCGCCGACGAATTCGTTGAGCGGCTCGAACACCACTTCTTCCGGCATGCCGTCGATGGACAGGTAGAAGTGACGCTTGCCTTCAGCCTTGACGCCCACACCGGTGATGTCGACGCGGTAGGTTTCGCCGTGGACGTCGATGACGAACTCGGTCGGCACGCCTTCGCCGCCAGCCGAAGCGACGCCACCGGCTTCCGGAATCGGCAACAGCACTTCCGGGGTCAGGGTGCCCGCTGCACGCTCTTCGAGGAACTTGCGCCCGATGTCCGGGAACATGGCGTAGGTCAGCACGTCTTCTTCAGACTTGGCCAGGGCACCGATGTCGGCACGCAGCTTGGCCATTTCCGGCTTGAGCAGGTCGGCTGGGCGCACGTCGATCACTTCTTCGCTGCCGATAGCCTGGCGACGCAGTTGCTCGTTCACCGGGGCCGGCGCCTTGCCGTAGCCACCTTGCAGGTACAGCTTCACTTCGTTGGTGATGGTCTTGTAGCGCTCGCCTGCCAGCACGTTGAAAAACGCCTGGGTGCCGACGATTTGCGAAGTCGGGGTCACCAGTGGCGGGAAGCCGAGGTCTTCGCGAACCCGCGGGATCTCTGCCAGCACTTCGCTCATGCGGTTCAGGGCGCCCTGCTCTTTCAACTGGTTGGCCAGGTTGGAAATCATCCCGCCCGGCACCTGGTTGACTTGAACACGGGTGTCGACCGCGGTGAATTCGCTTTCGAACTGGTGGTACTTCTTGCGCACGGCGTAGAAGTACAGGCCGATTTCCTGGATCAGCTCGAGATTCAGGCCAGTGTCGTACTCGGTGCCTTTGAGGGCCGCGACCATCGACTCGGTGCCTGGGTGGCTGGTACCGGAGGCAAAGCTGGAGATTGCGGTGTCGATGTGGTCGGCGCCGTTTTCAATCGCCTTGAGCTGGCACATGGTTGCCAGGCCGGCGGTGTCGTGCGAGTGAATGAACACTGGCAGCGATTGCTCGGCCTTCAACGCCCTGACCAGTTCACCGGTGGCGTAGGGGGTCAGCAAACCAGCCATGTCCTTGATCGCCACCGAGTCGCAACCCATGGCTTCCATCTGCTTGGCCTGTGCCACGAACGCGTCGATGGTGTGCACCGGACTGGTGGTGTAGGCGATGGTGCCCTGGGCGTGCTTGCCGGCGGCTTTCACCGCTTCGATGGCGGTACGCAGGTTACGCACGTCGTTCATGGCGTCGAAGATGCGGAACACGTCGATGCCATTGACCGCTGCCTTGGCGACGAAAGCCCTGACCACGTCGTCGCTGTAGTGGCGATAGCCCAGCAGGTTCTGGCCGCGCAGGAGCATTTGCAGGCGAGTGTTAGGCAGCGCGGCGCGCAGTTGGCGCAGACGCTCCCACGGGTCTTCCTTGAGGAAGCGTACGCAGGCGTCGAACGTTGCGCCGCCCCAGCATTCCAGCGACCAATAGCCGACCTTGTCGAGCTTGTCGCAGATCGGCAGCATGTCTTCAGTGCGCATGCGGGTCGCGAGCAGCGATTGGTGGGCGTCGCGCAGGATGGTGTCGGTTACGAAAATCTTCTTGGACATTGTTCTATTCCTCACAGGCCTGCGTGGGCGGCAATGGCGGCGGCGATGGCCAGGGCCAGCTCTTCGGGTTTGCGCTTGATCGAGTAGTTGGTCAGTTCAGGGTGGCTTTCGACGAAGCTGGTGTTGAACTGGCCGCTACGGAATTCCGGGTTACGCAGGATTTCCTGGTAGTAGGCCGCGGTGGTCTTGACCCCTTGCACGCGCATGTCGTCCAGCGCGCGCAGGCCGCGGTCCATCGCTTCTTCCCAGGTCAACGCCCAGACCACCAGTTTCAGGCACATGGAATCGTAGAACGGTGGAATGGTATAGCCGGTGTAGATCGCCGTGTCGGTCCGTACGCCCGGGCCGCCGGGTGCGTAATAACGAGTGATCTTGCCGAAGCTGGGCAAAAAGTTGTTTTTCGGGTCTTCGGCGTTGATCCGGAACTGCAGCGCGAAACCGCGATGCTGGATGTCTTCCTGTTTCACCGAGAGCGGCAGGCCGGATGCAATGCGGATTTGCTCGCGGACGATGTCGATGCCAGTGATTTCTTCGGTGATGGTGTGTTCCACCTGCACCCGGGTGTTCATTTCCATGAAGTACACCTCGCCCTCGGCGAGCAGGAACTCCACGGTACCGGCGTTCTCGTAACCCACGGCCTTGGCTGCGCGCACCGACAGGTCGCCGATGTAGGCGCGCTGTTCCGGGGTCAGTTGCGGGCTCGGCGCGATTTCGATGAGCTTCTGGTTGCGGCGCTGGATCGAGCAGTCACGCTCGAACAGGTGCACAACGTTGCCAAAGCTGTCGCCGAGGATCTGCGCTTCAATGTGCTTGGGGTTGACGATGCACTTTTCCAGGAACACTTCCGCGGAACCGAACGCCTTGGTGGCTTCGGAAATGACGCGCGGGAACGCTTGTTCAAGTTCTTCACGGCTGTTGCAGCGACGGATACCGCGACCGCCACCACCGGAGGTAGCCTTGAGCATCACCGGGTAGCCGATACGGTCACCCTCGGTCAGGGCTTCTTCGATGCCCGAAACGTTGCCTTCGGTACCCGGGGTGACTGGGACACCCGCCTTGATCATGCTGCGGCGAGCTTCGGTCTTGTCACCCATGCGGCGAATGACTTCAGCCGATGGACCGATGAATTTGATCCCGCGTTCGGCGCAGATGTCGGCCAGTTCAGCGTTTTCCGAGAGGAATCCGTAACCGGGGTGCAAGGCATCGCAACCGGTTTCCACCGCCAGGTTCACCAGCTTGCGCGGGTTCAGGTAACCGGCCAGTGGCTCGGCACCAATACTGTGGGCCTCATCCGCACGTTTGACATGCAGGGCATGGCGATCGGCGTCGGAATAGATCGCGACCGAGCGAATGCCCATTTCGGCACAAGCGCGTACGATTCGTACGGCAATTTCACCGCGGTTGGCGATCAGGATCTTTTTTATCACTTGGAGTTTCCCTTGATCCGGTGGTACCCACGACCTGCTAGACCAGGTCGACGAGTGACCAAATGTTTCAATTTGGTCGCACCGCCACACTAGCGCTCACAAGGGATTAACAAAAATGAATAATTATTGGGTCATGCATAAGTAAAGACTTATAGTTGACACACCAGCCCGTGGCCAGAGTGTTCAAAAAATGCGTAAGTCCTTGATGCGTATGACATTACGTCAATTGCAGATCTTCAACGAAGTCTGTGACCTGAGGTCCTACAGCCGGGCAGCCGACGAAATGTCCCTCACGCAACCGGCCGTTAGCCTGCAGATTCGTCAACTTGAAGAGCTAGTTGGCCAGCCGCTGTTCGACTATGTCGGCAAAAAACTCTACATGACCGAGGCCGCAGAAGCGCTGCAACGAGCGAGCCGGGACATTTTCGGGCGCCTGGAAAACCTCGACATGCAACTGTCGGACATGCAGGGCTCCCTGCAAGGCCAACTAAAACTGGCGGTGGAATCGAGCGCCAAGTATTTCGTACCGCATCTGTTTGCCGCCTTCAAGCGCCAGCATCCGGAAGTGAACCTGCAACTGACGGTGGTCAATCGCGCCCAGGTGATTCGACGACTGTCGGACAACCGCGACGACCTGGTGATCATGTCCATGGTGCCGCAGGACATGGGGCTGGAGTTCCTGCCGTTCTTGAACAATCCGATCGTTGCGGTGGCCCCGCCGGACCACCCGCTGTGCCATCAGGGGCCGTTGCGCCTACAGGATCTTGAGCCTTACACCTTGCTGATGCGCGAGGTGGGTTCGGGCACGCGATTGGCCTGCGAAGAATACTTCAAGGAGAAACGTGTGCATTTCAACCAGACCCAGGAGGTCTCCTCGGCCGAAGCCCAGCGCGAATGTGTGCTGGCGGGCCTGGGCGTGGCACTGTTGACGCGCCACGCCCTGAACCTTGAATTGGCCACCGGCGGCTTGATCGAATTGCCGATCGAAGAACTGCCGCTCTACCGCAGCTGGTGCCTGGTACAGGCCAAGGCCAAGCGCCTGTCACCGGTGGCTCACGCCTTCCTTGCGTTCATTCGAAGCGAAAGAATTCAGATCAGCGCGCTGGTTGAGCGCTTCGACGGGAAGTTGTCGCTGCCGCCTGCCAGTAATTGAGCTCAAGGTCGCCAGTAAAATCGGCGATCTCGGCCAGAAGCTGACGCTGCTCACAACGATCTTCGATCGCACGGCGAAACGCCATGCGGCGCCGGTCTTCCTGCTGGCGACGGGTTTTGACGACACTGTTGCGCTCTTCGTAGGGCTGGGCCATTTGCGTTCTCCCAAGTCGAATACGGGAGTTTCAAGATAGGCGCGAGGGATGACGGTTTGGCGGCGGGTCGGTGACAGAGAGATGAACAATCAAAAGATCGCAGCCTGCGGCAGCTCCTACAGGGATTTGTGAACACCTGTAGGAGCTGCCGCAGGCTGCGATCTTTTGACCTTAGTCGTCCAGCGCTTTCACCGACTTGGGCGACAGGCGCAAGCTGCGCAGGCTGCGCTTGACGCTCTTGAGGTGGTTGACCAGGCTCGGCCCGCGGGCCATGGCCACGCCCATGGCCAACACATCGATCACCACCAGGTGGGCGATGCGCGAGGTCAGCGGCGTGTAGATTTCGGTGTCTTCATGCACGTCGATGGCCAGGTTGACGGTCGACAGTTCAGCCAAAGGCGTCTGGCTAGGGCACAAGGTGATCAACGAGGCGCCGCTCTCACGCACCAGGTTGGCGGTGATCAGCAAATCCTTGGAGCGGCCGGACTGCGAAATGCAAATCGCCACGTCGCTTGGTTTCAGGGTGACCGCCGACATCGCCTGCATGTGCGGATCGGAATACGCCGCCGCCGTGAGCAGCAAGCGGAAGAACTTGTGCTGTGCATCTGCCGCCACCGCACCCGAGGCGCCGAAACCATAGAATTCGACGCGCTGGGCCTGGGACATGAGCGTCACCGCACGCTGCAACTCCAGCGGATCGAGCTTCTCGCGAACCTCCATCAGCGTGTGCAGGGTGGTGTCGAAAATCTTCAGGCTGTAGTCCGCTACCGAATCGTCCTCATGGATCGCGAACTGCCCGAAACTCGCACCCGCCGCCAGGCTCTGGGCCAGCTTGAGCTTCAAGTCCTGGAAACCCGAGCAACCGATGGCGCGGCAAAAGCGCACGATGGTTGGCTCACTGATCCCCACGCTGTGGGCCAGGTCCGCCATGGAACTGTGCATCACGGCCGCAGGATCAAGCAAAACGTGATCGGCGACCTTGAGCTCCGACTTGCGTAACAGGTGGCGAGACTGGGCGATGTGTTGCAGCAGATTCAAAGGGCTGGACTCTTTTTTATTTGGCAGGCGCCGGGGATGTAGCACGCTTGTAGTTATACTACATGAATCGCCTTTTTGCCTGCTCAATAAGTAACTGAATTGTCTTCGTCACACCCTGTTTTGGCGGGATGGGCTTTATGTAGCAGCGGATCCGGCCTTTGCCACCCAGGATTTTTTGCGAAAAAAAGCCCGCAGTGTGAGCGGGCGAAAGACCAAAGAAGCTATATGCGCAGTCGCTTCCAGGTGGAGAAAGCTGTTTGGGGGATCAGCTTCCTCGGTACGTTGAATAGCTGTAGGGCGAAATGAGCAGCGGCACATGGTAGTGATCCTGCTCGGCAGAGATGCCAAAACGCAGCACCACCACATCCAGGAATGCCGGCTCCGGCAACTGGACACCACGGGCGCGGTAGTAGTCGCCCGCATGAAACTGAACCTGGTAGACACCGGTCCGGTACTCATCGCCTTGCAGCAGCGGCGCATCGACACGACCATCGCTGTTGGTTATCGCGCTGGCGACCAATTCCAGCTGCGAACCTTCAACGCGGTACAACTCGACCTTGATCGAGCTGCCCGGGCAACCATGTGCAGCGTCCAAAACATGTGTAGTCAAACGTCCCATTGATTCTGCGCACCTGCCTGCGTGGAGCAGCCAGGCTTCGCGCCTCCCGAAGTCAGATGAAAGGAGACCGCACCGATTCGGAGCACGAAAAGCTGCGGCGAGCGATTGATTAAGACACTTTTCAAAAAAATTGTACACAATAAAAACGACATTTTTGCGCCTGATGCCGCCAAAGATTAAAATCCCGCGAATTTCCTGCGAAGCCCGCCCCCTCCAAACCCTGCAATCATTAACTGACCAGCCAGGCAAGTTTCTTGCAGGTGCGTGTCGCTAACACGCAAAGATGACCGTTAACGAAAAATGCAAAAAATCAGGCTTACAAAGTGAATATAAAGTTGTATACAATCACCCCATCGCTGTGACGCCACCCAGTGATCCAACCTTTAGTCGCGTCACACCAACTGTCACCACGAATATAAGAAGGAAGACTGCAGTGAGCGCTGACTACCCTCGCGACCTGATCGGTTACGGCAGTAACCCTCCGCACCCACACTGGCCGGGCAATGCCCGCATCGCCCTGTCATTCGTTCTCAACTACGAAGAAGGCGGCGAGCGCAATATCCTGCACGGCGATAAAGAGTCCGAAGCATTCCTCTCGGAAATGGTGTCTGCCCAGCCGCTACAGGGCGCGCGCAACATGAGCATGGAATCGCTTTACGAGTATGGCAGCCGCGCCGGCGTCTGGCGGATTCTGAAGCTGTTCAAGGAATTCGACATTCCACTGACCATCTTCGCCGTGGCCATGGCCGCCCAGCGTCACCCGGATGTGATCCGCGCGATGGTCGATGCCGGCCACGAAATCTGCAGCCACGGCTACCGCTGGATCGACTACCAGTACATGGACGAAGCCCAGGAACGCGAGCACATGCTCGAAGCGATCCGCATCCTCACCGAAATCACCGGCGAGCGTCCGCTGGGCTGGTACACCGGTCGCACCGGCCCCAACACCCGCAAGCTGGTGATGGAAGAAGGCGGTTTCCTCTACGACTGCGACACCTACGACGACGACCTGCCCTACTGGGAACCGAACAATCCGACCGGCAAGCCGCACCTGGTGATCCCGTACACCCTGGACACTAACGACATGCGCTTCACCCAGGTGCAGGGTTTCAACAAGGGCGACGATTTCTTCGAATACCTCAAGGATGCGTTCGACGTGCTCTACGCCGAAGGCGCCGAAGCCCCGAAAATGCTGTCGATCGGCCTGCACTGCCGCCTGATCGGCCGTCCGGCGCGTCTGGCTTCGCTCAAGCGCTTTATCGAATACGCTAAAAGTCATGAACAGGTGTGGTTCAGCCGCCGCGTCGACATTGCACGCCACTGGCAGGAAACCCACCCGTACCAAGGGGCCGCGAAATGAGCGCCTTTCAAACATTGAAACCCTCGACCCTGAGCCGCGACGCCTTCGTCAAAGCCTTCGCCGACATCTACGAACATTCGCCATGGGTGGCCGAGAAGGCCTTTGACCTGGGCCAGGATGCCTCGATCGACCAGATCGAAACCCTGCACCAGCGCATGAGCGACATCCTGTTGAGCGCTGATCACGAAAGCCAGTTGGCCCTGATCAACGCTCACCCGGACCTGGCTGGCAAAGCTGCCGTCCAGGGCCAATTGACCGAAGCCAGCACCCATGAACAGGCTGGCGCCGGTATTCACCAATGCACGGCCGAAGAGTTCCAGCGCTTCACCGAGCTGAACGACGCCTACAAGGCCAAGTTCAAGTTTCCCTTCATCATGGCGGTAAAAGGCAGCAACCGGCATCAGATCCTCGCGGCGTTCGAAACGCGCATCCACAACCCGGTAGATACCGAGTTCAAGTGCGCGCTGGCGGAGATCAACAAGATCGCCCTGTTCCGATTACTGACCCTATAGCGAGTTTTGCCCGAGTGTTAAAAACGCTGAAGCACCCAGGGCACTGCAAGCATCCCAAGCCAACTTATTAAAGGCAGACAAGAAGAATGAAAGCTTACGCCGTACCTTTCGAGAAGTTCGTCAACCTGGCCGACGCCCGCCTGGGCACCAAGATCATCTCGGTCACCGATGACTGGTTCGCAGACGCCAACCGTCTGTTTCAACCGACCCCGGCCGTGTGGAAGGAGGGCGTGTTCGATGATAACGGCAAGTGGATGGACGGCTGGGAGTCGCGCCGCAAGCGCTTCGAAGGCTACGACAGCGCCGTGATTCGCCTGGGCGTGCCTGGCTCGATCAAAGGCGTGGACATCGACACTTCATTCTTCACCGGCAACTTCCCACCGTCGGCTTCCCTGGAAGCCTGCTTCCTGGCCGAAGGCGAGCCGAATGAAAACACCCAGTGGACCGAAGTGCTGTCGGCCGTCGAGCTGCAAGGCAACAGCCACCACTACCACGAAATCAGCAACGACCAGGCGTTCAGCCACCTGCGCTTCAACATCTACCCGGATGGCGGCGTGGCTCGCCTGCGCGTGTACGGCATCCCGTTCCGCGACTGGTCGGCGGTGGGTGACAACGAGCAGGTCGACCTGGCGGCAGCCCTCAACGGTGGCCGCGCCCTCGCCTGCTCCGACGAGCACTTCGGCCGCATGAGCAACATCCTCAACCCGGGCCGTGGCATCAACATGGGCGACGGCTGGGAAACCGCACGTCGTCGCACGCCAGGCAATGACTGGGTGATCGTCGCCCTGGGCCATCCGGGCGAGATCGAGAAAATCATCGTCGACACCCTGCACTTCAAGGGCAACTACCCGGACAGTTGCTCGATCCAGGGCGCGTTCGTGAAGGGCGGTACTGACAGCCAGATCGAAACCCAGTCGCTGTTCTGGCGTGAACTGCTGCCAAGCCAGAAGCTGGAAATGCACGCCGAACACACCTTCGCCGAGCAGATCAAGGCCCTGGGCCCGATCACCCACATCCGCCTGAACGTGTTCCCCGACGGTGGTGTGAGCCGCCTGCGCGTCCTCGGCAAGGTCGCTAAATAAGCGCTGAGGCCATTCGCGAGCAAGCCCGCTCCCACATTTGAAATGCATTCCCCTGTGGGAGCGGGCTTGCTCGCGAAGGCGTCAGATCAAACAACACAAATTTTGGATAAGAAGACCAGCATGCGCACACTGACGATTGAACCGCTGACCAAAGAAGCCTTCGCCCCTTTCGGTGACGTGATCGAAACCGACGGCAGCGATCACTTCATGATCAACAACGGTTCGACCATGCGCTTTCACAAACTGGCGACGGTGGAAACCGCCACGCCAGAGGACAAGGCGATCATCAGCATCTTCCGCGCCGACGCGCAGGACATGCCGCTGACCGTCAGCATGCTGGAGCGTCATCCGCTGGGCAGCCAGGCTTTCATTCCGCTGCTCGGCAACCCCTTTCTGATCGTGGTCGCGCCACTTGGCGATGAACCTGTATCAGGCTTGGTCCGCGCCTTCGTCACCAACGGCAGGCAGGGCATTAATTACCATCGCGGCGTCTGGCACCACCCGGTGCTGACGATCGAAAAGCGGGATGACTTCCTGGTGGTTGATCGCAGTGGCACAGGCAATAACTGCGATGAGCATTTTTTCAAAGAGGATGAGCGTTTGATCCTCGCCCCCCACCAATAAGAGAAGGTCTGATCACTCGACAACAGAGTGACAGGCGAGAGGTAAAGACTGTGGAAGCACATCTGTTGGAATGGCTGAACCTGAGCGTGCGCTGGGTTCACATGATTACTGGCGTGGCCTGGATCGGCGCATCGTTCTACTTCGTCTGGCTGGAAAACAACCTCAATCGGGTCAACCCGAAAAGCGGTCTGGCCGGTGATCTGTGGGCGATCCACGGCGGCGGTATCTACCACCTGGAAAAATACAAACTGGCTCCACCGACCATGCCGGACAACCTGCACTGGTTCAAATGGGAAGCCTACTTCACCTGGATGTCGGGTATCGCGCTGCTGTGCGTGGTGTTCTACTCCAACCCGACGCTCTACCTGCTGGCTCCGGGCAGCACCCTGAGCGGCCCTGAAGGCGTGGCCATCGGTATCGGCTCGTTGTTCATCGGCTGGTTCATCTACTCCTTCCTCTGTGACTCGGCCCTGGGCAAACGCCCTGCCCTGCTCGGTTTCATCCTGTTCGTACTAATCATTGGCGCCGCCTATGGCTTCAGCAAGGTGTTCAGCGGTCGCGGTGCATACCTGCACGTCGGCGCGATCATCGGCACCATCATGGTCGGCAACGTGTTCCGCATCATCATGCCGGCGCAGCGCGCACTGGTGGCGGCCATCGCCGAGAACCGCACGCCCGATCCGGCGCTGCCGGCCAAAGGCCTGCTGCGTTCGCGCCACAACAACTACTTCACCTTGCCGGTGCTGTTCATCATGATCAGCAACCACTTCCCGAGCACCTACGGCAGCCAATACAACTGGCTGATCCTGGCCGGGATCGCGGTACTGGCGGTGTTGGTGCGTCACTACTTCAACACCCGTCACGACAGCCACAAGTTTGCCTGGACCCTGCCGGTGGCAGCGGTGGGCATGATTTGCCTGGCCTATGTGTCTGGTCCGAAGCCGATGTCCAGCGCGCCTGAAGTGGCCAAGGCACCTGCCGCGATCGAGTACCAGCCTCTGCCGGAAACAGCAGTGGGTGGTGGTTTGAAACCGGCTGAAGCAAAACCTGCCGAAGCCCCTGCAGCCGCGCCAGCTCAGGCGTCCAACGCCGGCCCTGGTTTCGACAAGGTGCACAGCGTGATCCAGGAACGTTGCGCAGTCTGTCATTCGGCCAAACCGACCAGCCCGCTGTTCAGCGCCGCTCCCGCCGGCGTGATGTTCGACACCCCCGAGCAGATCCGCCAGAACGCGGCGCGCATCCAGGCCCAGGCCGTCACCAGTCAAATCATGCCTTTGGGCAACATCACCCAGATGACCCAGCAGGAACGTGACCTGATCGGCGCCTGGATCGTTCAGGGTGCCCCGACCAATTAAGCAATAAAAGCTTCGCGAGCAGGCTCGCTCCCACACAGACAATGCAAAACCTGTGGGAGCGAGCCTGCTCGCGAATGGCCGCACCGCGGTCGACCCTGATGCAAAAAATCACAAGAATAAAAATGATCCGAGGTGTTGCATGTCCGAGCTCTCCCCAGCACGCATCCCCGACGCACCCGCCATTCAGCGTTTGCCCCTTTTGCAACTGATCCTGGTCGGTCTGCAACATGTTCTGCTGATGTACGGCGGCGCCATTGCGGTGCCGCTGATCATCGGACAGGCCGCTGGCCTGAATCGTGAAGAAATCGCCTTCCTGATCAACGCCGACCTGCTGGTCGCCGGCATCGCCACCATCGTCCAGTCTCTCGGTATCGGCCCCATGGGCATTCGCATGCCGGTGATGATGGGCGCCAGTTTCGCCGCCGTCGGCAGCATGGTCGCCATGGCCGGCATGCCGGGCATCGGCCTGCAGGGGATCTTCGGCGCGACCATCGCCGCCGGGTTCTTCGGCATGCTCATCGCGCCATTCATGTCCAAGGTCGTGCGCTTCTTCCCGCCGCTGGTTACTGGCACGGTCATCACCTCGATCGGTTTGTCGCTGTTCCCCGTGGCCGTGAACTGGGCCGGCGGTGGTGCTCAAGCCGCTCAATTCGGCTCACCGATCTACCTGACCATCGCCGCATTGGTGCTGGGCACCATCCTGCTGGTGCATCGTTTCATGCGCGGCTTCTGGGTCAACATTTCCGTATTGATCGGCATGTGCCTGGGCTATGTGCTTTGTGGCGTGCTGGGCATGGTCGACCTCAGCGGCATGGCCCAGGCGCCATGGCTGCAATTTGTCACGCCGTTGCACTTTGGCATGCCGAAATTCGAGCTCGCGCCAATCCTCTCGATGTGCCTGGTGGTGGTGATCATTTTCGTCGAGTCCACCGGGATGTTCCTGGCCCTGGGCAAGATCACCGGCCAGGAAGTCTGCCCGCGCATGTTGCGTCGCGGCTTGTTGTGTGACGCCGGCGCCTCGTTCTTCGCCGGCTTCTTCAACACCTTCACCCACTCCTCCTTCGCGCAGAACATCGGCCTTGTGCAGATGACCGGCGTACGTTGCCGCTCAGTAACCATCGTTGCTGGCGGCTTGTTGATCGTGCTGAGCCTGCTACCCAAGGCCGCGTTCCTCGTGGCCTCGATTCCACCGGCGGTGCTGGGCGGCGCGGCGATCGCGATGTTCGGCATGGTCGCCGCCACCGGTATCAAGATCCTGCAGGAAGCCGACATCGGTGACCGACGCAACCAATTGCTGGTGGCGGTGAGCATCGGCATGGGCCTGATTCCGGTGGTACGACCGGAGTTTTTCGCCCACCTGCCGGTGTGGATGAGCCCGATCACCCACAGCGGTATCGCCATGGCCACGCTTAGCGCGCTGACCCTGAACTTGCTGTTCAACATCCTCGGTGGCGCCGAACGCGCGGCCATCAACGACTGTCACGCCCACTAAGACAGAAACGCCCCCCCACTGTAGGAGCGAGCATGCTCGCGATGGACGTAAAGACAACGCGTTTAACCAGATACCACGCGTAATCGTTAACGACCATCGCGAGCATGCTCGCTCCTACAGGGGTTGGGGTTTCCTGCGCCTTGAAAAATAAAAACAAGAGGGAGCAACAGATGATTCGGACACAGAAAAACATGCTGTTGGGTGCTGGCCTCCTGGCTGCGAGCCAAGCCATGGCCGGCGATTTGCTGCTGTGGCAAACCAACAGCCTGAGCTATCTGTACGGCAAGGATTTTGCGGTCAACCCGCCGATCCAGCAGACGATCACCTTCGAACACGCCGACCGCTGGAAGTATGGCGACAACTTCATGTTCATCGACAGCACCTACTACAACGGCGAGAAGGACCGCAACAAAGGCGTACACGCCTATTACGGCGAGTTCAGTCCGCGCCTCTCCTTCGGCAAGATTCTCGACCGCCGATTCGAACTCGGCCCGATCAAGGATGTGTTGCTGGCCTTGACCTACGAGAATGGCGAAGACGACAGCGAGGCGTACCTGATCGGCCCCGGTTTCGACCTCGCGGTACCGGGCTTCAACTTTTTCACCTTGAACTTCTACTACCGCCAGACCGAAGGCTCGCGCCCCGGTGATGACGTCTGGCAGATCTCGCCGGCCTGGTCCTACACCGTGCCCCTGGGCAACTCGAGCCTGTTGATCGACGGCTACCTGGACTGGGTCGTCGACAATGACCAGAACTCGCGCGGGACGTATCACGCCAACCTGCACTTCAACCCCCAGGTCAAATATGACTTGGGCAAAACCCTCGGTTGGCGGGAAAAGCAGGTGTATGTCGGCGTCGAATACAGCTACTGGAAAGACAAGTACGGCATCGAAAACAACAACAACCTCGATACCCACGAAAGCACCACCAGCCTGCTGGTGAAGGTGCATTTCTAAGATGATCCGCAACCGTGCCCCAAACCTGTCGTCGGTGCGCTGTTGCGGAGCACTTGAGACCTGGCCGAGGAGTCAGTATTCTCCGCGGCCGCCTGAATCCGCTTTAAAAAAAAGCCCGGATTTAATTCCTGACCAGAAAGCCAACTTATCCCGGCTCTGGACGGTACCAAGGCACCCCCAAACCACTCTCAATCGACTGCTCCAGAGCCGCCGAACGGGAGTTTTTTTGTTTTCTGAAAGCCTTGGCGCAGCTCTTGCTAACAGCATAAAGCTGACCGAATGGATGATTTTTTTGCAGCTACGGAAAAAGGCGCCACACCAGAGCGTCGACCTTAAAAAAATAACGTGAAACCACTACTTTTTGGGAGCAACCGAATGAAACGTACGTGCACTAGCCTGATGCTGGCAGGATCGTTGCTGGCGGGGGGTCAGGCCATGGCCGGCGACTTGCTGCAATGGCAGAACAACAGCCTGACCTACCTGTATGGCAAGGACTTCCAGGTCAACCCACGCATCCAGCAGACGGTGACCTTCGAACACGCCGACGGCTGGAAATACGGCGACAACTTCTTCTTCATCGACAAAATCTTCTACAACGGCAAGGAAGACGCCTTCGCAGGCAAGAACACTCACTATGGTGAATTCAGCCCGCGCCTGTCGTTCAACAAGATTTTCGATCAGAAGCTGGAGTTCGGTCCGATCAAGGACGTGCTGCTGGCCATGACCTATGAGTTCGGTGAAGACGATACCGAGTCGTATCTGATCGGTCCGGGTTTCGACCTGGCCATCCCCGGCTTTGACTACTTCCAGCTGAACTTCTACAACCGTCATACCGAAGGCGACCGCCCGGGTGACAACATCTGGCAAGTCACCCCGGTCTGGTCCTATACCCTTCCAGTGGGTGACTCGGATGTGCTGATCGACGGTTTCATGGACTGGGTCGTTGACAACGACGTCAACAAGAAAGGCGAATACCACGCCAACCTGCACTTCAACCCACAGATCAAATACGACCTGGGCAAGGTGCTGAACCTGGGCGCCAAGCAGCTGTACGTCGGTGTCGAGTATGACTACTGGAAAAACAAGTACGGTATCGAAGACAGCCAGGGCTTCAAGACCGACCAGAGCGTGACCAGCTTCCTGGTCAAGGTGCACTTCTGATGTAAAAGCTTCGCGAGCAGGCTCGCTCCCACATTTGATCTTTGTCGCACTGAAGATTCACTGTGGGAGCGAGCCTGCTCGCGAATGCCGCACCGCCAATCTCAAGCCGAAACCACAGGTTCCGCCAACCCGAGAAACCGGCAAATCTCCCCGCGCTTGGCCAACGCATCCCGCCGTCCCAGATCAATCAACTCGCTGCAATACCCCGCCTCGAACAGCAGATAACTCAACACCCCCGCCCCACTGGTCTTGGTCGCTCCCGGCCCACGCAAGAACAGGCGCAGCGCCGCTGGCAGTTCCTGGCGATGGCGTGCGGCGATTTCGTCGATCGGCTGGCTGGGCGAAATCACCAACACCTCCACTGGCGCCACCCCCAACGTACGGATCGGCGTGCCATCGGGCATGAGGCGACTGAACTGATTCAAGCGCTGCAAGAGTTCGATATCACTTTCCAGGCTATCGATGAACGTGCTGTTGAGCAAATGCCCACCGATCTGCGCCAAGGTTGGCTGCTGACCGGAATAGGCGCGTTGCAGCGGCTGCTCCGGGTCGATGCCGCGCGGGTTGCCGCTGACACCCACCACCAGCACCCGGTTGGCGCCCAGATGCAGGGCGGGGCTGATCGGTGCCGACTGGCGCACCGCGCCGTCGCCGAAATATTCCTCGCCGATTTTCACCGGAGCGAACAGCAGCGGAATGGCCGAACTGGCGAGTAAATGGTCGACCGACAGTTGTGTGGGAACGCCGATCCGCCGATGGCGCAACCAGGCGTCTATAGTGCCGCCGCCCTGATAGAACGTCACCGCCTGACCGGATTCATAGCCGAACGCCGTGACCGCGACGGCCTGCAACTGCTTCTGCTCGATGGCGTGGGCAATGTCGCCCATGTGCAGTTTGTCGTCGAGTAATCCGCGTAGCGGCGAGCTGTTGAGCAACGCCACGGGCACCGGGGCGCCAAGGCCCAACAAACTGTGACTGACGAACCGGGCAGCCTGGCTGATCACGCCCGGCCAGTCGCTGCGCAACACCAGATGGCTGCGAAAACCCTGCCAGAACGCCGTCAGCCGCTCGATGGCCGCGCGAAAATCCGTCGCCCCGCTGGCCAGGCTGACGGCATTGATAGCGCCGGCGGACGTGCCGACGATCACCGGAAAAGGATTGTCCGCACCCAATGGCAGCAACTCGGCAATCGCCGCCAGCACCCCCACTTGATAGGCCGCCCGAGCCCCGCCGCCGGAAAGGATCAAGCCTGTAACCGGTTCAGCGGGATTCATGAGTAACGCTCCATGCTCATTGATGGGGATCGTCCCTTGTAGGAGCGAGCATGCTCGCGATGGACCCGAGGACGCCGCTGGGTGTCAGGCTGCCAGCATTATCGTTGACGACCATCGCGACGGTGCGACGATTCGACATGCTCGCTCCTGCGGGGTGCGGCCGTTCAGCCGCGCTTTGGGTACAGCTTCGGTTCACCGGGCGGACGGCTCTTGAAGCGGCGATGGGCCCAGAGGTATTGCTCTGGGCAATCACGCAAGACGCCTTCTATCCACTGGTTGATGCGCAAGCAGTCGGCTTCCTCGGTTTCGCCCGGGAAGCCTTCGAGCGGCGCGTGGATGACCAGGCGATACCCACTGCCGTCCGCCAGGCGTTCCTGGGTGAACGGCACCACCAGCGCCTTGCCCAACCGCGCGAACTTGCTGGTGGCGGTGACGGTGGCGGCCTGTATGCCGAACAACGGCACGAAAATGCTTTGCTTGGCGCCATAGTCCTGGTCCGGCGCATACCAGATCGCACGGCCGGCGCGTAGCAACTTGAGCATGCCGCGCACATCCTCACGCTCCACCGCCAACGAATCCAGATTGTGCCGCTCGCGACCGCGACGCTGCACATAGTCGAACAGCGGGTTCTTGTGCTCGCGGTACATACCGTCGATGGTGTGTTGCTGGCCGAGCAGCGCCGCGCCGATTTCCAGCGTGGTGAAGTGGACGGCCATCAGGATCACGCCCTTGCCCTCACGCTGGGCATTCTTCAGGTGCTCCAGGCCTTCGACATGGGCCAGTTTCGCCAACCGCTCGCGTGACCACCACCAGCTCATCGCCATTTCAAAGAAGGCGATACCGGTGGACGCGAAGTTTTCCTTGAGCAGACGCTTGCGCTCTGCCGCGGATTTTTCCGGGAAGCACAGTTCGAGATTGCGCTTGGCAATGCGCCGCCGGTCGGCCGCTACCCGATACATCAAGGCACCCAGGACCCGACCGATCCACAGCAATGCAGGGTACGGCAGCTGGACAATCAACCATAACAGCCCCAGGCCGCACCAGAGTGGCCAGAAACGCGGCATCAGAAAAGTTGTTCGAAAACGCGGGCGATCCATTAAAGGTTCCGAAAAGACGTTGGCCGCGCATTCTACATCGTTCGACCCGGCTTGCGGCTCGCGGGCGTTCTCGTTATAAGTCTGGGCACTTTTAGTGACAAGTCGTTGTATGCCGACCATGAGCCAAACCGAACCGCTTGACCAAGATCCCGTGTTCCAGTTGAAGGGCAGCATGCTTGCCATAACGGTGCTGGAACTGGCCCGAAATGACCTTGAAGGCCTCGATCGGCAACTGGCCGCCAAAGTCGCTCAGGCGCCGAACTTCTTCAGTAATGCACCGCTGGTCCTGGCTTTGGACAAACTCCCGGCCAACGGTGGTGCCGTCGATCTGCCCGGCCTGATGCGCATCTGCCGCCAGCATGGCCTGCGTACCCTGGCCATCCGTGCCAGCCGCATCGAAGACATCGCGGCCGCCATCGCCGTCGACCTGCCGGTGTTGCCGCCATCCGGGGCCCGTGAACGGGCGCTGGACATGAACGAAGGTGTCGTTGCGAAAAAACCGGAAAAACCAGCGGAACCGACCATCAAGCCGACGAAAATCATCACTTCGCCAGTGCGCGGTGGCCAGCAGATCTATGCCCAGGGCAGTGACCTGGTAGTGATCTCCTCGGTCAGCCCGGGGGCGGAACTTCTCGCCGATGGGAACATCCATGTATACGGCCCGATGCGCGGTCGTGTGCTGGCCGGCGTCAAAGGCGACACCAAGGCACGGATTTTCTGCCAGCAAATGAGCGCTGAACTGATCTCTATTGCCGGACATTACAAGGTTTCCGAAGATCTGCGCCGCGACCCATTGTGGGGCTCGGGTGTGCAGGTCAGCCTGTCTGGCGACGTGTTGAACATCATTCGGCTTTAACGGATACTGCCGCATTTTCCAAGCATCTCTAAAACGTAGCGAAAACGGCTCAAACGAAGTAGGAAACAGGCTACAAACAGTGTTTACCGGGGGTAAATGCCGTCTGCGGCCATATTCCAGCCAAGGCTGTCCAACTGCTGTAGTTTTCAAGAGATGTTTTTCAGGGGCTAAAAGTCCTTTTTCCTTAGGGGTGAAACACCTTGGCCAAGATTCTCGTGGTTACATCCGGCAAGGGTGGTGTGGGTAAGACCACCACCAGCGCCGCTATCGGTACCGGCCTCGCTCTGCGCGGTCACAAAACAGTCATCGTCGACTTCGACGTCGGTTTGCGTAACCTCGACCTGATCATGGGTTGCGAGCGCCGCGTGGTGTATGACTTCGTCAACGTAGTGAACGGCGAAGCCAACCTGCAACAGGCCTTGATCAAAGACAAGCGCCTGGAGAACCTCTACGTACTGGCCGCCAGCCAGACCCGCGACAAAGACGCGCTGACAGTCGAAGGCGTGGAAAAAGTCCTGATGCAACTCAAGGAAGACTTCGAGTTCGTGGTCTGCGACTCCCCGGCGGGTATCGAAAAAGGTGCTCACCTGGCCATGTACTTCGCAGACGAAGCGATCGTGGTGACCAACCCGGAAGTCTCCTCGGTGCGCGACTCCGACCGCATGCTTGGCCTGCTGGCCAGCAAGTCCCGTCGAGCCGAGCGTGGCGAAGACCCGATCAAGGAACACCTGCTGATTACCCGTTACCATCCAGAGCGCGTGAGCAAGGGTGAAATGCTCGGCGTCGAAGACGTCAAGGAGATCCTCTCGGTGGCCCTGCTCGGCGTGATCCCTGAATCCCAGGCGGTGCTCAAGGCATCCAACCAGGGCGTTCCGGTGATTCTCGACGACCAGAGCGATGCAGGCCAGGCCTACAGCGATACCGTGGACCGCCTGTTGGGCAAAACCGTGGAACATCGTTTCCTTGATGTACAGAAGAAGGGATTCTTCGAGCGCCTGTTTGGAGGCAACTAACCAATGAACCTTTTTGACTTCTTTCGTGCCAACAAAAAGCAAAGCACCGCGTCGGTAGCGAAAGAGCGTCTACAGATCATCGTGGCGCACGAACGCGGCCAACGCAGTACCCCGGATTACCTGCCAGCCCTGCAGAAGGAACTGGTCGAGGTGATTCGCAAGTACGTCAATATCGGGTCCGATGACGTGCACGTCGCACTGGAAAGCCAGGGCAGCTGCTCGATTCTGGAACTCAATATCACCCTGCCAGATCGCTGAGTCGATCCGGGTGGAACCACGGCGGTTCAGGCCTGCAGGCCTGAGCCGCCGTTGGCGTTTGTAACGAGGCTGTTTGATGCCGCTGTCCAATATTCACATCATCCATGAGGACGCTGCTGTCCTGGTGGTCAACAAACCCACCCTGTTGCTCTCCGTGCCCGGTCGGGCCGAAGACAATAAGGACTGCCTGATTACCCGCCTGCAGGAAAACGGCTACCCGGAAGCGCGAATCGTCCACCGACTGGACTGGGAAACCTCCGGCATCATCCTGCTGGCCCGGGATCCCGATACGCACCGTGAATTGTCTCGGCAATTTCACGACCGCGAAACGGAAAAGGCCTACACCGCATTGTGCTGGGGCCAGCCGGAGCTCGACAGTGGCAGCATCGACTTGCCGCTGCGCTACGACCCGCCGACCAAGCCACGTCACGTGGTGGACCATGAATTCGGCAAACACGCCCTGACCTTCTGGCGCGTGCTGGAGCGCTGCGGCGATTGGTGTCGCGTCGAACTCACGCCGATCACCGGTCGTTCGCACCAATTGCGCGTGCACATGCTGTCGATCGGTCATCCATTGCTGGGCGACGGACTCTACGCCCATGAGCAAGCCCTGGACGCCTGGCCACGCCTGTGCCTGCATGCCAGCATGCTCAGCTTCACTCACCCGCAAAGCGGTGAGCGACTGCGCTTCGAGTGCCCTGCGCCTTTTTGAGTGGGCGACCACTGAAAGCCCATTGAAAACGCCCTTGCAATGAAGGGCGTTTTTCATTTGTTGTTACAACATTACTGAGAACAGTGCACCTGCATTGCCCCGGACCAATACGGTAAACTCGCGTCACTGTTGCCTGGAGCTACTTATGCGCGAAGCGCTGCCCCCCCTGGAAAAAACACCGCACCAGTTGCTCTACCTCATCTATGGCAACCAGGATGTCTACCGGCGCGAAGCCAAGTTCAGCATGCTCACCGCCCTGGCACAACTCAAACGGGGCGAGTCGCTGTGCATCAGGGTCATGACCGATCGCCCGGAAGATTATGCTGGCTGGCCGGTGGACACGATCGCCCTGAGCGAGCAGACCATGACCCAGTGGCAGGGCGAAAACGGCTATCACCATCGACGCAAGGCCTGCGCCATTGCCCAAGGGCTGAAGCTTGCGCAAAAGACGCTGTTCGTCGACACCGATACACTGTTCCTGGAATCGCCGCATCGCGTCTTCGACCGAATCGCGCCCGGGCGTTATGTCATGGACCGTTTCGAGTACGACTGGAGCTACGTCTGCGAACGCCCGGACTACGTCAAGCTCGGCCGCTGCCTGCAAGCCCATGGCATCTCGGCCAACAACAGTTTCAAGCTGTATAACAGCGGGCTGTGCGGTGTCACCGACGGTGATACGCGGTTGCTCGATGAATCAATCCGCCTGATCGATGAATGGACCCGTGACTCATTCGATATCCACACCATCGAGCAAATCGCCCTGTCGTTCGCGATGCGCAACCAACCGGTTCAGGAAGCAAAGAAGTTCGTCTATCACTACTTCGCTGAAAAACGCTTCTTCCATGCCATGCAGAAGCATTTTTTCTCCCGCCATGGCGAGCAATTCCGTGCCGAGCTGCCGGCGCTGTGCACAGAAGTCCCGCGCTGCAAGCCCGTGCCCTCACCCTGGCAGCGCCTGCGCATCAAGTGGAAGCTGCGCAACAAGCGCAAGAGCGTGAAAAAGGTCGGTCGCGACCTGCTGTACGGAAGCGCGGCGCCCGAACATCCGTATTACGAAGTGTGCCGCCATGAATGGTGGGAGTCCGCCTCCCGCGAAATCTTGCGCTGGGACGAAGACAAACAAAGAAGGTTTTTCGGCACGGAAAAGGGTCGCTGGCCAAAACATCTGCCGCGACCGGCAAAATCCGGGGACGAACAAACCATCATTGCCTACCTGCGCGAGCGAATGACCCATTGAGCGCCCGACCAGGCCCGGTGCTGCAAGCTCTTGTCCAATGCACCGGGCCAATACGTTAAACTGGCGCCATTGCTGTCTGGAGCTACTTATGCGCGAAGAGTTGAACCAAGGCCTGATCGATTTCCTCAAGGCCTCCCCTACCCCGTTTCATGCCACCGCCAGCCTTGTTCAGCGACTGGAAGCGGCGGGATTCCAACGCCTGGACGAACGCGAGCCATGGAGTACCGAAGCCAATGGTCGCTACTACGTCACCCGTAACGACTCCTCGATCGTCGCGATCAAGATGGGCCGGCACTCGCCACTGCACGGCGGCATTCGCCTGGTCGGAGCCCACACCGACAGCCCGTGCCTGCGGGTCAAGCCGCAGCCGGAACTGCAACGCCAGGGTTTCTGGCAACTGGGCGTCGAAGTCTATGGCGGCGCCCTGTTGGCCCCCTGGTTCGACCGCGACCTGTCCCTGGCCGGCCGCGTCACCTTCCGTCGTGATGGAAAGGTCGAGAGCCAGCTGATCGACTTCAAGGCACCGATCGCGATCATCCCCAACCTGGCCATTCACCTCAATCGTGAAGCCAACATGGGCTGGGCGATCAACGCCCAGACCGAACTGCCCCCGGTACTGGCGCAATTCGCCGGGGACGAGCGCGTGGATTTCCGCGCGGTGCTCACCGACCAGTTGGCCCGCGAACACGGCCTGAACGCCGACGTCGTGCTGGATTACGAATTGAGTTTCTACGACACCCAAAGCGCGGCCGTCATCGGCCTGCATGGTGATTTCATCGCCGGCGCGCGCCTGGACAACCTGCTGTCATGCTATGCCGGCCTGCAAGCGCTGCTGACCACGGACACCGACGAAACGTGCGTCCTGGTCTGCAATGACCACGAGGAAGTCGGGTCCTGCTCGGCCTGCGGTGCCGACGGCCCGATGCTGGAGCAGACGTTGCGCCGCCTGCTGCCAGAAGGTGATGAATTCGTACGCACCATCCAGAAATCCCTGCTGGTCTCGGCCGACAACGCCCACGGCGTGCACCCCAACTACGCCGACAAGCACGATGCCAATCACGGCCCGAAACTCAACGCCGGCCCTGTGATCAAGGTCAACAGCAACCAGCGCTACGCCACCAACAGCGAAACCGCCGGGTTCTTCCGCCACCTGTGCATGGCCGAAGAAGTGCCGGTGCAGAGCTTCGTGGTGCGCAGCGACATGGGTTGCGGCTCGACCATCGGCCCGATCACCGCCAGCCACCTGGGGGTGCGTACCGTGGACATCGGCCTGCCGACCTTCGCCATGCATTCGATTCGCGAATTGTGCGGCAGCCATGACCTGGCGCATCTGGTCAAGGTGCTCAGCGCGTTCTACGCCTGCCGCGAATTGCCATAACCGCGCATGAATCTGCATCTGCATCTGTAGGAGCGAGCATGCTCGCTCCTGCAGACAGCACCCTGCAAAAAGCCACCTAGACTTCAACCACTCCTTTGACAAGGCAGTCGCCATGATCACAATGTCTTCATTTCACGCCATGCTCATCCCCATTCTTATCGGGATGATCATGCTGGCAGTCGGTTTCAATTTTCGCGACAAGAACGCCGGCGTGCTCGCCATGTGGCTCGGCATGCTGTTGATCCTGGCCACGGTGATCTTCAAGATCCTCGCCAAACTCAACGAATAAAATCCCCACCCCGCTCGCATTGGTTTTGACGGGCTCGTACACTCGGTCGACCTGCCCATTTCGAGGTTGACCGCCTAGTGTTCGCTCGCCTGCTCGCCCTGCCATGTCTTTTCCTTATCTGCCTGATGACCCTGATGGCATCAGCGCCTGCCCAGGCTGTCGGGTTGCCGGGCCTGCTTGGCAGCCCGGCAAAAACCCAACCCGAGGCGCAGGAACCCCTTGGGCAATCCCTCGACGAAGTCATCAAGTCACTGGAGAACGATCAGCAGCGCAGCAAGCTGCTGGCTGATCTGAAGAAGCTGCGCGACGCCACAAAAAAAGCCCAACCGGTCGCAGAGGAAGGCGTGCTGGGCCTGATTGGCGGGACCCTGGCCAGTTTCGAAAAGCAATTCTCCGGCGCCGACAGCCCAATCACTCGCTGGTCCGCCGAATTCGACCTGGCCAAGGATGAATTGGCGGCACTGGTGCTGCCGGCCAGCGAGTGGCTGCCGATCATCTTCGCCTTTGCCATGATCCTGATGGTCTGGAGCCTGCTGGCGGCGGTGCTGATCTGGGTCAGCCATCGGGTACGGATGCGCTTCGGCCTGACCGAGGAATTGCCGCAACACCCCCGGGCCGTGGATATGCTGCGCTTTGCCCTGCGCAAGCTGGGGCCGTGGTTGATTGCCTTGGTCATCACCGTCTACATGAGTTACGCCCTGCCATCGTCACTCGGTAAAAGCCTGGCCATGGTGCTGGCCTATGCACTGGTGGTCGGCACCTGTTTCTCAGCAATCTGCGTGATTGCCTTTTCCCTGCTCGACGGCCCACACCGCCACCGGGCCCTGTACATCCTGCGGCACCAGGCCTTCCGACCACTATGGTTGATCGGCAGTTTCGCCGCTTTTGGTGAAGCCTTGAGCGACCCACGCCTGGTTGAAAGCCTTGGCGTACACCTGGCGCACACGGCGGCGACGGTGGCCAATGTGTTGGCGGCGTTGTCCACGGGGCTGTTCATCCTGCGTTTCCGGCGCCCGATTGCCCACCTGATCCGCAATCAGCCACTGTCCCGGCGCCTGACCCGCCGCGCCCTCAGCGACACCATCGAAATTCTCGGCACCTTCTGGTTTGTACCGGCACTGGTGCTGGTGGGGATCTCGCTGTTCGCCACCTTCGTCTCGGCAGGCGACACCAGCACCGCGCTGCGCCAGTCGCTGATCTGCACCGTGTTGCTGGTGTTGTGCATGGTCATCAATGGCCTGGTGCGCCGCCACGCCCTCAAACCGCAACGCGGCGCGAAGCGTCACGCGCTGTATTCGGAACGCCTGAAAAACTTCTTCTATACCCTGGCCCATCTAGTGGTATGGCTGGCATTCATCGAACTGGGCCTGCGGGTGTGGGGCATGTCACTGATCGGCTTTACCGAAGGCGAAGGACATGAGGTCAGCGTCAAGCTGTTCAGCCTTATTGGCACCCTGATCTTTGCCTGGCTGATCTGGATCCTCAGCGACACTGCCGTGCATCACGCCCTCACCCGCTCGCGCAAAGGCCTGGCCAACGCCCGCGCGCAAACCATGATGCCGCTGATCCGCAACGTGCTGTTCGTGGCGATTTTCATCATCGCGCTGATCGTCGCCCTGGCGAACATGGGCATGAACGTAACGCCACTGCTAGCCGGTGCCGGTGTGATCGGCCTGGCCATCGGCTTTGGCGCCCAATCGCTGGTCGCCGACCTGATCACCGGCCTGTTCATCATCATCGAAGACTCCCTGGCCATCGACGACTACGTGGACGTCGGCGGTCACCTGGGCACCGTCGAGGGCCTGACCATCCGCACCGTGCGCCTGCGGGACATCGACGGCATCGTCCACACCATTCCGTTCAGCGAAATCAAGAGCATCAAGAACTACTCCCGGGAATTTGGCTACGCGATATTCCGGGTCGCGGTGCCTGCCAGCATGGACATCGACAATGCGATCAAGTTGATGCGCGACGTCGGCCAGAAAATGCGCACCGACCCGCTGCAACGACGCAATATCTGGTCGCCCCTGGAGTTTCAGGGCGTGGAGAGCTTCGAGTCCGGCAACGCGATTCTGCGGGCTCGATTCAAGACCGCTCCGATCAAGCAATGGGAAGTTTCACGGGCATTCAACCTGTCGCTCAAACGGCATCTGGATGAAGCCGGACTGGACCTGGCAACACCGCGCATGAGCATCCAGGTGGTGACGGCGGGTGGCGGGCCAACTGCCGAATAACCCCATAATGTAGGAGCGTCGACCGGCTGCTCCTACAACAACAAATCGCAGACATAAAAAATCCCCGAACCAGTCGAGGATTTTTTATGTTCGATCAATCAGCCCGAGAGCGGATCAATCTTCGCGGTAGCGACGCAGCTTCAACTGCTTACCGGCAACGCGAGTGTCCTTCAGCTTGCTCAGCAACTTCTCAAGACCGTCTTCCGGCAATTCGACGAGGCTGAAGCTGTCACGCACCTGGATGCGACCGATGGCTTCACGCGCCAGACCACCTTCGTTGAGGATCGCGCCCAGCAGGTTCTTGGCAGCGATACCATCACGCGCACCCAGCGCGGTACGGCAACGAGCACGGCCTTCGGCCAGAGGGATTGGTGCGCGACGCTCGCGGTCACCACGCTCAGGACGATCACCGGAACGCTCTGGACGATCGCCACGCGGTGCGTTGTTCGGCACCAGTGGACGCTCTTTCTCGATAGCGGCCAGGTTCAGCGCTTGGCCGTTGGTTGCCTTGCGCAGCAGGGCTGCGGCCAGGGCACGCGGGCTGCAACCGATGTCGGCGGTCAGGCGATCGAGCAGATCACCGTGAGTCGATTCGGCTTCAGCCACCAGCGGCGACAGGCTGTTGGTCAGTTTCTTGATGCGCGCATCCAGAACGGCTTGAGCGTCCGGCAGGCGAACCTCAGCAACCTTCTGACCGGTTACACGCTCGATCACTTGCAGCATGCGGCGCTCACGTGGAGTCACCAGCAGCAAGGCACGACCTTCGCGACCGGCACGGCCGGTACGACCGATACGGTGAACGTAGGATTCCGGATCGTACGGCATGTCAACGTTGAACACGTGAGTGATGCGCGGAACGTCTAGGCCACGAGCGGCAACGTCGGTCGCCACAACGATGTCCAGACGGCCATCCTTGAGGGAGTCGATCACGCGCTCACGCTGGTTCTGGGCAATGTCACCGTTCAGCGCAGCGGCTTTGTAGCCTTTGGCTTCCAGGGCGCTGGCCAGGTCCAGGGTCGCTTGCTTGGTGCGCACGAACATGATCAGGGCGTCGAAGTCTTCCACTTCCAGCAAGCTGAGAACGGCGGAAGTCTTCTGGTCAGCGTGAACCAGCAGGTGAGCCTGCTCGATCGCGGTAACGGTCTGGGTCTTGCTCTGGATCTTGACGTGTTTCGGATCGCGCAGGTGGCGCTCAGCGATGGCACGAATCGATTGCGGCAAGGTGGCCGAGAACAGTACGGTCTGACGGGTTTCCGGCATGGCCTTGAAGATGACTTCCAGGTCGTCCATGAAGCCCAGCTTGAGCATTTCGTCTGCTTCGTCGAGAACCAGGTGGTTCACGGTCGCCAGAACTTTTTCGTCGCGACGCAGGTGGTCGCACAGACGGCCCGGAGTGGCGACAACGATTTGTGCGCCATTACGGATTGCTTTCAATTGTGGGCCCATCGGCGCGCCGCCGTAGACAGCCACAACAGTTACGCCCGGCATTTGCTTGGCGTAGGTTTCGAAAGCGGTTGCAACTTGTAGCGCCAACTCACGAGTTGGGGCCAGGATCAGAGCTTGCGGCTCGCGCTTGGACGGATCAATGCGGTGCAGGATAGGCAGGGCAAAGGCAGCGGTTTTACCGGTACCGGTTTGCGCCTGGCCAATCATATCGTGACCGGCGAGAATGATCGGAATCGACTGCTGCTGAATGGCCGAAGGCTCTTCATAGCCGGTAGCGACTACTGCAGCGACAATATTAGGGTGAAGTTCAAGAGCGGCGAAGCCGCCGATTTCCTGGGTCATGGGTCTGCCTCTAAGTGCATCCGCAAAGACCCATGCTCCAAAGCTGCGCATGCCGTGTTGAGACTCAAGAGTCGCCCTGGCAGCTTTGTCGGCGGGGATTTGCGAAAACGAATGAATGAAAGAATCGTTTAGGAAGAGTTCGCTGGGCGAACGTGCAACCGAATCTGACTTCGGGGAATTGCGCCACCTAAACGCGGCCCGGCTAAAGGCCGGCGCGCACTATACCGGAATTTGCCGAAAAAGGGAGCTTTTTTTATCGCAAAACTCCTGCGCACGGCGTTCTATCGCAGGCTTTGCGGATAATCGCTCGAGCGTCTACTTTTCAAAGGCCCTGCCCCGTGGGCGATGACGCTAAAACGGTTCACCCACCCGCCACAGACCTTGAGTCTGCGCGCCCTCAGCCGCTCGAGGAAATGCACCATGAAAGAGCTCAATACCAGCCGTGTGAGTCGGGAAAAGCGTGGTCATGTCCTGTTGATCGGACTGGACCGGGTGGCCAAGCGCAACGCCTTTGATATCGACCTGCTCAACGAGTTGAGCCTGGCCTACGGTGAATTCGAAGCTGACAGTGAAGCACGGGTGGCCGTGGTCTTCGGGCATGGCGAGCATTTTACCGCCGGCCTGGACCTGGTCAGCGCCAGCGCGGCACTGTCCGAAGGTTGGCAAGCCCCACCCGGTGGCTTCGACCCCTGGGGGGTCTTCGCCGGGCCCAGGGTCAGCAAACCGGTGATCGTCGCCGCCCAGGGCTACTGCCTGACCATCGGCATCGAGTTGATGCTGGCCGCCGATATCAACCTGTGCGCCAGCAACACCCGCTTTGCGCAAATGGAAGTGCAACGCGGCATCTTCCCCTTCGGTGGTGCCACCTTGCGCCTGCATCAGGTGGCCGGCTGGGGCAATGCCATGCGCTGGATGCTGACCGGCGACGAATTCGATGCCCATGATGCCTTGCACCTGGGCCTGGTGCAGGAAGTCATGGCCAGCGAGGATTTGTTGCCGCGGGCTTTTGAACTGGCCGAGCGCATTGCCCGGCAGGCGCCGTTGGGGGTTCAGGCAACATTGATGTCTGCCCGACAGGCCCGCTACGAGGGCGAAACCGCCGCAGCGCAAGGGTTGCCGGCGCTGGTGAAGAAATTACTGGCCAGCGAGGATGCACAGGAGGGTGTGCGGTCACTGGTGGAGCGCCGCCCCGGAATTTTCAAAGGTTGTTGACCCCTGTAGGAGCTGCCGCAGGCTGCGATCTCTTGATTTTGTTTTTAAGATCAAAGGATCGCAGCCTGCGGCAGCTCCTACATGGGGATTTGTGTTCTCAGGTCGCCGGGCGAATCGCCTTGATCAGCGACTGCAACGAATACCCCAACCGCGGCGCCAATGCTTCGGCTCGTGCGGTCAGGCTTTCCATGTCCAGCGTCTGATCCAGTTCCGACGGCACGATCAGGATCACGTTGCCCTCCTTCACCGGCAGCTCCCAGTAATGCCGATGGTAGAGCCCGCGCAGCAACGCGGCGCCCAATGGCTTGCCATCGTCGGTGGCCCATTGGTTGATCACCAGCCAGCCTCCCGGATTCAGGCGCTTCTGACAGTTCTCCAGGAAGGTCCAGGCCAGATGCCCGACACCCGGGCCGACGTCGGTGTAGAGATCGACAAAAATCAGGTCCGCAGGCTCGGCGGTGTCGAGCAGCTCCAGCGCGTCGCCCACGCGGATATACAGGCGTGGGTCGTCGTCCAGCCCCAGGTACTCGATGGCCAGGCGCGGCACATCCGGGCGCAGCTCAATGGCTTCGACATCTTCCAGGGGCAGGAACTTGAGGCAGGCCTGGGTCAGCGTTCCGGCGCCAAGCCCCAGGAACAGCGCGCTTTCCGGCTGCTCATGGCACAGTGCGCCAATCAGCATCGCCCGGGTATAGTCGTACTCGAGCCAGCTCGGATCGGCCGTGAACACGCAACTTTGCTCGATGGCATCACCGAATTCGAGGAAGCGGTAATCGGCCACTTCCAGCACGCGAATCACGCCATATTCGTCCTGCACCTCGGCGAGCAGATGCTCGACGCGCTCCTCAGTCATTTCGTCTCCTGATCGTTGCCGGGCCTTCTTGGGCAAACAGCAACGCGATAAACCGCAGCATGAAGCGGCAAAGGCGCGATTGTCCGCGAAGCGACGGGAACAGGTCACGCACTAATTGCTGATAACATGGACGTCCGAGCGGAAAACACTAGAGATCATGATGAGCCAACCCTGGAGCCCTGACAGCTGGCGCGCCCTGCCGATCCAGCAACAACCTCAATACCCCGACGCGGCGCATCTGCAGCACGTCGAGCAGACCCTGGCCAGCTACCCGCCGCTGGTGTTTGCCGGGGAAGCCCGGGAATTGCGCCGTCAGTTCGCCGAAGTGACCCAGGGACGAGCGTTTTTGCTGCAGGGCGGCGATTGCGCCGAAAGTTTCGCCGAATTTTCCGCTGCGAAAATCCGCGACACCTTCAAGGTGCTGCTGCAAATGGCCATTGTCATGACGTTCGCGGCCGGCTGCCCGGTGGTCAAGGTCGGGCGCATGGCCGGACAGTTCGCCAAGCCTCGCTCGGCCAACGACGAGACCATCGACGGCGTGACATTGCCGGCCTACCGTGGCGATATCGTCAACGGCATCGGTTTCGATGAAAAAAGCCGCGTACCGGACCCGGAACGCCTGCTGCAGTCGTACCACCAGTCCACCGCCACCCTCAACCTGCTGCGCGCCTTCGCCCAGGGCGGGTTTGCCGACCTGCACCAGGTGCACAAATGGAACCTGGACTTCATCGCCAACTCGGCCCTGGCGGAAAAATACAGCCACCTCGCCGACCGCATCGATGAAACCCTGGCGTTCATGCGCGCCTGTGGTATGGACAGCTCGCCGCAACTGCGCGAAACAAGTTTTTTCACCGCCCACGAAGCGCTGCTGCTCAATTACGAGGAAGCCTTCGTCCGTCGCGACAGCCTGACCAACGACTATTACGACTGTTCTGCGCACATGCTGTGGATCGGCGACCGCACCCGCCAGCTCGATGGCGCGCATGTCGAATTCCTGCGCGGGGTGAACAATCCGATCGGGGTCAAGGTCGGCCCGAGCATGAATCCCGAGGACCTGATTCGCCTGATCGACGTGCTCAACCCCGACAACGATCCGGGGCGCCTGAACCTGATCGCACGCATGGGCGCGAACAAGGTCGGCGATCATTTGCCACAACTGATCCGCGCCGTGCAGCGAGAAGGCCGGCAGGTGCTCTGGAGTTCCGATCCGATGCACGGCAACACGATCAAGGCCAGTAGTGGCTACAAGACCCGCGACTTTGCGCAGATCCTTGGGGAAGTGAAGCAGTTCTTCCAGGTTCACGAAGCGGAGGGCAGTTACGCGGGCGGCATTCATATCGAGATGACCGGGCAAAACGTCACCGAGTGCATCGGCGGTGCGCGGCCGATTACCGAGGACGGCCTGTCGGATCGCTACCATACGCATTGCGACCCGCGGATGAATGCCGATCAGTCGCTGGAACTGGCCTTCCTGATTGCTGAAACCCTGAAGCAAGTTCGGCGTTAAATAGCGCTGAATTCTTTCCGAGCAGGCTTGCTCCCACAGAGGACCGCGCCCTACAGGGCAACTCGGTTTACTGTGGGAGCGAGCCTGCTCGCGAAGGGGTCGGCTCAGGCACCATCAATACTGGCCAATGCCACCCTCAACCTCGCCGCACTCGCCCGCGGGCAGTTCAACTGGACTTGCGCCAGTCCCAGCCAATCCGCCATCCGCCGAAGATTCACCGCCAACGCCAGCATTCCCTCGTCATCCAGCCCCGACGCTTCCTCATGCACCGCATGCACCGCCAACCGCCCGGCCGCCCTCTCGGCACGCAGGTCGACCCGCGCGGCAATCCGTTCATTGTGTAAGAACGGCAGGACGTAATAGCCATAGACCCGCTTGTCCGGCGGCGTGTAGATCTCCAGCCGATAACGAAAATCAAACAGCCGCTCGGTACGGCTGCGCTCCCAGATCAGTGAGTCGAACGGTGAAAGCAAGGCACTGGCCTCGACCTTGCGCCGCAACTTTGGCTCAGGCAGGCAATAGACAGGTTGCCGCCAGCCCTCGACTTCGCAGCAGAGCAACTCGCCTGCCTCGACCAACTCCGCCAGGCGCGGACGACTGTCAGCAGGACCCAAGCGAAAATAGTCTCTCAGGTCTTTCTCGGTGCCGACGCCCAAGGCCGACGCAGCATGCCGTATCAGCCCGCGCTGGGCCTCAGCCTCGCTCAGAATTGGCTGGGCCAGTATTGCCGAAGGAATAACCCGCTCCGGCAGGTCATAGAGGCGTTCGAAGCCGCGCCTGCCTGCCACTGTCACTTCGCCGGCGGCGAACAGCCATTCCAGTGCGTGCTTTTCCGCACTCCAGTCCCACCAGGGCCCTGCCCGTTCCTGGCGGGTCGACAGGCTGCCAGCGCCCAACGCGCCCTGCTCCTGAACGCAGGCCAGCACCCGGCGAACCGTGTCCTGCTGTTCACGACCGAAACGCGCCAGTTGCTGATAAATGTCTTCGCCACGGCTTGCCCGCTGCATGCGCCAGCGCATCAGTGGATACATCGACAAGGGCAGCAAGGACGCTTCATGCCCCCAGTATTCGAACAAGGTACGCTGTCGCCCCTGGCTCCAGGCGGCCTGGTCGAGCAGGTCGGCGCGATACTGGCCAAGCCGGGAAAACAGCGGCAGGTAGTGCGAACGCACCAGCGCATTGACCGAGTCGATCTGCAAAATGCCCAGGCGATCGATCAATCGATTGATCCGGGCAGGCTTGACCGGAACAGGGGGCTGGCGCCCGCCAAAACCTTGTGCGGTCAGCGCCAGGCGTCTGGCTTGTTTCAAGGAAAAAGACAGGGATGCAGGCATCTGGCGGCTCTTCGGCAAGGGTCTTCCCACCTTAGCGGCAGGCGGGAAAAACGCCACTACCAACGCCTCATCGCTTGAGAGGATCATTCCAGAATGGCCGGGCAGACTCCCTGCGGACATCGGCTCGACTCAAGCCAATATCACGCAGGCAGTCATCGCTCAGTCGCGCCAGTTCTCTTCGATCCCTGTTCAGTTTGCGCCAGCGCTGCAATCGCGTGACCACCGCCCAAACGGGCTGTCGGAGCCTGAGCAGCGCATCGCGCACCCCATGCCTCGCACGCCTTCGTTCAATGCCTTGTCGTTCCATGACACCACTCCTCAATGTTGGGGAGGGGATCTTCGGCCAGTGCAGAAACAGGCTCCAGCAAAGCTCTATGACCATCTGTTTCGGACTCGCGCCTACCCCACCAGCCCGGGGTTTGGCCGGGATAATGGGGTAGTGACAGGACATTTCCATGGGTCGTCGAGCCTATTTTCCGTTGCTCATCGGGTCTTGCCAGAAGTGCAGTTCAGCTTCGTGGGCGACGTCGGCACGACTCAAGCCGATGTCCTTCAACGCCTCATCACTCATGCTCGCCAGCATTTCGCGCTCACGGTGCAGTTCGTACCAGCGACTGAACTTGTGCAACAGGTCGGATATCAGGTGAACCGAATGTTTTTCAGTGCCGTGAATTTCATGATGACCTTTCATCTTGTTGCCCTCCGTTTGGATGGCTCAAGTCTCTGCCCAGGTCTAAGATCAATCCAACGAATGTTTCTGATGGTAACCATCTCGGAGATTGATGAATGTCTGCCTACCCGAGTATCGATACCGAAGTGCTGCGTACCTTTGTCGCCATCGCCGACCAGGGGGGCTTCACCCGTGCCGGTGAATTGGTCAACCGTACCCAGTCAGCCGTCAGCATGCAGATGAAGCGGCTGGAAGAAGATGTGCTGCAGCGCCAATTGTTCCAGCGCGACGGACGCCAGGTGCGGCTCACGGCCGAAGGCCAGGTACTGTTGGGTTATGCGCGGCGAATCCTCAAGCTGCACAGCGAGGTATTCAACACGCTGCGCGAGCCACACATGGTCGGTACGGTTCGCATTGGCACCCCGGACGACTACGTGATGCGTTTTCTGCCGGGGATCCTGCGTCAGTTTGCCCAATCCTATCCGCTGGTCCAGATCGAAGTGCATTGTGAATCATCAAAACAACTGCTGATGCGCCAGGACCTCGACCTGTCCATCGTCACCCGTGAGCCGGGCAGCGAAATCGGCCAGTTGTTGCGCAAGGAGCGTTTGGTCTGGGCCGAGGCGCAATGCTACAGCGCCCACGAGCAGACGCCGTTGCGCCTGGCGATGTTCAACACCGATTGCTTCTGCCGGATGTGGGCCTGTAACGCCCTTGATGCCCAAGGGCGCGACTATCGTGTGGCGTATAACAGCGACAGTCTGTCGGCGATCATGGCGGTGGTCAGCGCTGGCCTGGCTGTCACCGCGCAACTCGAAAGCCTGATCACTGCGGACATGCGCATCCTGGGTGAAGCCGAGGACCTGCCAGTGCTTCCCGAGGCCAGCATCATGCTGTTGCGCAACCTGCATAATCCGTCACCGATCACCGAGTGCCTGGCGGAGCATATCGTCGAAGGCTTCAAGCTTTAAATACAAGCATGACCGCACAGCACAGCAGGAAGCCGCAAAACAAGGCGCGCAACAGGCGCTCCGGCAGGCTGTGGGCGATCTTCACGCCCCAGCTGATACTCATCAGCCCGCCGATCGCCAGTGGCACTCCGATTATCCAGTTCACCTGGTGATGCACGCCGTAGGTCACCAGCGTCACACCGGTGCTCGGCAGTGCCAGTGCCAGGGATAGGCCCTGGGCAACCACCTGCGTAGTGCCGAACACGCTGGTCAACACCGGTGTGGCCACCACCGCCCCGCCCACGCCAAACAGCCCGCCCATGGTGCCGGATGCGGCACCGAGCACGCCCAGCCATGGCCATGAATGGTTCATCTGCGTTGAAGGCGCTGCACTGGCGAAGAACATCCGCACCAGGTTGTAGGCGCACAGCACGATCAGGAACGCGACAAAACCGATGCGCATGCTTTGTGCATCGATACCCACCGCCCAGATCGATCCGAGCCAGGCGAAGCAAAAGCCCATCGAGGCCAGCGGCAGCGCGTAGCGCAACTCGATCTTGTTGCGCTGGTGGTAGCGCCACAGCGCCAGCATCACGTTCGGCACCACCATCACCAATGCGGTACCTTGGGCAATCTGCTGATCGAGACCGAACAACACGCCCAGCATAGGAATGGCGATCAATCCCCCACCGATGCCAAAGAGGCCGCCGAGGGTTCCCAAGGCGGCGCCGAAAACCAGGTACAACACAAACTCAA
Organism: Pseudomonas sp. V98_8; assembly: GCF_029967975.1. NCBI lineage: Bacteria > Pseudomonadati > Pseudomonadota > Gammaproteobacteria > Pseudomonadales > Pseudomonadaceae > Pseudomonas > Pseudomonas sp. V98_8. The sequence goes on from NZ_JASCAE010000037.1 coordinate 45,292, forward strand.
TCACTGTGTGTCTCTCCCAAACGTCAGGCGATTCATCCTACGCAACTGGTTCTGGCGGCGAAACGCACAGCAACGCACAATGGCTATGCCAAACTCGCACAAGCATCGAGCCACTCATGAACCCCAACCAACTGACCGATCAACTGGGCCTGTTTCTCGACGTTCTGGAAACCGGCAGTTTTTCCGCCGCATCACGCCGTCATCCCCTGACGCCTTCGGCCGTGGCGCGGCGCATTGACAGTCTGGAAGGCGCCGTCGGCAGCCAATTGTTCATTCGCAGCACCCATGCGGTGCGCGCGACACCCGCGGGCATGGCGTTCGCTGAGCGCGCACGCAGGATCGTCGCCGAATTGCGCCTGGCCCGGGCCGAAGCGGTGTCCCTGAGCAGTGCTCCGGAAGGTCTGATTCGTATCGATGCACCGGCCGCGTTCGGGCGGCGTCACCTGGCACCGGTGATTGCGGATTTCCTGCTGCTCTATCCCGGCCTCGACGTGCAATTGCAGTTGATCGACAGCTTTGTCGACATGCAGGGCTTGAACCTGGGCAAAGTCGACCTGGTGTTGCGCGCCGGGCAATTGGCCGATACGCGGTTGGTGGCCACGCCGCTGGCGAGCATGGTGCGCATCGCCTGCGCCAGCCCCGCCTACTTGCAACGCCGCGGCGTGCCGAATGATCCGGCGCAACTGGTCGAGCATGATGGCCTGGACTGGGCCGGCCTGGCCCCTCCCTTCGCCTGGCGCTTTGAACGGGACGGCCAGATGCAATTGCATCGGCCGTCGCGCGTGCGCATGAGCGCCAACAATGCCGAAGCGTTGATCTACAGCGCACTGGCCGGCCTGGGCATTGCCCATTTGCCGACCTGGCTCGTCAGCGAATACCTGTTGCGCGGCGAATTGCTGCCGTTGTTCTGCGAGAACGGCCTGCCAAAGCCGGAAAGTTCCGGGATCTACGCCTTGCGACTGCAGCAACAACCCAACTCACGCAGTCGCCTTCTCCTGGAATACCTGAAAACCCGTTTCAGCCCCATTCCGCCCTGGGACCTGGAGCTGCAAACCCATCTGGGCCGGCACTAGCCCAGAATTGTCTGGCGCGTTAAAGATTTGCCCGCTAGATTCATGAAGATGACTGATCAAGGCTCCCCAATGACCACCAAGCGCGACACACCGGACAATTGCGACGACCTGCTGCTCGACAACCAGGCCTGTTTCGCCCTGCATTCCACCTCGCTGATGATGACCAAGGTCTACAAGCCCTTGCTGCAGGCGCTGGGCCTGACCTATCCGCAATACCTGGCGATGATGGTGCTGTGGGAGAAGGACGGTTTGACCGTAGGTGAAATCAGTGCGCGCCTGTTGACCGATCCCGGCTCGCTCACGCCACTGCTCAAGCGTCTGGAGGCCGAAGGCCTGCTCAGCCGCACCCGCAGCCGTGAGGACGAGCGCGTGGTGATCGTCGAACTCACCGAACAGGGCCGCGCCTTGCGCGACAAGGCCCGTGACATTCCGCAATGCATCCTCGGCGCCAGCGGCATGACGCTGGAGCGACTGCAGAAACTCCAGGCAGAACTGCAGGAACTGCGTCGGCATCTGCAAGACAGCCTCTAATTTTCAAACCTCCCGAAAATCCTCCCCTGTGGGAGCGAGCCTGCTCGCGATGAGGGCATGTCAGGCGATATTGATGTTGCCTGACACGCCCTCTTCGCGAGCAGGCTCGCTCCCACAGTCGTTCTGCGTTTGCGGTGAAAATTCAACTGATCCGAATTTTTTCATAAATATATCTTGCGCACTAAACATTAGCGCGATACATTTATCTCGCACTTACTTAGCGCGCAAACATTTAGCGCAAACAACCAAACCCGAACGAGGCTTTCACCATGCAAACTCTCTACACCGCCATCGCAACATCCACCGGTGGCCGCGACGGTCGTGCGATCTCCAGCGACAACATTCTCGACGTCAAGCTCGCCACCCCAAAAGAACTTGGTGGTGCTGGTGGGGCGGCGACCAACCCTGAGCAACTGTTCGCCGCCGGTTACTCCGCCTGCTTCATTGGCGCGCTGAAATTCGTCGCCAGCCAGACCAAACGCAAAATCCCGGATGACGCGTCGATCACGGCCCACGTCGGCATCGGCCAGATCCCTGGCGGTTTCGGCCTGGATATCGACTTGCACATCAGCTTGCCGGGTCTTGAACAAGCCGACGCACAAACATTGGTCGAGGCTGCCCACCAGGTCTGCCCGTACTCCAACGCCACCCGCGGCAACGTCGAAGTGCGTCTGCACGTAACGGTCTAACGTCGCTTTCCACTCAGGCCCGAACAGGAAATGAACATGAACACTTTCAGCAAAGTCTTGACCGGCACCCTTCTCGCCCTGTCTGTCCACAGTGCATTCGCCGGCGACGTTGAACACAACACCCAGGCGTTTCTCGATGTGCTGAATGCCGGCACTGGCAAACCGATGGAACAGCTGACGCCCAAAGATGCTCGCGCCGTGCTGGTGGGCGCGCAATCCGGGGTGAAGCTGACGTTGCCAAAAGCCGATGTCAGCCAGAAGACCATCCAGGTCGATGGCCAACCGCTGGACCTGACCATCGTCCGGCCGGCCGGGGTCAAGGGCGAGCTGCCGGTGTTCATGTTCTTCCACGGCGGCGGCTGGGTACTGGGGGACTTCCCCACCCACGAGCGACTGGTTCGGGATCTGGTGGCGGGCTCGGGGGCGGCAGCGGTTTTCGTCAACTACACGCCGTCACCGGAAGCGCACTACCCGGTGGCGATCAACCAGGCTTACGCCGCGACCCGATGGGTGGCCGAGCACGGCAAGGAGATCAACGTCGACGGCAAACGCCTGGCGGTGGCCGGCAACAGTGTTGGCGGCAACATGGCGGCAGTGGTCGCGTTGATGGCAAAAGACAAAGGTACACCGGCAATCAAATTCCAGGTCCTGTTGTGGCCGGTGACCGATGCCAACTTCGACACTGGTTCCTATAACCAGTATGCCGAAGGGCATTTCCTGACTCGCAACATGATGAAGTGGTTCTGGGACAACTACACCACCGACGCCAGGCAGCGTAACGAGATCTACGCTTCGCCGCTGCGGGCGACCCCGGCGCAACTCAAGGGCCTGCCACCTGCGTTGGTGCAAACCGCCGGAGCCGACGTACTGCGCGATGAAGGCGAGGCCTACGCCCGCAAACTCGACGAGGCCGGCGTGGCGGTAACCTCGGTACGCTACAACGGCATGATCCACGACTATGGTTTGCTCAACGTGGTCAGCCAGGTGCCGGCGGTGCGTTCGGCGATGCTTCAAGCGTCTGAAGAGCTCAAGCAACACCTGAAATAACACCACCCTCCTACAAGGCACAAAAAAGCCCGACTCGATGGTCGGGCTTTTTCATTCCTGAAGCAGTGCTTATTTAGCACGGCCTTTGTAGGAACCGCCTTCGCGGGTATCGATCTCGATCATGTCGCCGATTTCGATGAAGTCAGCAACCGACAGCTCGGTACCGTTCTTCAGTTTGGCAGGCTTCATCACCTTGCCGGAAGTGTCGCCGCGAGCGGAACCTTCGGTGTAGTCAACCTGACGCACGATGGTGGTCGGCAGCTCTACGGAAACCAGGCGGCCTTCGAAGAACACGGCTTCGCAAACGTCGGTCATGCCTTCTTCGATGAACGGCAGAACGCTTTCGATGTCTTCGGCATTCAGTTCGTACATGGTGTAGTCGGTGGTGTCCATGAACGTGTAGCTGTCACCGCTGATGAAGGACAGGGTCGCTTCTTTGCGGTCCAGGATCACGTCGTCCAGCTTGTCGTCGGCGCTGTAGACGGTTTCGGTCTTGTAGCCGGTCAGCAGGTTTTTCAGCTTGGTCTTCATGATCGCGCTGTTACGGCCCGACTTGGTGAATTCAGCTTTCTGAACCAGCCAAGGATCGTTGTCGATACGGATCACGGTACCGGGTTTGAGTTCTTTACCAGTTTTCATTGCGAATATCCGAATTTGGATGGGATTTACAAAAATCTAGGCCGCGTATCATATCCAATTTACATAAAACTGTACCAGCGCTGCGGCAAGATCGGTGTGCAAGGCCTGTTCCAGACACCACGTCTCGGCGTGTTTTTGCAGCTGTGGCCAGTGTTTGCGCGTTGAATGCCAATGGTCGGTCATTGTCTCACCGGCATTCCAGGCCCGCCAGAGACCGCTGATCGCCTCGCCAGCCGCAGGTGTCAGGTCCTTGGTATAGAGCGCGAGGAAGGCTTCGAGCTTGTCCAGATGAACATCTTCCTCCTGCTGATAGATGTGCCACAACATCGGCCGTCCCGCCCATTGCGCGCGGACAAAGGAATCTTCGCCGCGTACGGCGTTGAAATCACAGCACCAGAGCAACGGGTCATACTGGTCCTGTCGGACGAACGGCAGCACCTGCACGGTCAAGGCATCGCGCACATGCAGTGCCCCCGCCTGCAGGTCCCTCACGCCCAGCCAACGCTCGACGTCACCCAGGATACGCCCTTGCGGCACCAGCAGATGAGTGGGCATCGAGTCGCTCGCCAAGGTGTCCAGCCAGCTGGCCAACCCGGCATTTTCATAGGCAAACAGCGAAATCAGTAGCGCACCGGGCACCCGATCGACTCCCAGGCCTTGCAGGAAGGTTTGCTGAGCCTCGGGACTCTGCTGGAATTGCCGGCGCCGTTCGAGTAATCCGCTTTCACGCAGCAGGCCGCCCGTACCTTTTTGGAACCCGGGGAAGAAAAAGTGCTTCTGGACGTGTTTATATTTTACCGACGGCAAGCCGTGGCAGCCGATCACCCAATCCTCGGCGCTCAGGTAATCGAGGTTCATCCACAGCGGCGTTTTGTCCCGCTGCGCCATGGCGTCCATGTAGGCGCCTGGCAACTGGCAGGCGAACGCGGCGATCACCACATCGGCCGCTTCGACCGGTTGCCAGTCGGCCGACCATTGACATACCTCGACACCCTGGTGCCATTGCCGGCCAGCGTGAATGTCGATCTGCGGACACAGGCGCTCGAAGGCGCGCAGATCGTCGACCCACAAACGCACCTCCACCCCGTGCTCGGCCACCAGTTGCCGGGACAGCCGCCAGGTCACGCCGATGTCGCCAAAATTGTCGACCACGGTGCAAAAAATATCCCAGCGGGTTTTCATATCAGGCATTCCAGGCTCCCGTTGGCAAAGGTGCCAATTGTCCGCATAAATCAGCCCGCGCAGAAGAGCCGACGCCGATTAATCTTCGTGCGACAATCGGCACTCGCCCGCGACCCCTCGCCAGGAGGCAACCATGCCCTACCGCCCTACTCCGCGCCGACCCATTGCGATTCACCTCAGCGCCCTGCAACTGACCGGCAGCATCGCCCTGGGCCTGTGGCTGGGTTTCATCGCCATCGCATTGACCGGCTGGCTGGTGTCCCGGCTTTTTTTCAGCGAGCAACTGGCGCCGGTCGCTGCCGCGGTGGAACAACTGGCCAAGCCGGCGGTAGTGGCACCTCCGGTGCCGGACATCCCCGCACAGAGTCCGTTGTTCGAGCAGTATGAAGAAAACCTGCGCAAGAACGAGCAGGCGCAACGACTCGACCAGGCGCGCGGCAGCAACCGCAACCTGTCGAACCCCCGCTGCCAGTTCTGGTTGCAACAGGACCAGACGGCACCGAGTGAAAAAAGCCGCGCCAACGTCCTGCAATTCTGCGATTGATCATGAATAAGCACACTGTCCACCAACTGATTCTCGACAAACTGCGGGTCGATCTCGACATTGCCGAGCGCGCGGCGCAAACCGCTTACGAAACCGCGACCCACGAAGAAAACATCGCTGAAAACAAGTACGACACCCTGGGGCTGGAGGCGTCTTACCTGGCTGCAGGCCAAGCCAGGCGGGTCGAGGAGATTCGCCAGTCACTGGCGCTTTGCCAGAACCTGCCATTGCGTGCGTACGACGAGCAACGGGGTATCGAGATAGGTGCGCTGCTCGGCCTGGAGGACGAAAAGGGCCGCGAGCAATGGTTGTTCCTGGCGCCGGATGCGGCGGGCCTGAAGGTTGACCTGGTGGGGCAACTGATTACCGTCATCACCCCGCGCTCACCGCTGGGCAAAAGCCTGCTGGGCAAGTTCGCAGGCGACGAGGTGGAGATTCTGGTGGCGGGCGCTCGGCAACAGTTTGCTGTCACCGAGGTGATTTGACCGGCTGCCCTGCCAACGCGGCCGGGCCGCTCTATCAGTGAACCGGCAGTTCGACGCCGTCGAACAGCTCTTCCAGCTCCTGTTTGTTGTGGCACTGGATGGCCTTGGCCATGACTTCGCGGGTCAGGTGCGGGGCGAACTTCTCGATGAAGTCACACATGAAACCGCGCAGGAAGGTGCCGCGACGGAAACCGATCTTGGTCACGCTGGATTCGAACAACTCGCTGGCATCGAGCACCACCAGGTCGTTGTCGAGCTTGGTATCGACCGCCATTTTCGCCACGATACCCACACCCAGGCCCAGGCGCACGTAGGTCTTGATCACGTCGGCGTCCGCGGCGGTGAATACTACCTTGGGCGTCAGGCCACGGTGGCTGAAGGCTTCGTCGAGCTTGGAACGGCCGGTGAAACCGAACACATAGGTCACGATCGGGTATTCGGCCAGGGCTTCGAGCGTCAACTTCGAGAGTTTGGTCAGCGGATGCCCTTGGGGCACGACCACACAGCGATTCCAGCGATAGCAAGGCATCATCACCAGGTCGCCAAACAGTTCGAGGGCTTCGGTGGCAATGGCGAAATCCACGGTGCCATCAGCGGCCATCTCGGCGATCTGCATCGGCGAGCCCTGGTGCATGTGCAGGGCAACGTCCGGATACTGCTTGATGAAATTGCTGATCACCGGCGGCAACGCGTAGCGCGCCTGGGTGTGGGTGGTAGCAATCGACAGGGTGCCTTTTTTCTCGTTGGAGAATTCCTGGGCGATCTGCTTGATGCTTTCGACCTTGCGCAGGATCTCGCCAGCGGTGGTGATAATGCGCTCACCGGCCGGGGTAACGCGCGTCAGGTGCTTGCCGCTGCGGGCGAACACTTCGACGCCCAATTCGTCTTCCAGCAAACGGATCTGCTTGCTGATGCCCGGCTGAGAGGTGTAGAGACTTTGGGCGGTAGCGGAAACGTTGAGGTCGTGGTGCGCCACTTCCCAGATGTAGCGCAATTGTTGGAGCTTCATATGAATCCCTCAAAGCAGGTAGACGCCACGGGCATCAGCGACGGTATATAACTATATTAATGGTTTGAAGAATAAATCTAGAACTTTTTGTTAAAATGCCATTATTCGTGTTCTAGCGATCCCCTTGGCGACGACGCTGCACCAGCGGCACCAGGTAGACCGGTACCTTGGCCAGTTGCAACACACGCGCTGCGGTCCGGCCCAAAGGCGTTTCAGCACCCGCACCATGGCTGTGGCTCCCTACGATGAGCAAATCCACCGAGAGTTTCTGCGCCTGGTCGAGAATCACCTGCGATGGATCCCCCTGCAGCACCCGTACCGCCTTGATCCGCTCAAGGTCCTGCTCCCCCTCGTCACCCAACTCTTCGCGAAAATTGTCGAGCACCCGTTGCTCGATGCTGGCAATCACCGTGTTAAGACCCTGGCTGTGAAATTCGTTCAATGCCTGCTCATCGAGATAACTCTGCAGCACCGATTCGGCAAACAGCCCCATGGGCTCGACGGCGTGCACCACATACAGGTCGGCATTGAATGTTCGGGCCAATTCCAGGGCATGCTGCATCACCACAGGTGCGTACAGCCCGAGGTCAGTGGCATACAGCATCGAACGAATCATATGACCTCCTCGCGTGCCAACATGGCGGAGATTGATTCAGCTTAGCAGTGCCTTGGCGAGAGCGACATCTGGCGTAACACGTTGAACGGCGGGCTTAAACCTTTTGCTCGTTGCTTATGCCATGCGGCACATGGCCGGTAGCAACCACTTCGCGGGCCAACTCGCAGTGACCCGCCTGATCGTCGAAAAACACATCGGCGGCAAAGGCTTCGAGAAAGGCCGACTTGGTCAGGCCACCGAGAAACAGCGATTCATCCAGGCGAATATCCCACTCCCGCAACGTACGGATCACCCGCTCATGGGCCGGCGCCGAGCGTGCCGTGACCAGTGCCGTGCGAATCGGACAAGCATCATCCGGGAATTCGCGCTGCAACAGATTGAGGGCAGCGAGGAAGCCCTTGAACGGCCCGCCGCGCAAAGGCTCGCGGGCCGCTTCGCGCTCGCTGGCCTGAAACGCTTCCAGGCCACCGGCTTGGTAGACCCGCTCGGACTCGTCGGAAAACAGCACGGCATCACCGTCGAAGGCAATGCGCAGTTCATCGCTGGCCGCACGGCTGGCGCCGCCGGACAGAATGGTCGCCGCGGCGAATCCGGCGTCCAGTGCACTGCGTACGTCATCGGCGTGGGTTGAAAGAAACAGATCGCAGCCAAAGGCCTTGAGGTACGGATACGGACTGCGTCCTCCGACAAACGCCGCACGGGAAATCGCCAGTCCATAGTGATGGATCGAGTTGAACACGCGCAGGCCGGTGTCGGCGCTGTTGCGCGACACCAGGATCACCTCGACCCGGGCCCGGCCGAGGTGGGCATTGAGGTTGAGGAGTTTTTGCACCAGCGGGAAGGCGTCACCGGGCTCGAGGATTTCTTCTTCGTGTTCAATCTGATATTGCCGGTAGGCCTCGACGCCACTCGACAGGTAGACCTTGTGGCTTTCACTCAGGTCGAACAACGCTCGCGAAGAAATCGCCAGCACCAACTTGTCGTCTATGGACTTTGGCATCCCCTTCCCCCTCCGGTTGATCGACTCAGGTATTACGTCGATCGATGAAACTCAAACTGCGATACATCGCCTCGATCCGTGGCAATTCACAGCCGACGGCCTTCGCCGCGGCCAGTGGCCGGGCGTAGATGGCCTCCAGTTCCAACGGACGCTTGTGCAAAAAATCGTGGTACATGCTCGGCCAGTAGTCCGGCATTCTCTGCGTCACCTGCAAAAGCTGCTCGGCATAACCGGCGGGCACTTCGTGACCGCAGGCGGTTGCGCCCTGGATCACTTCGGCCATTAGCGAGCTGATCAGCTCACGGCTGTCGGCGTCGGCCATCAGCGGCGTGGTACTCGCCCCGAGCAGCACGGACAGGCCGTTGTAAGGAATATTCCAGACCAGTTTCTGCCAGCGCGCCTGATGCAGGTTAGCCATGGCCTGGGCGTCGATGCCAGCCGCGCGAAACAACCCGGCCCCCTCCTCGACAATCGCGGCACGCGATGGATCATCGGACGCCGGCCCGCTGTGATAGCCGACATGTACCGCCCCCAGCGCCTGATGAGTAATGACACCGGGGCCCTGGCGATGGACGCAGATATAACAGAGCCCGCCCAGCACATGCAGCGCATCGGGCAGCAGTTCACGCAGGCTGTCTTCGACATCCAGGCCATTTTGCAATAGCAGCACCCTGGCATTCGGTGCGGCGGCCTGCACGATGGCGGGCGCGAGATCGTGGTTACTGGTGGTTTTTGCGCCAACCAGCAACCAGTCGCAAGGTGGCATGTCTTCGGCCGCCGAGTAAGCCTGCACCGGATTCAGCGTCAGCGCTCCATGTACAGCGCTGTGCAGTTGCAGCCCGCGCTCGGCCACCGCACGAAACTCGCTGCGCAACAGAAAATGCACATCGTAGCCGGCCTGAGCCAGCATCATCCCGTAGAACCCGCCGATGGCCCCGGTCCCGATAATTCCGATTTTCGGTTTCGCAACTGCACCCGTCATGGCAACTCCTCTGCTGTTCGACCCAATGCCCGCCCCAGAGCGGCGTTGAGCTCGGCGCCGGTCAGGCGCGATTTTAGTGCCCCGAAGAATTCGCCGTCGCGTACGACAAACAGCGCCGGCAAGTGAAAGACCTGATATCGCTCGACCACCCCTCCATTGTTGCCGGCATCGATCCAGCACAGGCGATCGACGTCCAGGTCGAGCGCAGGCAGCTGCTCACGGGCAAAACGACAGGAGGCGCAGCCGACACTGGTGAAAATCACCAGCGATACGCCGCTCATTGCCAACAGCCGTTGGTCGGCGTCGAAATCGGTCAGTTCCAATTCGACCACTATACTGGGTGGAACAATGTCAGATGGCCGACACATGGAGTCCGTGCTCATGGGACGTTTTCTTCCTCATCCTGACGATATACCTGTCGAGTTGACGTTGCTCAAACCTGAGTGCATCTCCAGGCAACAGCTGCACACTATCAGCCTCGGGGGCATGGCTTGCAATTATCACCGCGCCTGGCGCCATGGCACCGCGCTGGAGGTGCGCATGCCGACCCTGAACCCGGACCTGCGCTTTCTGGGCTATGTGGCCTGGTGCCTGCGACGCAAGCGAGGCTATCTGGTGGGCATTGCCTTCGTCGACGAACAGACGCTTTTCAGCGCAAGAATGGGTGAGCAGGTGTGCCAGATCGAGCGCTACTGCCGCCAGCATGACGCCCACAACGACTTGCAGGAAATCCAGGCCCTGGCCCTGGAGTGGGTCCAGCAGCATGCCGACGAGTTCTCCCACGACAAGGTCCACCAGGCATTTGCACAGGCCGTACTGGATTAAACCGGGCCAGCCCATTGTCGAGCCACGGTGTAACGCGCTAAGGTTCTGCTCCCCGACGCGCTTAATTTGCTGTGCTCCGCCGCGCGGGTTCGCTGGCGGCCGGCACCCGTGACCTGACGAGTAAACGATGGCTGATTTACCGATCAACGACCTAAACGTCGCTTCCAACGAGACGCTGATCACTCCTGACCAGCTCAAGCGTGATATCCCCCTGAGCGATGCCGCCCTGCGCACCGTCACCAAGGGCCGCGAAGTCATTCGCAACATTCTCGATGGGACCGACCATCGCCTGTTCGTGGTTATCGGGCCTTGCTCGATCCACGATATCAAGGCGGCCCACGAGTACGCCGAGCGCCTGAAGGTCCTCGCGGCGGAAGTGTCCGATACCTTGTATCTGGTCATGCGCGTGTATTTCGAGAAGCCACGCACCACCGTTGGCTGGAAAGGCTTGATCAACGACCCCTACCTGGACGACTCGTTCAAGATCCAGGACGGCCTGCATATCGGTCGCCAGCTGTTGCTGGACCTGGCCGAAATGGGCCTGCCAACCGCTACCGAGGCACTCGACCCGATCTCCCCGCAATACCTGCAGGATTTGATCAGCTGGTCGGCCATCGGTGCGCGTACCACCGAATCCCAGACTCACCGTGAAATGGCTTCCGGCCTGTCCTCGGCCGTCGGCTTCAAGAACGGAACCGATGGCGGCCTGACCGTAGCGATCAACGCCCTGCAATCGGTTTCCAGCCCGCACCGTTTCCTGGGCATCAACCAGGAAGGTGGCGTGTCGATCGTTACCACCAAGGGCAATGCCTACGGTCACGTCGTACTGCGCGGCGGCAACGGTAAGCCGAATTACGATTCGGTCAGCGTAGCCCTGTGCGAACAAGCGCTGAACAAAGCGAAGATCAAGCCCAACATCATGGTCGATTGCAGCCACGCCAACTCCAACAAGGACCCGGCCCTGCAACCGCTGGTGATGGAAAACGTCGCCAACCAGATCCTCGAAGGCAATCAGTCGATCATCGGCCTGATGGTCGAAAGCCACCTGAACTGGGGTTGCCAGGCCATCCCGAAAGACCTCGCCGACCTGCAATACGGCGTGTCGATCACCGATGCCTGCATCGACTGGACTGCTACCGAAAACACCTTGCGCAGCATGCATGCCAAGCTCAAGGAAGTACTGCCAAAACGCCAACGTACCTGATTGGCGCTTGCCGCAGACAAAAAAACGCCGGGCTGAGCCCGGCGTTTTTTTATGCCGCGATTTTCTCGAGGGTCACTGGCTCAGCTTGGCAGCATGGCGCTGGTGACGCTCCATGTAGCGCTCGACGTAGGAGCACGAGGGAATGACGGTATAGCCCATTTCCTCGGCGTACTGCAGCGCCTGTTCGGTCAGGGCCGCGGCAATGCCGCGACCGCGCAATGCATTGGGCACAAATGTGCGATAGATATCCAGGGTCTGTTTCCCCAGATCCATATAGGTCAGGTAGGCACGATGACCGTCCACATTGGTCTCGAATTGATGACCAGCCTGGTCATGGTGGATGGACAACGCCTCGCTCATCACTACTCCTCGCGGGTCTGGAATTCTGACCCCTACCTTACCGATGTTTTTCCGGCGAAGGAACAACTACGCCACCCCGTGCCTGAATCGACACCGAGAAGAGCTACACCGATCTCGCGCAACCGAGCACGTACAAATAGTAGGCACCATTGGCAGAAATGCTCAAGGTTCGCTCGTCATCATGCTGGTTGGCAGGTGCTGCTGTGGATAACGCAGGAAACAGCTCGATCGAAGGTCTTGCACCGATCGGTAGCCTGAACATTGCCGGATGTTGAGACATAAGACGAGCGCCCCTCGTTAAAGTCACCTGAACATGGAGAAAGATATGAGAGACACCGCGCAATTTCCGAACAAAAGTGTAGACGAATGCATCTAGAAGGACTTTAGCCAAGACCGGAAAAAGAGCTTTGGGCCTGGGGAACTTTTCCTTGGCGGCTCGCTCATCTCGGGCCTTGCAGCTGGATATTTTTTATACAACGCAGTTAAAAGTTGCTCGAAAAAGAATCAACGCCTACAATTTTTTTTGCTTCTTGCTTCACGTCAGTTTACTTACGACAAGTAATGGGTAGTATGTACGCCGGCTATTTCCTCACTCGGAGGAGACAGCCACTTAATAGAAAGTCCTTGAAGGGGAACACGATGAACAACGTTCTGAAATTCTCTGCTCTGGCCCTGGCCGCAGTTCTGGCTACCGGTTGCAGCAGCGCATCGAAAGAAACCGAAGCACGTCTGACCGCTACTGAAGACGCAGCAGCTCGCTCCCAAGCTCGTGCAGACGAAGCTTACCGTAAAGCTGATGAAGCTCTGGCTGCTGCTCAAAAAGCACAACAGACTGCTGACGAAGCTAACGAGCGTGCTCTGCGCATGCTGGAAAAAGCTAGCCGCAAGTAATAGTCCTTCGGGATTATTATCAAGCCGACCCATTTTTTGGGTCGGCTTTTTTATTGCCTGCAGTTTCCTGCAGCCAATAAAAAACCCGCCGACGCGGCCTGCGTCGGCGGGTTTTTTTCAGGCATTACTGCAGCGGGTCGATCGGCGCACTCGTCACCATGGCCGCGGTAGTGTTCGGCACGCCGATTTCCACCGGCAGGCCATCTTCGGCAGCCACTACATCGCGTACCACATCCCAGTTCATACGCAGGTTATTGGTGATGTCTTCACGCTTGAGCATCGCGTTGATCACCGCAGTGTGCTTGTCGACCACCGACGGGTTGCCCTTGTCATCCAGCGGCGTGTGCGCTTCCAGGTAGACCTTGCCGCCACTCACGCCGAACTTGTAGGAGTCGTTGATGATCCGCACCGACGTTCCAACCGGCACCATGCCTGCCATTTCCAGCACGTTATTGTTGAACATGCGGAAGCAGCCATGGCTGGTGCGCATGCCGATGCCGAACTTCTTGTTCGAGCCGTGGATCAGGTAGCCCGGCGTCCCCAGGGTGAACTTGAACGGCCCCAGCGGGTTGTCCGGGCCGGCCGGCACCACGTTGGGCAGCGGATCACCATCGGCGGCATGTTCGGCCTTGATCGATGCTGGAGGCGTCCAGGTCGGGTTCGGCGTCTTGGCGGTGATGCTGGTGTGGGCAATCGGCGAGCCCCAACCTTCACGACCGATACCCAGCGGGTAGGTGTACACCACGTTCCGCCCTTTCGGGAAGTAGTAGAGGCGGTACTCGGCGAGGTTGATCACAATACCTTCACGTGGCCCTGGCGGCAGGATGAAGCGGGTTGGAAGCACGATTTCAGTGCCGGCGCCAGGCAACCATGGATCGACGCCAGGGTTGGCGGCCACCATTTCCGAATAACCCAGGTCGTAGGTCGTGCCCAGGTCGGCGAAGGTATCTTCGTACTTGGCCTTGATCACCTGCACCTGACCAACGATGTCTTCACCAGGCGGTGGCAGGGGTAGCTCCAATGCTGCGACGGGACCCGCTACACAGAGGGCGGCAAGTGTCAGGCAGCGGGTGACGGCGGGAAAGCGCGGCAACATCCGGAAAATCCTTTGCATGATCGACATAGGGTATAAGAACGCGATTGTACACCGCTGGCCGTTATTTCGGGGAGGTTGCGGGGGGTGTAGGCGATGCAAGGCATTTCATGCGGAGAGCTGGCTGCCAGTCAAGGCAGACTGACATTGCTTGTTGACAGAGTACATATCCATTCCTGCGGTCACGGCCACTTAGGGTTTCGCCCTTACGGCGAGTCACTTGGAAAAGCCCGTAGGAGCGAGCATGCTCCGGGCGGCGTTCCGACGATGGAGGTCAACGATGACGCGGGAAGCCTGACACCCCGTTGTGCTCTCAGGTTTTTCGCGAGCATGCTCGCTCCTACAGGGGATCTGGTACGGCCGCAAAAATCAGGTCGGCTGTCAGGCCGCCTCGCTTTGGCTTTGCCGTAAGGGCGAAACCATAAGTAGCCGTGACCGCAGCAATGGATATGTACACAGTAAACAAAACATAGGTCGACTGTCAGGCCGCCTTCGCTGGCAAGCCAGCTCCTACAGGGGCCGCCACCACAGAGAAGATCAAAGCTCGAACCGCAACTCCGGCCAGATCGGCGACGTGCCACGCTTCTGCGATTCCAGAATGGCCCGGCACAACGAACACAGGCGCTGGTCCTGGAACACCCGGCGATCGACGTTCGACCAACGCGGTTGAGCCGGCAGCAGGCTGCCGCACAGGGTCCGGTCTGCCGAGCCGCCCAGTTCCAGTTGTCGGGTCACCAGGTGTACCCGCACTTCCTGGCAGGCGAACAGATCCAGCTGTTCGTCAGGCTCGATCAGTTGGTAGGCATAAAGTGACCAGGCAGAACGCGGCATCGGGGGCTCCAAATCGGGGGCGCCACCTTAGCCGAAAGCCCGCTCCTAGAAAAGTGTCATAACAGTGGTTTTAGCGTAGGCCAGACATTTTCCAGCAACTTGTCCTGAGCCCCGGCTGCCGGGTGAATGCCATCGGCCTGCATCAGGTCCGGATGACCGCCCACGCCGTCGAGGAAAAACGGCACCAACGGGACGTTTTTCTCATCCGCCAGGTTGCTGTAGACGTCGGCAAAGGCCTTGGTGTATCGAGCACCGTAATTGGGTGGCAATTGCATGCCGAGCAACAGCACCTTGGCGCCCGCGTCCTGCGACTGTTGAATCATCGACGCAAGATTTTGTTGCAATTGTGTTGGGAGCAAGCCGCGCAGGCCGTCATTGCCCCCCAACTCGAGGATCACCAACTCAGGCTTATGCTCTGCAAGCAGCGCCGGCAGGCGTGCCTGGCCGCCGGCACTGGTGTCGCCGCTGATGGACGCATTGATCACCTTATCGTCGAAACCTTCGCGCTTGAGCCGCTGCTCGAGCAACGACACCCACCCCAAGCGGGTATCCAGTCCGAAACCGGCGCTGATACTATCGCCAACGATCAGGACTGTACCCGCCGCTGCGTTCTGGGCCATGCACATCAAGGCCAGGCCAGCACTCAAAAACCACACACGCATCGGATTCTCCATGGGCGCAAGCATTCTCACCGCGAAGAACCTTAGCAAAGTGGTTCCCAGCGCGGAAGGTGAACTGACCATCCTGCACCAACTCAGCCTGGAACTGAACAAGGGCGACAGCCTGGCCATCGTCGGTGCCTCCGGTTCGGGCAAGTCCACCCTCCTCGGCCTGCTCGCCGGCCTCGACTTGCCGAGCAGCGGCGAAGTCACCCTCGCCGGCCAGGACCTGAGCAACCTCGATGAAGACCAGCGGGCACGCATCCGCGCCGAACACGTGGGTTTCGTCTTCCAGTCATTCCAGCTGCTCGACAGCCTCAACGCCCTGGAAAACGTCATGCTGCCGCTGGAGCTCGATGGCCGCCAGGACGCCCGTGGACGCGCCACCGAGCTGTTGCAACGGGTCGGCCTGGGGCAACGCCTGACCCACTCGCCACGCCAGCTCTCCGGCGGTGAACAGCAGCGTGTGGCGATTGCCCGGGCGTTTGCGGCCGAACCCGACGTGCTGTTTGCCGACGAGCCCACCGGCAACCTCGATAGCCATACCGGCGAGCGCATCAGCGACCTGCTGTTCGAACTCAACCAGGAACGCGGCACGACCCTGGTGCTGGTGACCCATGATGAACGCCTGGCACATCGCTGCCGGCGCCTGATCCGCCTTGAAGCCGGCCTGCTGGTCGCCCCTCTGGAGCCTTGATGGCACGCCTGCCGCTGTTGCGCCTGTTCAGTCTCGCCGTCCGTCAACTGTTGCGCGATGCCCGCGCCGGTGAACTGCGCGTGCTGTTTTTTGCCCTCGTGGTCGCGGTGGCCGCCAGTACCGCCATCGGCTATTTCGGCGCGCGCCTGAATGGCGCGATGATGTTGCGCGCCACGGAGTTTCTCGGAGCCGACCTGCTGCTCGAAGGCAGCTCGCCAGCGCGCCCCGAGCAAGTAAGAAGCGGTACCGAGCTTGGCCTCGAACACGCCCGGGTGGTGGAGTTTTCCAGTGTTATCGCCACGGACAACGGCATACAGCTCTCCAGCATCAAGGCGGCAGACGACGTCTACCCACTGCGCGGTGAGCTGAAAAGCGCCCCTGCGCCTTTCGCCCCGGAAGAATCCGGCGGCGGGCCGAAACCCGGTGAGGCCTGGGTCGAAGCCCGGCTGCTGACGGCGCTGGACTTGAAGATCGGCGACAGCATCGATGTCGGCATGAAAACCCTGAAGCTGGCACGGGTACTGACCTACGAGCCCGACCGCGCCGGCAACTTCTACAGCCTGACGCCGCGGGTGCTGATCAATCTCAGCGACTTGCAAGCCACTGGCGTGGTGCAGCCCGGCAGCCGGGTCAGCTACCGCGAACTCTGGCGTGGCGATGCCTCGGCCCTGGAAACCTATCGCCAACTGATCAAGCCCGGCCTGGCCGCCAACCAGCGCATCCAGGATGCCCGCGACGGCAACCGGCAGATTGGCGGCGCACTGGGCAAGGCCGAGCGCTATCTGAATATGGCCAGCCTGGTGGCGGTATTGTTGGCCGGGGTGGCCGTAGCGTTGTCAGCGACGCGCTTCGCCACCCGCCGCTTCGATGCCAGCGCGCTGCTCCGCTGCCTGGGCCTGTCCCGCCGGGAAACCATGGTGCTGTTCAGCTTGCAGTTGGCCGTACTCGGCCTGCTCGCCAGCCTTGGCGGCGCCGTCATCGGCTGGCTGGCGCAATTGGGTCTGTTCGCCTTGCTGCACGATTTGTTGCCGACCGATGTCCCGCCGGGCGGCCTGCTCCCGGCCATCGCCGGTATCGGCACCGGACTGGTGGCCCTGGCTGGTTTTGCCCTGCCGCCGCTGGCGGCGTTGGGTCGGGTTCCCCCCTTGCGTGTCTTGCGCCGGGACCTGCTGCCGATCCCTTCCAGCACCTGGATGGTCTACGGCGCGGCGCTGGGCGCCCTCGGGCTGATCATGTGGCGCCTGAGCCTTGACCTGGTGCTGACCTTCGCCCTGCTCGGCGGCGGCGTGGTCGCGGCACTGATATTGGGTGGCTTGCTGTTGCTGCTATTGAAAAGCCTGCGACGCCTGCTGGCTCGTGCCTCCCTGCCGTGGCGCCTGGGGCTGGGCCAATTGCTGCGCCATCCGCTGGCAGCCGCAGGGCAGTCCCTGGCATTCGGCCTGATCCTGCTGTCGATGGCGTTGATCGCCCTGCTGCGCGGCGAGTTGCTGGACACCTGGCAGAACCAGCTGCCCAGGAACGCACCGAACTATTTTGCCCTGAATATCCTGCCTGCGGACAAGCAGGCGTTCACCGACCGCCTGATCTCGTTGTCGGCGCAATCGGCGCCACTGTATCCGGTAGTCCCCGGACGACTGATCAGCATCAATGGTGAACCGGTGCAGCAAATCGTCACCAAGGAATCGGCGGGTGACCGGGCTATCCAGCGTGACCTGAGCCTGACCTGGGCGGCAGACCTGCCCGCGGGCAACAAGATCACCGCCGGCCATTGGTGGCCAGAGCAACCGCCGGATGACATCCCCGGCGTGTCGGTGGAGGGCAAGGTCGCCGAGAGCTTGAAACTCAAGCTCGGCGACCATCTGGTCTTTACGGTCGGCGGGGCCAATCGCGAGGCGAAAGTCACCAGCCTGCGGGAGATCAACTGGGATAATTTCCAGCCGAACTTCTTCATGATTTTCCAGCCAGGCACCCTGAAGGATTTGCCCGCCACCTACCTGACCAGCTTCTATCTGGCGGCAGGGCATGACCAGCAGATCGTCGACCTGTCGCGCAGTTTTCCGGCGGTGACGATCCTGCAAGTCGAAGCGCTGCTGGCGCAATTGCGCAGCATCCTCGCCCAAGTCACCCTGGCAGTGGAATACGTACTGTTGTTTGTCCTGGCGGCAGGGATGGCGGTGTTGTTTTCCGGCCTGCAGGCGACCCTGGACGAACGCATTCGCCAGGGCGCCCTGCTGCGGGCGCTGGGGGCCGAACGGCAACTGCTGGTGAAGGCACGACGGATCGAGTTCGGATTGCTCGGCGCGGTCAGCGGCCTGCTCGCGGCACTCGGTTCGGAAGTCGTCAGCCTGGTGCTCTACCGCTACGCCTTTGACCTCCCCTGGCATCCGCATCCATGGCTGCTGGTGCTGCCACTGATCGGCGCCGTGCTGATCGGCGGTGCTGGTGTGTTCGGCACCCGGCGCGCCCTGAATGCCAGCCCCCTGACAGTCCTGCGCGAGGGTTGATAGACTCAAGCGCTCCTGATTCGAAGAAAAGTTGCCATGAGCCGTTATCGCCCTCCCCGTACCGCCGGTACCGCGCTGATCACCCCCGAAGGTGAAGCGCGGATGCGCGCCGAGTTTCATGAACTGTGGCACGTACGCCGCCCCCAAGTGACGCAAGCAGTCAGCGAAGCGGCAGCCCAGGGCGATCGTTCGGAAAACGCCGAATACACCTACGGCAAAAAAATGCTGCGCGAAATCGACAGTCGCGTGCGCTTCCTGACCAAACGCCTGGAAGCCCTCAAGGTCGTCAGTGAAAAGCCCAGCGATCCGAACAAAGTTTATTTTGGCGCTTGGGTCACGATTGAAGACGAGGATGGCAAGCAATCACGCTATCGCATCGTCGGGCCGGATGAACTGGACCTGAAACAGGGCTTGATCAGCATCGACTCGCCCTTGGCCCGCGCCCTGATCGGCAAGGCCCTGGACGCCGAAGTACGGGTCCAGACACCGACGGGTGAGCAGTGTGTGTACATCGTCGAGATCGACTATCCCTGAGGCCTCAGCGACGGGTAATCAGCCCTTGCCGGGCGACACGGGTCAGTTGCCTGATCATTTCCGGGGCGTCTTCGACGCTTGGCGACTGAATCACTGCCAGGTCAAAACTGTCCGCGGCAAAACGCGCCAGGGATTCACCGTCTTCGACAAACTGGATCAGGAAAGCTGCTGGCCCACCGATACGACGTGGCCAACCATCGAGATAACGCAGGAGCGTCGGCTGATGTTTACCGCCAAGCAGGATTTTTGGATTGCGCTGGGTGAGATGTGCCGTGATCGGCGCGGGACGTACAACAGGGCTTAGTGCATTCATCGAGTCGTGTCTCAGCCTCAAAAAGTCTGCATGGCAGGTGAGAGGCAACACCGAACCAGCGCTTTAGCGGTATTTCGAAGCCTGCTTCAAGCTTCTGTCGGTAACTCAATGAGTTACCTGGCGCCCCGCAAGTAGCTGTTTAAATCGGCGCATGGGCAGCATCCTAGAGAAGCTGACCGGACAGTGTCAAGAATGACGCACAACAAAAAAGGCTCGTCCAATCAAGCGACGAGCCTCCTTTCGAACAAGCCTTAGCCCTGACAGGGACTGCATCACAGCCGATCGCGAGGGATCCCGCTGCGAATTCGCAGGATATCGGCAAGTACCGCCAGGGCGATTTCCGCCGGGGTCTTGCTGCCCAGGTTCAGCCCGATGGGCGCATGGATCCGCGCCAGTTGCGCTTCACCCAGCCCACCAATGCGCCGCAAGCGCTCGAAGCGCTTTTGCGAAGTCTGCAGTGATCCCATCACGCCGATGTAGAACGCGTCGGTACGCACCGCTTCCATCATCGCCAGGTCATCGATGCGCGGATCGTGGGTCAGCGCCACCACCGCCGTGTCGCTGTGGCAGCCCCCGTCGGCGATGAACACCGAGGGCAATTGACGACGAATCTCCACGTTACCCAGCACCACGCCTTCCAGCACTTCGTCCCGCGGATCGCAAAGAATCACCTCGAAGCCCAGGCCTATGGCGAACTCCGCGCAGGCCTGCGCGACACTGGAGTACCCGGCCAGCAACAGGCGCTGCGCCGCACCGATGCGCAGCCTGACGCGATCGATCTCGCGCTCGACGCGCACACCCTGCTCGCGATCATCGAACAGACTGCGCGCGCCGCTGGCCAGGTCGACTTCACGGATCAGCCGACGCCGGCCCAATAGCGCCGACTCCAGCTCCCGCAGATGCGCCTGCACCTCACAGACGGGCTCGAGCTTTTCCACCAGCACTTCGAGCACGCCACCGCAGGGCAGGCTGATCCGCGAGCGCGGGTCATCGCCTTCGCCGTAGCGCACGACGCTGACCGTTTGCTCGAATGCACCTTCGGCGACGCGTTCGAGGAAGTCCTCCTCGACGCACCCACCGGACAGCGATCCGATCCACTGCCCGTCAGCATTCACCGCCAGCAACGAACCCGGCGCCCGAGGCGCCGAGCCGTAGGTGGCCAGTACGCTGCACAGCCACACACGCTGTCCGGCCGCCGACCATGCCAGCGCGCGGCGCACTACCTGCAGATCCAGATGCTGCATGTCAGTGCGCCTTGTGCTCGAGCGGCGGCGCGTCAGCCCGCAGCTTCTGCACATCGTTCAAGGCCAGGTCACCCGGTTGACCGCCCCACACCTGGCGCAGGTAGTTCAACAGGTCCGCAAGCTGCTCGTCGGTGAGCTTTTGCGCGAAACCGGGCATGGGTTGCATGTGTTCGAATCCTGCGAACTTCTGCTCGCCGATGCCATCGTCGATCACCCGAACCAGGTTGCGCGGATCTTCCAGGCGCAGGGTGGTATTGCCGCGCATGGCGACGGCAATATGCGGTTTGCCTTCGCCACCCGGCGCGTGGCAACCGGCACAGACGTTCAGGTAGTCCTGCCGGCCGCGCTGTGCGCTGGCACTGAGCTGGTCCAGCGGCACGTCGGTCAAGACTTTCGCCGCTGGCGGCTGGTCGCCGAGGAGGAAGGTTGCCATCGCCGCCAGGTCCGGATCGTTGAGGCCCTGGGTACTGTTGTGGAACACCGGGAACATCTCGTTGAACATGGTGCCCTGGGCGCTCATGCCGTGCTTGAGGAACGAGCTCAGGTCCTGGTGATTCCAGCCACGGGCCGCCAGGTCAGTGGCCAAGAGACTTGGTGCCAGGTAGCCGTTGAGAATACCGCCGGTCATGCGTTTATCCTGCTGCATCGCACCCGGCAGACCACGTGGGGTGTGACATTCGCCACAGTGACCGAGCACGTCGACCATGTACTGGCCACGCTTCCAGGCTTCGCTTTTGCCTTCGGTCGCAGCCAGCTTCACGTCCTTGCCGTACATCATGTTCCAGCCCATCAGGCCCAGGCGCACGTTGAACGGAAAACTCAGGCTCGTGACCGGCGCGGCGCGCTCAATCGGCTCGACGGTTTTCAGGTAGGCGTGGATCGCGTCGGAATCCTCACGCGGTACCAGGTGATACGAGGTGTAGGGCATCGCCGGGTACAGGTTGGCGCCATCACGTCGCTTGCCTTCGGTGAGCGCCGCGAAGAACTCATCATCGCTGTACAAGCCGATGCCGTGCTCTTTGCTCGGGGTGATGTTGGTGCCGTAGATGGTACCGAACGGCGAGACGATCGCCAGGCCGCCTGCATAGGGCGCGCCACCCAGTGCGGTGTGGCAGGCCATGCAGTCAGCGGCGCGGGCGAGGTATTCGCCGCGCTTGACCTGATCATCCGCCTGCGCCAGCAACACGGGCACAGCCAGGCCGACCGCCAGGGTCAGGCGGGTAAGTAATTGCTTCATGCTTAGCCCTCCTTGACCAGGCCGAGATCGGTCAGCACGTTGCGCGTGGCGCTGTAGTAGCGCACGTATCCGGTGCAACGGCAGATGTGGTGACCGAGGCTGTCCTCGATGACTTTTTCCAGCTGGCTCTTGACGATCGGCTGACGCTGCAGCTTTTCCACCAGCAC
Source organism: Pseudomonas sp. V98_8 (assembly GCF_029967975.1). Classification (NCBI taxonomy): domain Bacteria; kingdom Pseudomonadati; phylum Pseudomonadota; class Gammaproteobacteria; order Pseudomonadales; family Pseudomonadaceae; genus Pseudomonas; species Pseudomonas sp. V98_8. The sequence goes on from NZ_JASCAE010000037.1 coordinate 67,648, forward strand.
CGTCGCGGCATTCACGAAACCTGGCGCGCAGTAGCTGCACTGGAAGGCGAACTCGTCGACGAAGCGCTGCTGGATCGGGTTCAGCTCGGTGACCTTGCCCTGCTCGTCACGGGTCGCATGACCTTCGATGGTCCGGACTTTCTTGCCTTCGAAATAGTGTGCGCCGGTGATGCAGGTGCGCACTTCTTCACTGGTGCCGTCGGGGTTGTCGACGATCACCACGCAGGCGTGGCAAATGCCTTGGCCGCAGCCCAGGCGCGAGCCAGTGAGGTTCTTGTACTCGTGCAGGTAGTCGATCATCGGCAGGTCATCAGGGATGTCCACCGGGCCGACGGATTGACCGTTGAGGGTCAGTTGAAGCGGACGGTTAGCCATTGAGGGCCTCCTTGATGCGTGCAGAAGTGATAGGCAGGTCGCGGACACGCTTGCCAATGGCGTGGGCCACGGCGTTGCCAATGGCACCGACCACCGGGATCATCACCACCTCGGCGATGCCCTTGGACGGATCGCTCGGCGATAGCGGCGGCAGGATTTCCGCGGTCTGCTTCCACACCGCCACGTGCCGCGCCATCGGCAAGCGGTAACGGTTGAAGTTCCAGTCACCCTCCCCCGGTCCGCCTTCGTACAGCGGCATTTCTTCCATCAGCGCGTGGCCGATGCCCATGGCGATGCCACCTTCGATCTGGCCCTTGACCAACTCTTCCACCAGCACCCGACCGCACTCGACCCACGAGTGGTGATTGAGCACCGACACTTCGTTCGAACCCTTGTTCACCTTCACTTCCACCAGCGTCGCCACGGGGCTGTAGTAAGTCACCGCCGCATTGTTCAACTGGGTTGGCGGATAGGCGATGTTCTGCCGATCCAGCAGATGGAAACCGGCGCTGCTCATCTGCGCTTTCTTCGCCTTCGGCGCACCGTCGCCGTACTTGACCGCCAGGCCATCGAGCGGCAAACGCTCACGCACGCCGTCGATGCTGTACTCGGCCTCAGCCCAGCTCCAGCGGTTGAAGCCGTGCACCGTGGCACCGGTGACTAGGCCCCGTTCGTGGGCACGCTTGGCCAATACTGCGAACGGCAAGGGTTCCATGCCGTTGGCGGTGAGCTTGCCGTCGACCCAATGGGCGTCCTCGCGGCGCACCACGTAAGGGTTGGCCTGGCCGCCGTAGGGGCCTTGGCGCCAGATCTCCAGCGCCGCCGGCCACAGGCCGTGGTTGAACAGCACACGCGCCGCTTCACGGGTGGCGTGGCTGAAGTAATAGGCGGAGTTGGTCGCCGACGACGCCGACGCGACCTTGCCGACCCAACGCGGGTTGCGCAGGAAGTTGTCCTGTTCGGCCTGGCTCATGATGTACGGGTTGCCGCCGCTGATCAGCTGCAACTCTTCCCATTCGGTTTCACCGGTCTTCACTTCGTGCGCCGGGCTGCCGAGGAAATCGGCCACTACCATCGCCTGCGAGGTAGACATGCCGGTACCGATTTCGATACCGATGTGGCGCAGGGTGATGCGACCGTCAATGGTGTATTCGATGCTGGCCATCGGCGCTTCGGAGCCGGTGCCGAAGTCTTTCTGGCAAATGGCGAAACCGACGCCATACCAGTGGTCCGGGTCCGCCGATTCACGTTGTTGCTTGATCGCCTGACGGTTTTTCCAGACTTCGTTGACCGCGGCCTTGTCGAGAATCTCGTGCAGGCGCAGCGCACCGGCCGGGATCGCGCCCTGGGTGTTTTTCATGCCCGAACGCAGGGCGTTCTTGCGCCGCAATTCAATGGCATCGACCCCGAGGCGATCGGCAATTTCATCGACCATCATTTCCGTGGCCGCCATGCTCTGCAGCGTGCCGTAGCCGCGCATCGACCCGGCTTCCACCGCGCGCGAATGATAGGCGGTGACCTGCAGATCGTTCTGCGGCATGTAGTAGATCGACTGCGCCGCCGTGGCGCCTACTGCCGCTACAGACGGGCTGTAGTTGACCCGCCCGCCGCCGTCGACGCTCATCTCGGCGCGGAAGATCTTGAAGCTGTGGTCGGTCTTGTCCACCGCCAACTGATAGCGGATATCGAACGGGTGACGCTTGATGCCGCTCTGGAATTGCTCGTAGCGGTCGTTGGCCAGGCGTACCGGGACACCGGCGCCGTACAACGCCGCCAAGGCCGCGTAGTAGACGAAAATGTTGTGGTCTTTCGAGCCGTAGCCGACGGTGTAGCCAGGATGCATGTTCAGGTTCGCCAGGCCGAAACGCGACGGCGCGATCATCTTCGCGGTCTCGGTTGCGGTCTCCAGCGGGCACTGTGTCGCAACGACAAAGTGCAGGGTCTTGGTCGCCGGGTCGTACCAGCCGTTGCCGTTGTCCGGTTCCATCGCCGCGGGTTCGATCGACGGGGTCTTGTAGCGCTCGTCGAATACCAGCCAGTTGTCTGGCGGCGTATCGATCTGCTGCTTCATGCGGTCGGCGTAGAACAGGCCGCGCTCGGTCAGGTTGCCGTGCAGGTTTGGCTGGGAATTCCACACCGGGCGACGGTTTTTCAGCATCGGAAACAGGATCGAGTCCTTGAGGCTGGCGAATTCGTCTTCGTCCGCCGAGGTCGGCCCGCCCACGCGCACGTAACGGAAGCTGCCATAGGGATCGCCTTCGTAGAACGGCACTTTTTCACCGTAGCGAATGGCCTTGTCATTGAACTTGAGCTGAGCCTTGGCCTGGCGGAAACGTTCGAAGTCGTTCCAGATCAGGATCGCCACTGGGTGACCGATGAACATCGGCACCTTGCCGGCCGGCAACAGTGGGTCAGGGGCGTGCTCTTCGGGGAAGACGATGCCATCCTTGACCAGGTCGTCGGCGGTGACGATGCGATCGGGCTGCAGGTCGGCACCGAGCCACGACAGGTCATAGCCGTCATAGATACGGTCGGCCTTGATGGTTTTCAGCAGCATGGCGTGGCCTTGCTGCTGCGGCCAGCCCGGCATGTCCTTGGCACGGATGTCGCGGGCAAAGACCTTGCTGCCGCAGACCTTGGACAAGGCGTCGTTGCGGGCGCGTGCCTTGCCGTTGTTACCAAGCCATTGCTCGGACGGCACGGTGACGCTGTTTTCCATCAAGGCTGCCAGCGCCTGACTGCTCAGCGGTGCAAGCGTCACGCTCACACCCGCCACCAGCCCGCCCTGAAGGAACGAGCGCCGGGATATTTCACGGTTGGACATGGATCATCCTATGAGCGGCCATGGAGGCCACCCTTCTGGTTATGTTCTGGAAATCTCGAGTCGTGCAGAAGCCCCTTTTGACGATGCAAGGGGCCGTGATGACAATGCGAAGTTGACCGAAAGGTTAACTTTAAAGGTTTATTCGCTCGCGGAAAACAAAAAACTGACCAGAAAATCAAAAAACCGCGACTTTTCGACGCAGCTGGTTGGCCACGGCTTCAGAAGTTCGCCGTTACGCAGAAAGATTCGAGGGGAGGTATCACAGAGGAGAAGAAGCCAAATTTCAGACACAAAAAACCCCGGCCTTTCGACCAGGGTCTTTGCTATCGACGCGAAGTAAAGCAGTGGCTTTCTTCGTAGCTCCAAGGCGTTCAGTGGGCCTCGGGGCAGATATGGCGCAGCGGACGGGACTCGAACCCGCGACCCCCGGCGTGACAGGCCGGTA